>NZ_JBDPMJ010000031.1:0-86545 GCF_039880665.1 Nonomuraea sp. B5E05
AGCCTGCGGACCTTGACCGGATGCGTCACCGGGCCTCCCGACTTCCGATCGAACGTGATCAGCACCATCCAACCGGCCGGACCGCCTTACGCGCCAACCCGGTGATCGTTTCCGGTCAAAGCACTAGGTGCTCCCAGTAGATCGTCCTGCCGCCTGGTGTACGGATGGTGAAATCTGGCCGGAGAGTCTTGCCGTTGATCTCCAGCGGAAGCTCATAACGCCAGTGCCCACGGACCAGGTTGTCCAGGATGTTAGCGATGATCACCTCGTTCTTGCTGCGGACCAGCGTTCCGTTCCCGGTGATGTGGATCAGCCTGGCATCCAGCTTCCCCGCCGGAGTCCCGTCAGGGAAGAAGACCTCACGTGGCATGGGTAGGCCGAAGAGGTCGGTCAGCCGGCGCGCGGTTTCCGAGCCGGTCGAGATGGTCAGCTCAAGAAGCTCATCGATCGAGCCTTCATGTAGAAGGATCACCTGGTCCTGCTGACGGGTGAGCGCGGTGTAAAGCATCTCTCGCGACAGCTTCCGAGCCGAGCTGGGCAGCAGGACGAAGACCTTGCGGAATTCTGACCCCTGGGACTTGTGGATGGTGATCGCCCATGCGAGCTCCAGCGCCGGATCGTCCTCGGCCAGCGCCGCGTACTTGTAAGTTGTGCCGACCTGCGAGGAGAACTCGATGAGGGTGTCTCTCGGGTTGCTGCCCTTCTTGCCGAGCCGTCCGACCACGACGCCGATCTCGCCGTTGGCCACGTAGCCCAGGCCAGCTGACCAGGGGACCTTCGGCAGCCTTCCGTTCTGGGTGTTGAGTACTTTGTCACCGAGGACGATCTGCTCGGCGCCGAGAGGCGGCGGCGTGGTGCGCTGCCACTTGGGTGCCGTCGCCCGTCGCATCTCCCGCTGCCGGAAAGTGCGCTTCAAGTGGCGGTTGATTTCGACGGTTCCCCACCCGTGTCCGCGCGTCGGCGAAAGCACCTGCCACTTCTCGCACTGATCCGCAGCGCCGTCCTTTCCTTCAGGGAAGTTGATGTACGCCCCATCAACGTGGCCGCCGTAGGAGACTTCGAAGTGCCTAGCCGCGTCAGGACCGCACACGCCCAGTTCATCGGCCAAGGCCTGCTCGATGACCTCCAGCGGCCGGGACCCACGCCAGGGCAGCGCAGCCAGCGCATCCGAGCGCTCCCCGGAGCGAAGCTTCTCCCAGACCTCATCAAAACCCGGCGGCACCTCATCCCCAGAAAACCAGGCGGCCAGCATCAGATCATCACGAATATGCCCCTTCTGGCGACGTAGTTCGATGAGTTCGGCGTGTCCGCGCACGACCCGAGGGAAGTGCGGCTCGTTCGCCTCCGATTTGAGCCAGTGGATGAGATCGACGAAGGGCCGCCCCGCGCCAATCGGCGGGAGCTGACGCGGGTCTCCTACCAGGATGAGCCGGTCGGGTGGCGTAAGAGCGTCCAGGATCGCGCCCAGTTGCTCCTCGGTGAGCATTGACGCCTCGTCAATGATGACGGTCCCAGTAAAGGGCGCCTTGGGCGCCTGGGAAAGCGCGTAGGTCTGGGTGTCGGAATTATAGCGTCCATGTCCTATCAAGAATTGAGCAATGGTCTGCGCGGGATAATCCACTTTGTTCTGCAGCTGGACTCGCGCCTTCCCCGTGGGAGCGAGAAGCAGAACACCTCTGTTCGCAACCTCCTCCCGGCGGACCAGTGCCTTGATCAGAGTGGTCTTACCGGTTCCCGCGCGCCCGTTGAGAACGCTCAAGGGGGCAGCGTACAGTTCGGCCAGCGCCGCCTTCTTCTCGGCGCGTGCCCGCTTCTCGGTCTCGGCATCGTCATCGTCCGCAGGCACATCGCTAGGAAGCACCTCGTCCAGTCTGGTCCCGAGGTCTTCCGGTACAGCATGGTATGGCCGAGCATGCTGGCTTTTGATCACGCTTCGGATGAGGTAGGCCATCGTCTCCAGGCGCGCCAGCTTGTAAGAAGGGCTCCCATCCTCAAGCTTGGTACCTGTTACTGGCGGCCAGTAAGGCTGCTCGGGATCGTAGTCCAGTTGTGTCGGATGGAGGCGACACGCAAGGAGGAGTTCTTCAGAGATCGGGCACGCAACGGACAGCTTCCGCGCCTCGATCCTGGCGATGACGCTCTCCATCGTGACCACGGTGTCGCCGTCGGCTGCGGCCTCCTCAAGGACAGTGACCAGCAGTGCCAGGACACGCCTCGGGTCACCGCCATCCTCCATCGCGCTCGGCTCAGGCATCGGGAACGAGTGCCGGATCGCGGCGCTGGGGAAGCAGCCGCGGTCTATCACCTCGAAGCTCACTGCTACGAGCTGATCGGCTGTCCAGATGTGCGCCAAGTACGGATTATCCAGCAACTCGTCGTGCTCAAGGTCGGTGATCTTCTTTTGGAAGAGCATCTCGGCCTGCTCGGTGGTGAGCTGGAATCTCGACAGCAGGCGCAGAACCTGGAGCTGTTCCGCAGTGAACTGCTGCCAAATCTTGCGATGCGTCTCGGGGATGAGCCGGTCGAGCTCATCGGGGTAACGCCCACGGTGGGTGATGGCTTCGGTCAGCGTCTCCCACGGATCAGCGTCCGCCGCCGTCTGCCTGGCGACCGCCCGGGCCAGCACCTTACTGTGCGGAAACTTCAGCGCGCCCAGCACGGCGCCCAATCCAGGTGCCGGACCACGCATGGTCCACAGTTCGCCGATGCGATCGTCAAGCCATGCCAGCGACGCCTCTGGCACGTCGATCCCCAACTCATGGCAGTGGCGAGCAGCTGTGAAGAGCCTTTCCAAGGTGGCGATCGCGGTGTCATGGGCGACGTGCTCGGTGACGTAGGCGAATTCGCGTCCTTTGGTCTCCGGCGCCCAGGCCAGCGCCTCGCCCACATCTTCGCCACGAGCGTCGAGCTCGGCGAGCTCAGCCACCGGAAGGAGGATTCCTCCGGTGCCATCCGGCCGGAGCGAATGGGTGAGAGAGGTTTCCCACATGTGGGTCGGGAACGCGGTGTGACCCTCAGTCCGCCACAACCCGGGAAGCTGCTTGCCAGTGATCTGGGCGGCGCCGACCAGAAGCGGTCCTTCGACGCGGCTGCCATCGAACGGTGAGTGCTTGGCGTAGAAGAAGACCAGGGACTCGTGTGGAGTGACGTCCTCGAAGAAGCGCGTTATCAGCGCTCGCTGGTTCTGGGCGTGCATCACCCACTCGCCCTTGAAGAGGAGCTTGTCGACTTGGTCTTCGAGTTGCTCGTCAAAGTCAACGTCGAACTCGCTGAGGACGTCGTTGACTCCGTCTCGGTTCAACCAGAAGTAAGGGATCGTATGAACACCGTAAGCCGGGACTGTGAGGGGCGTGGCCTCTATGCCCTTCAGCGCCTTATGCCATGCGTACGGGTGCTTCATGTTGAACGTGTAGGGGTGCGCACTGAGGAACGTTCCACGCTCCTGCACACAGGCGATGCGGTGGGCCTCTACCTCATCTAGTGACCTTCCGGCATGTTTCGCTTCGTATCTGTCGTCGCGATGGCGGCCGACGTTCTTGAGCAGGATACAGGACGCGTTTCCCAGCGGATCATGACAGACCCTCCCCGACCAGCCCGAATCATGCCAGGGGACGCGGACTGACAAGTGCACGCTGCCGTTCACCACGAGACTCCTTTGTGCTGGAACATCTACGCATCCCGATCGAGCCACTGCCAAGCGATGGCCAGACCCAGTATGGCTTTGTACGCCGACATATCGGACCGGTATGCAAATGTTCCGGCTCATTTCCCTGAGGCAGGTGCTGCCGGACAGCACGTCGCCGAGCACGCTTTCGGGACAGGCACAGCTCAGCCGACTGCAGATTGACAGAAACGTACAAGTCGACGGCGCGCCGGCGTTCAGGCTTCGTCGAAGGCTCCGTGCCGTCCCGCGCCGGCGGCGAAACGTGCGGCCCCCGCCACCGCGTCCGGCAACGAGACCAGCCCGTGCCGCACCTCGTTCCGCATCGCCTCCTCCTCCCCCAGCCCCTCCTGCTCCAGAGCCGACAACCGGTCACCGCGCAAGCACGCCTGCGGGAACCCGGCGATCTCACGCGCCAGCTCCTCCGCGTGCCGCCGCGCGGTGCCCTCCGGCACGAGCCGGTTGGCCAGCCCCCACGCGTACGCCTCCCGCGCACCCACCGGCCTCCCGGTGAGGATCATGTCCATCGCCCGCGACGCCCCGATGAGCCGCGGCAACCGCACCGTGCCACCGTCGACCAACGGCACACCCCACCGGCGGCAGAACACCCCGAACACCGCCCCCTCCTCCACCACCCGCAGGTCGCACCAGAGAGCCAGCTCAAGCCCGCCCGCCACCGCATGCCCGGCGACGGCCGCGATGACCGGCTTGCTCAGCCGCATCCGCGTCGGCCCCATCGGGCCGTCACCGTCCTCGCCGACCCGGTTGTCCAGCGCCTTGAGATCCGCCCCGGCACAGAACGTGCCACCCTCCCCCCACAACACCGCCACCGCCGCGTCCGAACGCTCGAAGTCACGGAACGCGCCGGCCAGCGCGCCGGCCGTCTTCCGATCGACCGCGTTACGGGCTTCCGGCCTGCTGAGCACCACGGTGGTGACCGGTCCCGCACGCTCCACGCGCACCGTCATACCAGCCTCCTTCGCCGAACCCGCCGAGCGTACGCCCACCCCCTGCCCCGGACCAGCCCCGCCCGGTCGCCGCGGCCAAGCACCGCCCTGCCAGTTGAGGCGAACGGGCTCCAGCAAGGTGGTCCTGGCTCCTTCGAACGTCATGTTCAAACGTCCTGACCGCTGTCCCGACCGCCCCGGCCTTCGGGCACCATCGTCGCCTTGCCGGCCGCTGAGCACGGCACCACCTCAGGGTATGGAAGCGAGGTTGACGATCACGTAGTTGTCGCCGCGGTTGAATAGCACCACATTGCTACCTGCGGACATCCTGTAGCGAACGCGAGTATCGACGTCGCTGATTTCAGCGGAGAGCCCGGTCCGGACATCGTGCACCAGGGCGCGATCGGGGAGGTGGGCAAAGAGGAACCGATCACGTTGCAGCGGCTGTGGGTGGACCCCCGTCATGTCCATGTCACGTTGCGCCTTTCCGTCTCGCCCCAGAACGCGCATCGCAGCCGAGCCGCCGGGGTGAGTGACGCACAGGGAGATGCCACACGCGATGGCCGTACCGGCATCCGATGCGAGTCGGTCGCGTCGCTCCCCGGTTTCGACGTTCATGACAGATTGGAAAGGCACGCGGCGAGGATCGTGACTTCCCGGCGACCCTATCCAGGGCCAGCTCAGGATGTGCTGCCTCTGAGTGCCCTTCACTTGCTGCGGCGCTTTTCCGGCTCCTTCCACCGTGAAGACTCCGTCGTTTCCGACTGACCAGAAGAGGCCTTTCGAGGTGACCGCGATTCCAGTCACCCGTCCAGCCGGCGAGGCGGGAGGCAGGACAACCGAAGTGATCAACTGGGCTTTGCCGCCATCCCTCGATACGGTCCAGAAGTCGGCCGTCTTCGTCTGTTCTCCACGTGCCGTCCACCAGGCGATCTGACCGTCGCCGACGGCGAAGCCGTCCGGAAACAGGGTTGTGCCGTCGGGGATAGGAATGTCGGCGAGTTTCGTCGTCTTTGCACTGTTCAAGTTATAGGAGTATAAGGCGTCAGCTTTTTCATGGCTTGCTTCTGATGTCAGCAGGAGATGAGTTGAGTCGAGCGCTAATCGCGGCCGGACTTTGCTGCCATCGGCTAACCGGCGAGGCACTTCATACACTGCCTCCGGCCAGATCTTCTCGATGGGTTCCGGGGCGAATTGCCCTGCTGAGGCAACAGACGCCGTTCCCTGATCGGCAGTCCGGCTGTCGGCTGCGGACAGCATGTAGGCAGGGACAACGGCGATCGCCGCGACGACTACGCCAGAGGCAAGCATGACGAGCGGTGTGAGGCGTGTCCGCTTGGCGCGACGAGACTCGTATGTGTCAGCCATCTGGTCCTTCCAGGGAGCGGTGATACGGGTGGCTTGGTCGAACCGCTGGTTGATCTGCGTAGGAGAGGCGAAAGGAATGGAGGCCCGACCGGCCTGGCGTCTGCCGCAGATGCGGCGATGCCCGATGGCTGCTTATCGCCCTGTCGATCTCCAACTGTCGCAGTTGAACACTCTAACGGTTCCGTTCGACAGCTTGTCGCGATTACAGGCCTGGATCTGTTCGATGATGGTGCCAGGCCAGAAAATCTGTTCTGTGAAGGCAGCACTGGTGTTGTCCCAGTAGTCGCTGTAGACGTCGGCTCGCCCGCGCCCCCGAACGCCGTAGCCATCTGGCGCCGCATCGTACACGGAGATATACCAGCCTGGGGAGCTGGTGTCCGGGTAGGTATCCCAGTAGTAAGTGGCTCCACTTCCGTCAGCTGTCCACGATAGGGCGACCACAGCGGCAGATGCCGGTGACGGGAATGCGGCCAGCATCAGTGAAATCACCAAGAAGAGGGCCAACCAGCGACGTTTTCTCATTGCGGTTCCTTGTCGAGAGCATGCGACGCAGCTGAGAACAGGCGAGAACTGATCAGCTGAGCAAGCTTACTCAAGGATGATGATCTTTGTAGTGCGAGAGATCAAGGGCAAAATTGGTAATCGTCAATCTCACTCTGCGGCAATGAGACGAAATGCAGGTCCACCTTCGTGGAGCCAGAGCTTGAGGAGTTCTCGCATGGTGAGACGGTGATGGGAGCGGCGCGGCTGCGTAACTCCGGCCGTTTCGCGCCGATCCAGTTGCCCAGCTCCCGCAGCGCGTTCAGCCGCGAGGTGTCCAGATCGAGATCCTGCAACGTACGCCGGATCCTCGGCTCGTGCCTGCCGAGCGTGGTCTCCGCCTGGCCGAGGTCACGCTCGAAGTCGTGCAGCAACTCCGGATCGATCCCCGCATACCCCCAGTCGCGCGGCTGGGCGACCGCGGGCGGGGTCAGGGAAGGAGGTGCCGGGGTCTCGTCCGCCCTCGCCGGAGGCTTAACCTGTGGCTGCTCAGGCGACGGCTGCGGGATCGGCGACGGCGGGGTCGTCATCACGGGTCTCCGGCACGGTCGCCCATCGAGTCCGGCCACGTGCTCGGGCAGGTCGAAGGCGAGATCAGTGCCTTCGACCTGCTGGCGGGTGGCGGGCCGATCATGCGTCAGCCGATGGCGATGATCGTCCAGCCGACCCCGATCTGGTAGCGGCCGTCGTAGCGACCTCTGGGATAGACCCAGAGGTTGCCCTTGGTGTCGATGGCGACCAGGTCGGCCTCGCCGTCACCGCTCAGGTCCATGGCTGTGACCTTGTACTTGCTCCAGCCGGTGCCGGATCGGGTGCGGTTGGCAAGAGTGACACCGCTCTGGCTGGTGTTGGCATAGAGCCAGAGCTCGCCTGATCTGTCGATGGCCATGATGTCGGCGCGGTCGTCGCTGTTGAAGTCGGCGGGGAAGATGCGGTAGCTGGTCCAGCCGCTGGAGCCGATCCGCTTCCTGGTTCCCCCGTCGGGGTAGTACCACAGCTCACCGGTGCTGTTCTTGATGCTGAACAGGTCGGCGTGCGGGGTGCTGTCGGCGTTGCCGGCGGCGAGGACGTACTTGTCCCAGCCGGTGCCGATCTTCTTCCTGCCGCTACTGGACGGACGCCCGTTCTGGTTGGGGTACATCCACAGGACGCCGTCGGAGCCGTACATGACGACGTCGGCCAGGCCGTCGGCATCCCAGTCGGTGACGACCCAGGTCAGGGAACCCCACCCGGTGCCGATCTTGACCCGGTTGCTGACGCTGACCGTGTTCAGTCCCGAGCCGCCCTGGTTCGGATACATCCACAGGTCGCCGTTTCTGTCGGTGATGACGACGTCGTTACGGCCGTCGCCGTCGATGTCGTGATCGTTCGGCTCGGGCGTCAGCGAGAGGCCATTCCACGTCTGGACGGTGGAGAGCATGCCGTCGAAGTAACCGTTGAACCTTGTGGAGCCGATCTTGTGCGCGCCTACACGCAGCGCGCCGGTGGCTTTCCACTTCTTGGTGTGGCGGACGCTGGCGACATTCCGTCCGTTGACCCAGAGGATCACAGTGCCGGTGGAGGCCTTGTATGTCACGGTGACCTGTGACCAGACACCTGCCGGAGCGCTGCCCGTGGGTGCGGAGACGGTGTCCCAGACGGGAGCGGCCACGTCGGATCGGCTCATGGCGAAGTGCCAGGATCCGGCTTCGACCCAGAGCTTGAAGCCGGCGGTGTTGACGCCGTCTTGGGACAGCACCGTGCCAGTGTCGGGGACGACTGAGGCGACCGAGGCGTCGGGGGCGGGTTTGGCCCTGACGCTGAGGCTGAAGTCGGCGTCCGTGGCGACGGCGGGGCCGTCGGCCGCGAGGGATCCGGTGCCGCCGTCGAGTTCGACGGCCGGGCTGAAGGAGTCGCCGGTCTTCCACTTCACGCCGGCGGTGGCGGTCAGCGGGAGGCCGGTTCCGGTGAAGGCGCTGTCGGCGCCGACGGTGACGGCGCTGCCCGACGTGGCGGTGGCGGGCAGGTCGGCCAGGGTCCAGGTGTGGTCCGCCGTGCTGGTGGTGATGGCGTTGACCCAGGTCGCGAGATCGTCGGTGCGGACGGCGGTGAGGGCGCTGCCGCTCCCGTCGGTGCCGGGGCATCCGGCCTGGCCCGCCTGACTGAGCACGGCGGCGAGCTTGCCGCCGTCGAGGACGGGCGCGCCGGCCATCCCGCTGCACACGAGCGGGCCGGCTTCGGCGGTCAGCGCCGTGGCGGTGGCGGCGGTGAAGGTGACCTGCGCGCTGTCCTGCTGGTCGGTGGTCCAGTCGGTGGCCGTCATGCCGGCGCGGCTGTAGCCGACGGCGGACAGCTCGACACCTGTGGGAGCGGCGGTGGCCAGCGGGATCGGGGTGGTCCCTTCGGCCTGGGCGGCCAGCCGGGCGAGGACCACGTCGCGGCCTGGACGGGGGCTCAGCCAGTCGACCTTGGTGGCGGCCTTTCCGGGGAACACGACATGGGTCTCGCCGGCCGGCGGGCCTTCGGCCAGCTGGGGCTGGTTCGGGTCGGTGGCCAGGCAGCTTGCGGCGCTGAGCGCCCAGCCTGGCGCGACCAGCGTCGCGGTGCACTCGCGGCCGGCGGCGGCGAGCTTGCCGACCGCCGCCTCCGCACCGCTGACCGGCGCGGGTCCGGTGCCGGCACGCAGTTGCAGCAGCATGGTCGGCGACGCCTCCGGGTCCGCGCCCAGGCCCACCTGCGTGCTGCCGTCCGGATCCACGTCGACGGTGAGCTCTTCGCCGTCGTCGGTGCGCAATTCCGCGGTCACCTCGTGACCGGTGCCTTCACGCTGGCCGTCGCCGCGGATCTCGTACACGCCGGGGACTTCGAGGTTCAGCACGCCGGAGGAGGCGGTCACCTTGAAGCAGACCCGGCCGATCCCGTCCGCGCCGATGGCTTCGTCAGTGGTCCAGATCTTCAGCAGGCCGATGTCGCCCTCTGCCTGCGTGGCGCAGTCGGCCAGCACGATGTGCCCATCTCCGGAGATCAGCCTGACGTTCTGAGCCTCCAGGATCTCCGCCGCCCCGGGGTAAGGGTGGACGCCGTTGCCCACCAGCGATGGGAGCGGGATCGCGGATGCGCCGGCCGGCGCGGGTCCCCCAGCTACTGACAAAAGCGCTGCCATCGCTGTGGCGAGGCCGAGCGTCGCCCAGCGTGGTGGCGAGTTCATCATCACAAACCTCCGGTGTTTCCTGTCGCGGATCGTGGAGCGAGGTCCGACGCACGGACCGCGTTCACCGTCCGCGAAGCACGTAAAGAACTGTGGCGAGCGCCACTTTCAGGCGGACGACTGTAGATCACGTGAGCAGCAGCTGACGCGGGTGATCAATACGGCTGGGGCAGGAGAACCCCAAGATGTCGACACCCTTTTCCCGTATCGATCGCCGGCACCAAATCCCGCGGCTGCCAGAGCGCCTGGTTCATCCGACCAGGACACCGGCGCGCTCTCTTGCCGGACTGGCGATCGGAGCGCACTCGGACTTCTTGGTGATCACCCGCTCCTCCACCATCTTGATCACGTCGATTACGATGATCTTGGTGACGTTGGAGTTCTTCAGGAGCGTTTCGCATTCGTGTCTCAGCCAGACGCTCAGCTCGCGCACGTCTCTACCGAGAACCACTCTGACCTCGCCGGAGGCACGCCGGGCATAGGCAAGGGAGACTTGGTCCCACGCGTCTTCGATCGCTTCGGCGATCACGCCTTCCTTCCTCTTCCAATCCGGCTCCCGAATTCCTTGGCGCGCCATGAGGCCTTCAAGCGTGGTGCCACCCATTCTCGGCGCAAGGCCCTGGGCCACCTCCCCGGCACTCACGTACTCGCCAGAATCATTCTTGGTGCGGCCAGACCAGAAGAAGGCCGTGCTCCTGGCAGTGGAGTAGTCGCCGGCAAGCATCGTCCGAATGTCCGCGAGGACGACACGTTGCTGCTGAAGACGCAGGGCCTTTTGAATGTCCGAGGCCGCGTGTGCACCTGTTCTGGCAGTTGTGTAGGCGTTCTTGATGAGCCGGAAGCCGGCGCTGAGCAGCTTGCCGATCCCGGCGATCACCAGCGATTCGAGCGCAATCGTGCCGATGTTGAGCAGCGTCTTGGCCAGCGATTGGTCACCGTTGATGAGGCGATAGACTTCGAGGCTCACCTCGCCGATGGTGAGTGCGCCGCCGCAGATCCCCGTCACGGCGCAGCCGGCATAGACGGTCGTCCCGTACCAGGCGAAACTGGGGGCCAGCGCTCCGGTGACCATCTCGTAGACGAAGATGAGGCTCTGCATCCCTTCGAACGAAGGGTCCAAGGTGGAGTTGATGCAGTTCTGGTAGAGCTGGCTGTCCTGCGGATAAAGGTCACAGAAGCCGGAGTTGATGTATGCCAGCGTGGGCAGCTCCTCCGGGTTCACGTACATTTCCGCGCAGTTTTGAGCCCACTCGGGATTGTCGAGTACCAGGTCCCACTCGGGGGCGTCCTCGTCGGTGTAGTCGTTGAGGCATTTCGTCATTTCCACGCCAAAGGCGAACTTATAGTCCTCGTAAGCCTCGTTCGCTGCTTCGGCGGCAGCCTCCGCATCCTCGCCGGCGTTGACGGCTGCCTGGTAGGCGGCACGTGCGGCACGGTTGGCCCTATTGGCCGCGGCGACGGCGTTCTGATGGGAGGCGATTGCCCAACTGGCCGATCGGATGGCGCTGCGCGCCGAGGCTGTGGCGCGGGTGGCCGCCTCGCGGGCGGTCTTGACCGAGGCCGCGGCCTTTTCCGCCGAGGCCACAGCTTGGCCGGCGTAGTTGTCGGCCTGCTGGGCGTACCCGGCGGCCCGCTTCGCCGATTCCAGCGCCTGCTTCGCGTAGGACGCGGCCTGCGTGGCGTCGTTGCGGGCGCGTGCGGCCACGCTCTGCGCTTCCAGCGCATACTCCACGGCCGTCTCGGCGACCTCGCTGACTCTCTTGAGCAGGCCCCCGACCACGGCGAGGTGGATCGCGCTCTCGTGGTCCCGCTCGGCCGCGGTGTAGTGGCCGGTGGTGAGAAATTTCCGCAGACCCGGAGGGGGTCCCTCCAGGGCGATCTGCGCCGCCGCCTTCACCTCCGGCCCGCTGTCCGGGCTGGCCAGGATCTGGTTGACCCGCACCCGGTCGCCGATGGCCGCCGCGGTGTACTGGCCGGTGTCGAGGAAGTCCCGCAGTGCCTGCGGCGTGTCGGTGTCGAGGGCCTGCTGTGCCCGCTCCGCCAGTACGACGTCACCGTCCGCTTCGGCCGCGGACAGGATCTGGTTGACCTTCAGCCGGTCTGCGGCGTAGCGGCCAGGGTAGTCCTGCGTGCGCAGGAAGGTCGCGACCGTCTGGTCGTCGCCGTCCAGCGCCTTTTCGGCCGCCGCCGCGAGCGCGGGGGTCTCGCTCACCGCCAGCTTCGTGACCGCGACGCGGTTGTCCTGAGCCGCGGCGTCGGCGATGCCGGTGCGTACGAACTCCAGCGCGAAATCGTCAGAGCCGCCCAGCGCGGTCAGCGCCGCCTGCTTGGTCCAGGCGCCCTGGCCGCCGGCCAGGTTGAGCGCGGCCTTGCGGGCCGCCGTCACCGCGGCGGCACGCTCGGTGCCCGGGTCCAGCGCCACGACGATGAGCCTGTTGGTCTCGGCATCGCGTTTGGCGGCCTGGTCGACGTCCCAGTCCACGACGCGTTGCTGCGCCTCGTACTCGGCGTTCGCGGCGCGGGCGGTCTCCAGCCCTTCATCCCGGGCCACCGCCAGGCGCTCTTCGTCGGCGGTGCGCGCCGCCTCGTACACCTCGGCCGCCTGGTTCGCGGTGGCCACCGCCTCCTGCGCGGCCACGATGGCGGCGTTGGCATGCTCGGTGGCCCGATTCGCCGCGTCCGCCGCCTCACCGGCGTGCTCCGCGGCGTCCAAGGCCGCGGCTGCCGCGGCCTCGGCGTTGGCTGCTGCCCGGTTGGCGGCGTCTCGCGCCTTGTACGCGGCCTGGATGGCCACCGCGAGATATTTCTCGGCCGTCCGTGCCGCCCGGACGGCCCGCTCGGCATTGGCCCGCGCCTTCGCCGCCGCGGCGACCGCCTCCTCGGCCGCGGCGCCGGCCGCGTTGGCATACCGGACCGCCTCGTCATTGGCGATCGCGGCCTCAAGAGCGTGCTCGGCCGCGGCCGTGGCGGAGTCGATGGCCTTCTGGCCGTTCTCTATCGCCCTGCCTGCCGCTTCCGCCCGGGAGGCGAAGTCTCTCGTCTCCTTGGCGATCGCGCTGGCTTGCTGCGCCGCCTGTCGTGCGACATCCGCCCTGTCGGCGTCCACGGACGCCTCGGCAGCCGCCCGATACGCCGCGGCGGCCTTCTGATTGGCCCTCGACGCCATCTGCGCAGCCAGCGCCGCCGCCTTGGCGGCGGCTCGCGCGGCCCGGTTCGCCGCCGCCGCAGCCTGAACGGCCACCTGCGCCGCCGCGGCGGCCTTCTGCGCCGCGGCGGCCGCCCGCTTGGCCTGCGTCTTCGCTTCAGCCATGTTGTCGCGCGCAGCCGCGGTCGCCGCGGCGGCCTCCGCCGCGGACCGGCGCGCCGCGGCTGCGGCGTCCCTGGCACGGTCGGCCTGGCTGGTGGCGTTGGCGGTCTCCTGCGCCGCCACCTCGCCGGCCGCCTCCACCTGGCCGAGTAGGTCTTGCAGCGTCGCGGTCTCCTCGTCACGCGCCGACGCCACCGCCCAGCCGTAGACGAGGAACGCCTCCAGCGCTTCTGGCGTATCCGCGTCCAGCGCCTTCTGGGCAGCGGCGCGGACGTGCGGGCCACCGGTCTTGACGGTCTGGTTGACCCGTAACCGCTGGTCGGTGTTCCACTGCGTCTGCCAGCCGTTGTCCAGGAACTCCCGCATCGCCTCCGCGTCACCGGAGTCCAGTACGGTTTGCGCCGCCTTCTCGACCTCGGGCCCGCCCGCGCTCATCAGCTGGTTCACCGACACCCGCGCGTCGATGTCCGCCGGGCCCTGCCATCCGCTCGCCAGGAACGTGCTGATGGCGCTCTCATCACCTGCCGCGTCGGCGTCCAGGGCGGCCTGAGCCTTCGCCCGCAGAGCGGGACCGCCGTTGCTGATGATGCTCGCGAGGCTGTCCCGCTCGTCGAGACGCTGGGCCTTGCCCCATCCTTCGGCCAGGAACTCGCTGACCTGCTCGTCCGAGCCCAGCAGCGCCGCCTCAGCCGCCGCCCGGACCTGCGGCCCGCCCTCTTGCCAGGCCGCCACCACGTGGGAGCGGTCAAAGGTGACCGCCCCCTCGGCATACGCCGGCATCGCCCGCAGCAGGTTGCCCAGCAGAGCCAGGACCACCAATACCGCGATCATCGCCTGGCGACGAACCACACCAGGACGCCCTGGTCCATTCAAGACCGGCGTCCACGCACGCGCATTATGCCGCACCGCGGCCTCCGTCACCGCTCGGAATTTCGCTCAACGAAATCGCTGAAGAGACGAAACCGACCACCGTCTATTCAGCACCGCGGAGTATCACACGATGCCCGAATGCCAGGCAAGCTCAAACATTCACATAGTGAGTGGCGCCAAGGCGGGAATGGCCATGAAGGTGAAGCCGGCGAGTTCGTCGATAACCCCGCGCATCGAGCGGGCCAGTTCTCCGCAATCCGAACGCGGTCCACGGGCTCATCACCATGCGTGAACGCCGGTTATCGGTGAGTTGCGGAAGGCGGCGCCGGAGGATCGCGAAGTCGCCCATGGCGCGGTACCGAGGCGCGTTAACGGTATCGGCGGCCACAACGTCTGGACAAGGTAAACGCGGGCCGACATACCGCCAACATACCGGGCTTCTCTAGGCTCGTTTCGCGCCTGTCTCGACTGACCAGGGCGTTTCCGTTCTCGCTTCATCATCTTGCGGCTGGAGAACAATGCTCAACACGGATTCACTTCCCTCGCGCGATCACGGTCGATCGAGAAGGGAATCGTTGGCGAACAGGCTTGGGCTTGAGCCTTCCATCCGGGCCGGAAGAATCGGCCTGTCACTCCCCGCGGGCCTGCCGTTCGACGCGTGGGAAAGAATCGGTGACCAGTTGAGGGTGATCGGCGACTCCTCCGCGTGGTGGCTGGGAGATTGGCTGGTCTACGGGGAGGAGAGCTTTCCTGACCGGTACCGGCTGGCCATCTCCCAGACCAATCTGGCCTACAAGACGCTGCGCAACTACGCATGGGTTGCTCGGAATGTTCCGATGTCCCGTCGACGGGACACGCTGAGCCTGCAACACCATGCTCAGGTCGCCGCCCTTTCCGGGGACGAACAGGAGCGGTGGCTGGCGCGGGCGGAGGAGGAAGGCTGGCCGCAGAGCAGACTACGCAAGGAGATCCAGGCGAGCCGGGTCCGCACTCCCGATCCCCAACCCATCAAAGTCGCCGTCACCGTCCACATTTCCTTCGAGCGGGAACAGAGGTGGAAGGCGGCCGCCGAGGTCGCGTCCGTGCCCTTACCCGAGTGGATCGCGCACACTCTGGACCAGGCGGCAGGCCATGTCGACGACGAATGGTGATCCCGCGTCCTCGGCGGTGAGGACCTCTCGCATCACGACATCGCCGAAATTCGGCGAACCTGGCCGGGCCGTCAGCGCAACCGGGCCGCGAGCCCGTCGAGAACGACGCCGAGCTGCCGTTCGAACCTCCGGTCACCGTCGTCGCGGAGGTGCCCGGCGGCCTTGACCAGATCGGCGCCTTCGCCCAGCCACGCGTCGCGCTCGGCGAGTGAGTAGCGGTCCGGATCGTCGCCGGCGGGCCGGTTGCGCTCCTGCTCCTCGATCACGAAGCCGACCACGAACGCGGTGATCAGGTCGACGGCGTCGTCCGCCTCGGCCAGCGAGAACCCGGCCGCGGCCAAGCGCCCGAGCCAGGGCTCCTTCTCCTTCACCACCTCGGGCTCGGAGAAGCGGGTGCCGCTGAAGATGCGCGCTCCGTCCCGGTGCTTCAGGTATTCCGAGCGCAGGACGCGCGCGTAGGCGGCCATGGCGTCACGCCAGCCGGCGCCCGGATCGATCTCCGAAAGGGCATGGATCACGCGGCGCATGACGAACGTGCTCATCTCGTCGAGCAGTTCCTGCTTGTTGCGGACGTGCCAGTACAGCGCGGGGGCTCCCACGCCGAGCCGGGACGCGAGCGCACGGACGGTGAGAGCGTCCATGCCCTTGTCGTTGAGCAACTCGAGTGCCGCCGCCACGATCCGCTCTCGCGTGATGCCCTTCGCCACGGTTGACAGCTTAACAAAGTTCAGGCACGGTGGGTGACGCCAGAATTGAACTTAGTTCAGGAGCGTGTCATGCGTGCCGCAGTCGTGAACACCCCAGAATCGACACCCGTCTGCGCGGACTTCCCCGACCCCGAACCACAGCCGGGCCGGGCGCCACTGAGACTCGTGGGCGCGGGTCTGCACCACGTCGTCCGCGGGATGGCCTCCGGCCGCCACTACCGCAGCGGCAAGGCGTTCCCCCTGGTTCCGGGCGTGGACGCCGTGGCCAGGACCGAGGACGGGCAGCTGGTCTACACGGGCCTCGCCCGGGCGCCGTGGGGAACGATGGCCGAATCGATGGTCACCCCGTTCGAGGTGGACGTGCCCGCCGGGGCCGATCCGCTCGCGGTCGCCGCCGGCATGAACCCCGCCTCGGCGGGCTGGATGCCGCTGGTCGCCCACCGCAAGGAGGCGGGCGAGCTCGGCACCGTGCTGGTGCTCGGGGCGACCGGCATGTCGGGCGGCCTGGCCGCGCGGGCGGCGCTGGCTCTCGGCGCGAAGCAGGTCATCGCAACCGGACGCGATCGCGGGGCGCTGGAACGGCTGCGCGACTTCGGTGCCGTCACCGTCCCGCTCGCGGACCCGGCACCCGAGGCCGGAACGAGCGCCCTCGCCACCGCCGTCGCCGAGGAGCAGCCCGGACTCATCCTCGACTTCGTGTGGGGCCCCGTGGCCGAGGCCGCCTTCGCCGCACTGGGAAGCACCCGCCCTGACGACGGCATCGAGGCGACCTCCTACGTGCAGATCGGCTCGCTCGCGGGAACCGAGGCGGCGCTGCCCGCGGCACTCCTGCGCAGCCGGCGGATCCGGATCACCGGCAGCGGACTGGGCTCGGTCTCCAAGGCCGAAATGATCACCGAGTTCCCCGAGATGATCGCCCGGTTCGCCGACGGAACCTTCGACGCGCCGTACACCACCTACCCGCTCAGCCGCGTCGGCGAGGCCTGGGCGCACCAAGGGCGCACCCGCGCCGTCGTCGTCCCCGGCTGACCACGCCGCACCCACCGGAGAAAGGACACGACATCATGCCGAAACGCGCATTGGTCGTCGGGCTCGGGATCGCGGGCATGTCCGCGGCGATCGGGCTACGGCAGGCCGGATGGCAGCCGGTCATCGTCGAACGGGCCCCGGAACGCCGCAGAGGCGGCTACTTCGTCGGCCTCATGCCGGAGGGCAGGCAGGCCGCCGCCGACCTCGGCATCCGCGACCACCTGCACACCCGCAACCCGCCCGGCGGCGGGAAGGCGTGGTCGCTGACCCGGCGGGGGAACCTTGAGCCGGGCCTGGGATTCCTGCACCAGCCGGGCAATCCCGCGGCGGTGGTCCGCGGGGACATCGAAGCCGCGCTCTGGGAGGGCATCCACGGGGACGGGACGAGCGAGCCCATCGCCGTGCGGTTCGCCACGAAACCCGTCGAGATCGACGACACCGGTACCGGCGCGCGCGTGCTGCTCGAAGACACCGGTACCGGCGCGTGGCACCGCGAAAGCTTCGACCTGGTCGTCGGCGCCGACGGCATGCGATCGAGCGTGCGCCGCATGGTCTTCGGCCCGCACGAGGACCACATGACCGGGTGGAACGCGATCATCTGCGCGTTCCAGCTCAAGGAACAGGTGCCGTCGTTCAAGGAGGCGGACAGCATCATCAGCGCCCGCGCGGGCCGTGGGGCGTGGGTGTTCGGGTTCGCCGACCGGCCCCCGACCGCCCTGCTGACCTACCGGACCGAGGACGTCGAAGGAGAATTCGCCGGATCCACGATCGAGCGGCTGCGCGCCGCGTTCTCCGACATGGACGACCCTGTGGTGCGGCACGCCCTGAACTCCCTGGAAGAGACGCCGGATTTCCTGTTCGACTCGGTGCACCAGGTGAAGATGCCGCGGTGGAGCAGAGGAAAGGTGGTGCTCGTGGGCGATGCGGCGTGGTGCCTGAACCTCTACTCGGGGATGGGCGCCACGTTCGCCCTTCGAGGTGGCGCCGAGCTCGGCCGGGAGTTGCGGGAGAGGCCCGGCGACCTCGACGCCGCGCTGACCGCCTGGGAGTCGCGGCTGCGCCCGTCCGTCGTCAGGCATCAGCACCTCGCCCGGGTGAAGAAGCAGTTGTTCGTGCCGTCGAACCGTCCCGCCGAAGCCGTCCGCTCGGTGGTCGTGCGCCTGGCGTGCGCCTTGCGGGAGCGCCAACTGGCGAAGCCCCGGGCTGCGGAGGAAAGGGCAGCGTGACGGTGACCGGGATCGGTTATACGGGCGGCCGGGTCGGGACGCCGGACAGCGGAGGCGGGGCATCGCCGTGCGGTCCGCTTCCGTCCTTCACGACGTGATGGCTTCAAGAACTTCGCGTAGCGAAGTGACACCGTCAGAGGCAAGGAAGTGGCCGGCTCCGGGAGCGCCGGTAGCTGGTCGACGAACCCGGCGACCAGCACCAGGGTGCCAAGGTGCCAGCCATCTGGAAGTGAACAAAGATGGCGGAGCACGGTCAGACAACCAAGGCTGTGCGCGACGATTGCCGAGTTCGCGTGGGGGATTCCCACGTCGGCGCGTACGGCTTCCGCCCACTGCGCGGGGTCTGGGCTTTGTGAGTTCGCAAGCGCCGGGATCGTGGTCGGGATGCCGTTCGCTTGGAGTTGCTCAGCGAGCCAGCCGAACCAGTGATCCTCGGGGGATGCGCCGTAACCGTGGATGATCGAGGCACGCCGCTGTGTTGTTCCAGGTGTCATGCCACAGGACGGTACGGGTTCACGTCAGCGTGAAGGTCAAGCCGGTGCGGAGGAGTCGACAGCGCTGATCAGCGAACTGGCCGAGCTGACCGGCGCGAGCGCGCGAGCGCTACGCCACTACGAGGACCGGGGGCTCCTGGTCCCGGCACGCAACGGCAGCGGGTACCGGGACTACTCCGAAGCCGATGTCCGGCGCGTGGCCCAGATCAGGATGATGATCTCCGCTGGTTTGAGCACCTCGGCCATCCAGCGGTACCTCGATTGCGCTCGCACCGGCGATCACGGCACATACCTTGAGATGTGCCCAGAGCTGCGGGCCGAGCTGGATGCCCTGGCCAGACGCCTCGATGCCAGACAAGCCGAACTTCGCGAGACGCGGCGACGATTGAGTGCACTCGCATCAGCCGGCTGAGACTCGTCAGCAACGCCATGGCCGGCAACAGCGAGCAGGACACGCGTGGCGTGTTCTCACGCCACCTCGGCCGAGGTCAGGGTAGGCGGCGCCCGCCCGGTCAGCGACCTCGGCGGCTTCGACGCGAAATCGCTGCCGACACAGCAAGTAGTGACAGTATGTATCTATGCGCGCACCCCGAGCGAGATACTTCAACACCACCGGCCCCTGCGACCGGCAGCGCCACTACATGGTGCCTCCCGCGGAACGGCTCCCGCAGGCGCGAGTGCTCATCGAGATGGACCGCTACTTCGTGCTGCACGCGCCCCGGCAGACCGGCAAGACCACCACGCTGGACACCCTGGCGTCCGAGCTGACCGCCGAGGGCGACACCGCGGCCCTGCTGCTCTCCTGCGAGCGCGCCAAGGCGGCCGGCGACGACGTCGCCTGGGCGGAGTCGCTGCTGCTGGATTCCCTCCGTCAAGCCGCTGAGCGGACGGGATGGCCGGAGCAACTGCTGCCGCCGGAGCCTTGGCCGCAGGTCACGCCGGGCAGCCGGTTCGGTTCGGCGCTGAGCGAGTGGTGCCGCCGCTGCCCGCGCCGGGTGGTGCTGTTCCTCGATGAGATCGACGCCCTGCAGGGCAACAGCCTGGTCAGCATCCTCAGCCAACTCCGCCACGGCCACAACACGCGGCCGAAGGGCCATCCGTTCCCCGCCTCCGTGGCGCTGTGCGGGCTGCGTGACCTGCGCGACTACAAGATCGCCTCGGGCGGCGAGGCCGGCCGCTCCAACCCGGCCAGCCCGTTCAACATCGTCGCCAAATCGCTGCGCCTGAGCGACTTCACCACCGACCAGATCACCGAGCTCTACGACCAGCACACCCAGGCCACCGGCCAGGAGTTCACCAAGGACGCGATCGACCGGGTCTTCGAACTCACCCAGGGACAACCATGGCTGGTCAACGCCCTAGCCGATGAAATGATCTCTGAGATGGGGGTGACCGGCGCCATCACCACAGGCCAGGTGGAAAACGCCAAGGAGCGGCTGATCAGAGCACGAGCCACCCACCTGGACGCCCTGGTCGCCCGGCTGCACGAGCCCCGGGTCAAGCGGGTGATCGAACCGATCGTGGCGGGAACGTGGCCGGGCACGGACACGTCCTTCGACGATGACGTCTCCTACGTTCACGATCTCGGCCTCATCCGGGGCACCAGAGACCTCGAGATCGCCAACCCGATCTACCGGGAGGTCCTGCTACGGGTCCTGGGCGATCGCACGGAACGGTTCGTCAAGGCCGACCCGCGCAGCTTCGTCCTGCCGGACGGCCGGTTCGACCTGCCGCGCCTGCTGCGGGAGTTCGTCGTGTTCTGGCGCGAGCACGGCGAGGTCCTCATCCGGCAGGAGGGCTACCACGAAGCCGCCTGCCAGATCATCCTCATGGCCTTCCTCCACCGCCTGGTCAACGGCGGCGGCCACCTCGACCGCGAATACGCGGCCGGCACCAAACGCCTCGACGTCCTGATCCGCTGGCCCTACCCGGGTCCGGACGGCGAACGACGGATGCAACGGGAGGCCATGGAGCTGAAGGTCTGGCGCGCCGGCAAGGACGACCCGCTGCCCGACGGCCTCGCCCAGCTCGACGGGTATCTCGACCGGCTCAGCCTCACCACCGGCGTACTGGTGATCTTCGACCGGCGCCCCGAGGCTTCTCCGTGGCAGGAACGAGGCACGTTCGAGCAGGCCATCACACCATCCGGCCGCCACGTCACCGTTCTACGCGCGTGACCGGTTCGCCAGGATCCGAGAGGCTGACTAGCTCTGTTTGAGGCGCTGCGCTTCCTTGCGGACCTCGGCCTGGATGGAGCGCTCGTGCTCCAGCCACGCCGGGTTCTCCCTCTTGATCGCGTCGATCTCGGCGGTGGTGAGCGGCTCGGTGATCCCGGCTCTGGCCAGGCCGGAGATGGAGACCCCGAGCTTCGCGGCGACGACCTGCTTGGGGTGCGGGCCGTTGCGGCGCAGATCGGCGAGCCAGGCGGGCGGGGCCGCTTGCATCGCGTTCAGCTCGCTCCTGGAGACGACGCCTTCCTGGAACTCGGCGGGTGTGGCCGAGAGGAGGATGCCCAGCTTCTTGGCCGCGGTCGCGGGCTTCATCGTCTGGGTCGTCTTGGGTTTGGGCGACGTCATGGACTCCAGGGTAGTCAGTAAACGGTGGTCTTCCTGACGTCGCTACTCTGACGGAGTGACTGACGAGGAGACCGGCGACGTTTTCCGGCTGGCGTACGCGCCCGGGGTGACGCCCGCGAAATGGGCCGGCGTCTGGGCCGAGAGGATGCCCGGCGTGCCGCTCAGCCTGGTCTCGGTTCCCGCCGCGGACGTGGTGGAGCTGCTGCGCGGCGGAGGCGCCGACGCCGGGTTCGTCCGGCTGCCGATCGAGCGGGACGGGCTCAGCGTGATCCCCCTCTACGTGGAGACCACGGTGGTCGTGGTGCCGAAGGACCACGCGGTGACCGCGGCCGACGAGGTGACCGTCGCCGATCTGGCGGACGATGAGGTGTTCCACCCGCTGGACGACGTTCTCGAGTGGACGGCCCGTCCGGGACTGCCCGCGTTCGAACGCCCGCCTACGACGGCCGACGCGATCCGGCTCGTCGCCGCCGGGACGGGGCTGGTCCTGGTCCCCCAGTCGCTGGCGCGGCTGCACCACCGTAAGGACCTCACCTACCGGCCGGTGACGGACGCGCCGCAGTCGCAGGTGGCGCTGGCCTGGCCCACGGACCGGACGACCGATCTGGTGGAGGACTTCATCGGCATCGTACGCGGCCGCACGGCGAACAGCTCGCGCGGCCGTGCCCCCGCGACACCATCGGAGAAGTCAGCCCAGAAGTCGTCGCAGCGACAGGCTCGCAAACCCCAGGACGGATCCGGCCGCAGGTCGGCACCGTCCGGTCACGGAAGGAGCAGCAAAGGCAGCAAGGGCGGCAATAAGGGCCGCCGGGGCCGCTGACCTGGGGCGCCGAACCGCTGCGACAGACGGATCGACGTCACCGAACGCGCGGGGCCGTCCTGCGGTCGACCGCGTCCACCCGTCGGGCGTCGCAGACCGCACCCCGCCGCCTCCCAGGCGCGGGCCGCGATGAACGCGTGCCGCCACGCCAGGCCCAAGCGCGGTTGCGGTCTACATCCACACGGTTTCGTGGATGTTCTGCGTTTCTCGATCAGTGCGGCGAACGAAGCCCAGGTCGACGGCGGCGCATAACTCGTACGTCGTGTCGCGGCACTCACAGGTGTGCGAGATCACCCGGATACATCCCGACCGAGCAGCGGTTGATGCACGAGCACGAGCCGGGACGCGACACCGTCAGAAAAGCCATCGCCATCCTGCGGGAGGAACCTTGTCATCGCGATCCGGGGTCGCGGAGCCAACGACGGGCACAGGGCGCTGCTGGTGCGCCGACACCGCGACGCCGGACAGCACCGAGTACAGCACCATCCGGCGTCCTACCCTTCATTGTGGTTGCGGGTCCACGCACTTGGGTCAGTCAGTCACCTTCGCCATGCGGTTGGCGAGTTCGTCCATGGAGCGGATGTCCCGCCATCCCCTCGGCATAGAATCAAGGCTGATCAGCCCGCCTTCCATGGTCCGGCTGACTTCAGGGTCTGCGGAGATGGCCTCGAAGATGAGTCCCTGGGGATGGGGTGTCAAAGTGGAGACTTCCTTGGGCTTCCCGCTGGAATTCGTGGCGGGCTCGGTGAAGTTGAGGGCTATGGGCGTGGTCTTGTATGTGAAGACAGCCACCCGGGTTCCTTGGGAAATGTTCTTGTCGAAGTCCTCGATCGATTTGATGGGAGTGATGCCATCCGCAGCGTTCACCGGTCCGCGGCTCAGTTCGACGTAGATACGACCGTTTGAGACGAGGTCCTTTCTGCCGGCACCCTTGAATGCCTTGTCGACCTTCACCACCATGTTGACGCGGGGGTAGGGGGTGGCACCGTTCCCGATTTCGACTTGATAGGTCTTGCCTTCCTCGAAGCCTTCCACCACGCCGGTGGCGGTCACGGCGATGCGGTCGGCAGAGGCTAAGGCTTCCGGAGTGTCGAACGGTTTGAATTTGAACGAGGTGGAGCGCAGAATCGACGTATTCAGTTGGGCGGGACTAGAAGCTGATACAGCTGCGTTTACTGTCGAGGTCGCTGCGGTTCCACAGCCGGTGAGCGCGAGTAAGCCCGCTGTCGCCATTGCCGTGAGCCCGGGTTTGATCTGCGATGTCAGTCGCACGACATGCTCCTAGGCGTAGTAGGCGTTGAAGTCAGCGATGTGGTGGGGGCTGTAAGTGGTTATAGCCTCGCATTCACCTACGTTTCCCTGACCCTCGACGGTCTACGCTCGACCGCGGCCCACGAGTTGCCCGTTCCCCCGATGTCGATCTCCCAGGCGCGGGCCGCGATGAACGAGTGCCGCAGGCCCACACCTCCAGCAGAGTAGGGACGCCCGTTCCTTGAGCTTGAGCGGGCGTGATCCGGACAGGCGCCAACGGTCTCGACGCGAGACCTCGCCATCGGAACTGCGCGAGATGACAGAATGTGACCATGCGGCCACCCCGAGCGAGATACTTCAACACCACCGGCCCGTGCGGCCCTCAGCACCACTACATGCTGTCCCCCACGCAGCGGCTCCCGCAGGCGCGGGAGCTGATCGAGATGGACCGCTACTTCGTGCTGCACGCGCCCCGGCAGACCGGCAAGACGACCACACTGGGCGCCCTGGCGTCCGAGTTGACCGCCGAGGGCGACACCGCGGCCCTGCTGTTCTCCTGCGAGCGCGCCAAGTCGGCCGGCGACGACGTCGCCTGGGCGGAGTCGCTGCTGCTGGATTCCCTCCGCGAGGCCGCCAAGCGGACGGGATGGCCGGAGAACCTGCTGCCGCCGGATCCCCGGCCGCAGGTCACACCGGGCGCCCGGTTCGGCTCGGCGCTGAGCGAGTGGTGCCGCCGCTGCCCGCGCCGGGTGGTGCTGTTCCTCGACGAGATCGACGCCCTGCAGGGCAACAGCCTGGTCAGCATCCTCAGCCAGCTCCGCCACGGCCACAACGCCCGGCATGAGGGCCACCCGTTCCCCGCCTCCGTGGCGCTGTGCGGGCTGCGTGACCTGCGCGACTACAAGGTCGCCTCAGGTGGCGACCCCGAAAGGAGCAATCCGGCCAGCCCGTTCAACATCGTCGCCGAGTCTCTGCGCCTGAGCGACTTCACCACCGACCAGATCGCCGAGCTGTACGGCCAGCACACCCGGGCCACCGGCCAGGAGTTCACCAAGGACGCGGTGGACCGGGTCTTCGAGCTCACCCAGGGACAACCATGGCTGGTCAACGCCCTCGCCTTCGACATCATTCTCCAGAGAGGGACGACCGGTGCCGTCACCGCCGAGGAGGTGGAAGAGGCCAAGGAGCGGCTGATCCGCAAGCGGGCCACGCACCTGGACGCCCTGGTGGCCCGGCTGCACGAGCCACGGATCAAGCGGGTGATGGAGCCCATGGTGGCCGGGGTCCTGCCCGACATCGACTTCACCTTCTCCGACGATTTGTCCTACGTCCGCGATCTGGGCCTGATCAAGCAGAATCCTCCGCTGGAGATGGCGAACCCGATCTACCGGGAGGTCGTCCTGCGGGTGCTGGGAGCCCCGTCGGAGCAGTACGTGATGGCCGATCCACGTAGCTTCGTGCAGCCGGACGGCCGTTTCGACCTGCCGCGCCTGCTCCAGGAGTTCGTCGTGTTCTGGCGCGAGCACGGCGAAGTCCTCATCCGGCAGGAGGGCTACCACGAAGCCGCCTGCCAGATCATCCTCATGGCCTTCCTCCACCGCCTGGTCAACGGCGGAGGTCATCTCGACCGCGAGTACGCCGCCGGCACCAAACGCCTGGACGTGCTGGTCCGCTGGCCCTACACCGGTCCGGAAGGCGAGCGGCTGATGCAGCGGGAGGCGATGGAGCTGAAGGTCTGGCGGGCGGGCAAGGACGACCCCCTGCCCGACGGCCTCGCACAACTCGACCGGTATCTGGACCGCCTCAGCCTCACCACCGGCGTACTGGTCATCTTCGACCGCCGCCCCGAAGCCCCGCCCTGGAAGGAACGAGGCGGCTTCGAACAGGCGACCACACCCTCCGGCCGCCACATCACCGTACTGCGCGCGTGACGAAGGCCGGTGGCGGGATGGTCAGCCGGTGAAGGCCCCCGACAGGAGGTCGTCGAACCGCTGCGGGTCCCCGGCGGGGCGGTCGAGTCCGCGCAGGGGGCCGTGATCCACGAGGTGCGCCTCGGCGTACGAGCGGGCCACGAGCGCCTTGCGGCCGTCGTCGAGCCCCCAGCGAGCCTGGTCCTCCAGCAGCGCGGCGGCGTAGACGTCGGCCATGAACTGCGCCAGCGGGTAGAGCCGTTCCTCCGCCACCTCGCGGTCCAGCGCGTGCCACGTCTCGATGGCCTTGGCCAGGTCGTCGATGCGGGCGCCGACCAGGCCGGAGGTCGCCAGGGAGCGCAGCCGGTCGAGGAAGGGCAGGTGCGCCTGCTCCTTGAGCATGGCCCGCCGCACGTCGAGGCAGAGGATGTTGTCTCCGCCCTCCCAGATCGGGTTGACCTGCGCGTCGCGCAGCAACCTGGCGACCGGCCACTGCTCGATGTAGCCGTTGCCGCCGTGCACCTCGATCGCGTCGCCGGCGGCGGTGACGCCGAGCCGGGCCGCGCGCAGCTTGGTCAGGGCGGGCGCGAGGCGCAGCCGGGGGCTGACGTGCGCGTCGAACACCAACGCCTGCGCCGCCTCGACCTCGACGACCAGCTCGGCCAGCTTGCGGCGCATCAGCGGCTGCTCGATGAGCGGCCGCCCGAACGCCTCGCGCGCCCTGGCGTAGCAGATCGACTCGACCAGCGCCCGCCTGGCCACGCCGAGGCCCATCATGGCCACGCCGAGCCTGGAGGCGTTGGTGAGCTTCATCATGGTGCCGAGCCCGGAGCCCGCGCCCGGACCCGTTCCGGCCAGCAGGAACGCCTCCGCCGCGGCGAACTCGACCTCGGCCGAGGCGACGGATCTGGTGCCGAGCTTGTCCTTGAGCCGCCGGATCCGCACACCGTTACGCGTGCCGTCGCGCCGCTCCCACACCACCAGGAAGGGCGCCACGTCACCCTCGGGGAGCCGGGCGAGCACGACGAACGCGGAGCCGTTGGCGTTGGAGGCGAACCACTTGAGCCCGGACAGGCTCCACGCGTCACCAGTGGGGACGGCGGCGGTTTCCAGGGCGGCCAGGTCGGAGCCGCCGGTCCGTTCGGTGAACATCTGAGCGGCCTCACCGGAGTAGAAGCCGTTGGCGAAGATCTCCCGCACCTTCTCGCGTACGTCCTCGGGCGCGTGCTTCTCGGCCAGGGAGACCACCATGTCGCCGCCCGTACCGAGTGCGCAGCCCATCCCGATGTCGGCCTGGTCGAGCAGGTACGTCCACGCGGCGGCCAGCGCGGACGGGTCGGCCCCGTGCGCCCGCGCCTCCTCGGCGAACGACGGCGCGGTGAAGTTGTTCTCCATGAGCGCCTGCCTGGCGGTCAGGAACGACGGCGGCATGACGACCTCGCTGACGTCCCTGCCCCACTTGTCGTACTTCTCCAGCCGGGGTGGGTTGCGGTCGGTCTCCTCGGCGCATTCGGCGACGAGCCCGCCCATCAGCGCCCCGAGCCGGTCGAGGTGCGGCTCCGCCCAGGCGTATCCGTCGCCCAGGTGCCGCCGCATGAGCAGGCGGAGGGTGGGGTCGCAGGCCCACCAGTTGCGCCCGGCGGCGCCCTGGTAGCGCTCGGTGGCGTAGCGGTCGCTGCCGTCGAGCGGCTCGCTGAGATAGCGCCTCATGTCCGGAGTGTTACATATACTCGACACGCGATGGAAGAGCGTAACATCCTGAGTGCCAGGTCGGCCGTGCTGAGCGCGCTGCTGGGCAGCCACCCGCCCCGCCTGCCGGCCCGTCACCTGGTGCGCATCGGCGGGCTGTTCGGCATCGCCGAGGGCACCGTGCGGGTGGCCCTGTCGCGTATGGTCGCGGCCGGTGACCTGGTTCAGGAGGACGGCTCCTACACGTTGTCGGAGCGGCTGGTCGAGCGCCAGGCCAGACAGGATGAGAGCCGCGATCCGCACACCAGGCCGTGGGACGGCACGTGGGAGGTGGCCGTCGTCACCGCCGAGCGGCGCGCGCCCGCCGACCGGGCCGCCCTGCGGCACACGATGACCGCGCTGCGCCTGGCCGAGCTGCGCGAGGGCGCCTGGCTACGGCCGGCCAACCTGGTGCGCGGCGCGTGGCCGGAGATCGTCACCGCGCAGTGCACGCTGATCGACGGCCGCCCGCGCGACGACCCCACTCCCCTGCTGTGGGACCTGGACGGCTGGGCGGCCGAGGCCCGCCGGCTGCAGCGCGCGCTGGACCACGCGGATGGCCTGGCCGAAGGGTTCGTCGTGTCGGCCGCGGTGCTGCGCCACCTGCTGGCAGATCCGCTGCTGCCGGACGAGTTGCTGCCGCCCGGCTGGCCGGGCGCGGAGCTGCGGGTCCGCTACGACGCCTTCGACCGCCGCTACCGCGAGGTGCTCAACCGGCATCTCAGCGACTGACCCGCTCGAGGGGCACCGACGCGGTCGGATCGCTCCACCCTCCTCTCACCGTCGGCGGTGATCCGCGGTGCGCCCAAAGAGGTCATCGGCTGTCGCGGACCGGCGGGAAGCGCAGTACCCAGCGGCGCTGCCACGGGGTTTCGACGGCCCGGTGGTGGTGGTGCTCGCGCGTCCAGGCGACGGCGTCGGAGGGGTCCAGCCCGGCCAGGACTGCGAGGCAGGCGATGACCGTACCGGTGCGCCCGATGCCGCCCCCGCAGGCGACCTCCACCGCGGCGCCCGTCCGCGCTCGTTCGTGCAGCGCGCGGATCTGCCGTACGGCCAGATCGCGGTCGCGCGGCAGCAGAAAGTCGGGCCACAGGACCCACGCGTGCGGCCACCGCAGCCCGTCCTCATGGCGCCGGCGGAGCCGATCGGAACCGAGGTAGAGGCCGAAATCGGGCACCGGCCCCTCCGGCAGCGGATTGCGCAGGCCGCGGCCGCGGATCCAGGAGCCGTCCGGAAGGCGGAGGGCGCCTACCAGCGACGGCCCGCCCGGCCTGCCGGGCGGGCCGTCTGTCGGGCTGTTCATAGGATCTTCCACCTGGGTTCTCCTCATATCTCTCGCTGGGGCGGCGACCTCCGGCCACCGCCGTGCACGACGGTTCGACGACCACCGCGCCGACCGCTCCGTGCGCGGCGCGCTCTCAGCCGGCCGACGTGCCATGCATCAGAGGCTACGGATGATGCGGGAAGGCCCAGAATGAGGAACATCGCCGTTATACAGCTGTGGAAAACCCCAGGTGCGCAGGGGCAGGCGCCTCATTCCGCGAGGCGAGTGACCCGGCCTAGCCTTCCTGGCCATGATCAGTAAGTTGTTCGACGTCCCGCGGCGGCTGCCGGCCGGGATGGCGGCCCTGCTCACCCTGATGGTGGTGATCATGGTGTCCGCCATGGCCGACAGCACCATGCAGCCCCTGCCGGCCACCGCCCCGGGCGAGCGGTTCAGTGCCGAGCGAGCGCTGGTTCACCTCAGGAACTTCGCCGCTGAACCTCGCCCCATCGGCAGCCCGGCGAGCGGCCGCGCCCGGGACTACCTGGCCGGGCAACTGCGCGCGGCAGGGCTGCAGGTCGAGATCCAGCGTTCGGTCGGCGCCCGGACCGCCGCGGGGCTGGCGACGTTCGGCCAGGCCGACAACATCGTGGGCCGGCTCCCGGGAACGGGCTCGACCGGCACCGTGCTCATCACCGCGCACTACGACTCCGCGGCCATGGGACCGGGCGCTTCCGACGACGGCGCCGCGGTGGCCGCGATGGTCGAGACCGTCCGGGCGCTGCGCGACGGTCCCCGGCTGCGCAACGACATCGTGCTGCTCATGTCGGACGGCGAGGAGGACGGCGTGCTCGGCGCCGACGCCTTCGTCCGCGGCCACCCCCTGGGCAAGGCCGGCGGCGTGCTGCTGAACTGGGAGGCCCGCGGTGTCAGCGGCCCCTCGCTGATGTTCGAGACCTCGGCGAACAACGCCCGCCTGGTGGAGACCTTCGTCGACGCGGTCCCCGCGCCGCGCGGTCACTCCGCCATGGTGGAGCTGTATCGGCTGCTGCCCAACAACACCGACTTCACCCCGCTGACCAAGGCCGGTTTCACCGGTATGAACTTCGCCTACATCCAGCGTTCCTCGCTCTATCACACCGCGGGCGACTCCATCGCCAACCTCAACCGGGGCAGCCTGCAACATCACGGCACCAACATGCTGGCGCTGGCGCGCGCCCTCGGCGACGCGGACCTGCGGACGCTGGACTCCGACCACGACGTCACCTACTTCCGCGTGCTCGGCACCATGATCACGTATCCGGGTCAGCTCGTCTGGCCGCTGGCGGCGCTGGCCTTCGCCGCGGTGGCGGGCCTGGCGCTGCTGGCCCGCGTCAGGCGGCTGCTGAGCGTGCCCCGGCTGATCGCGGCCGCGGTCTCGGCCGTGGTGCCGCTGGTGCTGTCGGCCGCCTTGGCGCAGGGACTGTGGGAACTGCTGGTGGCCTGGCGGCCCGCGTACGACCTGATGGGCGGGCTGTTGCACCGTCCGGGGCCGTACCAGGCGGCGATCGCGGTCCTGTGCGCGCTGGCGGTCCTCGGCTGGTACCTGGTGCTGCGGCGCAGGCTCGGTCCGGCGGCGCTGGCGGTCGGGGCGCTGTTCTGGCTCGCCGGGCTGGGTGTGCTGTGCGCGCAGGCCGCTCCCGGGGCGTCTTTCCTGTTCGCCCTGCCGGCGCTGGCGGGCGCGCTCGGCTGGCTGGGCGCAGTACTGCTCCGCACGCCCGCCTGGGCGCGGACCGTCGCGGCGATGCCGGGCCCGATCATGGCGGCGATGGTGCTGCCGTCCCTGGCCGGGAACGTCTTCGACGGGATGGGGCTGGCACTCGGCGGGGCGAGCGCGCTGGTACTGGCGGTGTTCGGGCTGATCCTGGTGCCGATCGCGGAACTGTTCCTGCCCGATCCCGCCGCCCGGCCGAAACGGGCCGCCGTGCTCCTCGTGCCCCTGACGGCCCTGCTCCTCACAGCCGGGCTGGTCGCCGCCGGGCTCGTGGTGGACGATTTCGACGCCGACCGGCCCCGGCGCACGCATCTGGCGTACGTCATGGACGCCGGCACCCGCACCGCCCACTGGGTCAGCGCCGACGCGGATCCGGCGCAGTGGACCAGGCGGTACGTGTCCGGCCACGACACCTCGAAACTGCCCCCCGGATACGCGCGAGGCACGCTGCGGACCGGGCGCGCACCGGCGATCGCCGCCGCAGGCCCGCGAGCCGCCGTCCTGGCCCACAGCGAGGACACGGTCAAACTGCACGTGACAGCGGGGAAGGGCGCGCGCTCGGTGACGCTGAGGCTCGATCGGCCGATCACCCACGCCACCGCGTCAGCCGGCCGGTACGGGTCGGCGAGCGTGCCCGTCACCGGTACGCGAGCCGGAACCTGGCCCTCGGAGATCCGCTTCCGCGGCATCCCCGCCCGGGGAGTCCAGATCACCGTGCGCACCCCGGAAGCGGACGGGATCCGCCTCACCGTCATCGGTGAGACCGACGGGCTGGCCGCGGTGCCGGGCTTCGTCCCCAGGCCTCCTCATCTGGTCGCGGCCACCAGGGAGGACGGCGATCTCACCGCGGTCACCCGCGGCTACACCCTGACCAGAGACCCCGGCTCCGGAACGGCCCGGCGCCGCCCGGCGGATGAGCTCTGACAAGGGAGCTCGAGCCGCATGTCAGAGGCCGACCCCGAAGATCACCCGTTTGCCCGGATACTCGGTGACGCTCCACAGCTTGCCGTCCTGCACGGTCAGGTCCTCGGGCCCGATCGGGAACGGCCTGGTCCGCGTCGTGTCGCCGGCGTGGACGTGCAGCTTGCCGTTCGCGGTCGAGCCGGCCGACTGGCTCAGGTACCACGTGCCGCCGGACGACAGCGCCCCCTGGATCTTGGGGTGGCCCATCACGAAGGCGTCCTGTGGCTCGCCGCCTGCCAGGTCCAGGGTCCAGCGCGCGACCCAGCCGCCCGGGTCGTCCCCCCGGAATTCGCCCGTGATCAGCAGCGGGGTGGCGCCGCTGCGGTCGACCGACACGAACGAGAACCGCGGCCCCGCCGTGGCGACCTGCCACAGGTCGGTCTGGGGGATCACGTAGCGGTAGCCGAAGGCGTGGAACTTGCCGTCGTGCCGTCCCGCCCGCTCGGGGTCGCCCAGGTCGTTCTGGGCGGTGCGCAGGTCGAGGAGGTTGCGCAGGTCGAAGACCCGCAGGCCCCTGACGGTGTCGGCCACGTAGAGCAGGTCACCGTGGCAGGCGATGCCGCCCGCGTGGATGTCGATCGGCGCGTACGAGCCGTCGGGGTCGGCCGTGACCAGCAGCGCGTGCCGGTACTTCAACGTCTGCGGGCTCAGGAAGCTCACCCTGATGCCCCGCTCGCCGGCCTCCGGCCGGAAGTACCAGCTCACGATGAACACCGGCACGCCGACGGTGCCGGAGTCCGCCCCACCGGTCAGGCCCTGCGGGTACCAGTCGGCGGTGCCCTGGTCGCCGTCGTCGAAGGCGTACCACTCGGCGGGTTTCGGCTGCATCGACCCCAGCGCGCCCGCCGCGCCCTTGGCCGCGGCGGTCCTGTTGGCCTCGGCCAGCACTGCCTCCACAGCGGTGCTGCCGATCTCTCCCGCCAGCTTGGCCGCCCCTTCGGGCAGGTCGCCGGTCGCCCGCGACAAGGCATAAGGGGCCTTATCGGTGGAAACCATCCCCTTTGCCGCCATATCTCCCTCACTTTCCCGTCCCTTGACTGGGTTTGACGGAGCAGGCAGGGCATAAGGTTGCGCTCAATCCCACAAATGCACGGGCAATCCCGAAAGTGCCAGCTCGCGGTAGCTGCGCACGAGCCGCTCCCGGTCGCCGCCGAAGCGCGCGAGCGCCTCGCGCTGCCACACCGAGCCCGTACGCCGCAGCCGGGTCCGCTGCGCGATGACGCCCAGCGCCCGGTCGGCGTCGTGCGCCGCCACCCCGGCCGCGAGCAGCCCCTCCCGCGCCTCGGGCAGCAGCGAGAGCACCAGGTCTCCCGCCTCGAACTCGGCGTCGCTGCCCGGCCACGACAGCTTGGCGTCCAGCCCGTGCATGGCCGCGCGGTAGAAGTTCTGGTACGCCTGCGCGAAGCGGTAGCCGGTCAGGTCGCGCTCCGCCTGCGACAACGTCAAGCCCAGGAGGAAGGCCGTGTTCGCGGCCATGTCCGCGCAGGACGGCCCCGCGGGCAGCGCGCGCATCTCGATCCGCAGGTGGCCGCTGTCGGCCGGGTCGTAGACGGGCCGGTTCCACTGCCAGATCGTGCCCTGGTGCAGCCGCAGCTCGGGCACCTCGTGCGGGCGCGGATCCTCGGTAAGATCGGGCACGATCGGCTCGTAGTCGCGTACGTACCGCTCGAACAGCTCGTGCGCGCCTTCGTGCACCCAGTCCGAGCCGAACGTGACCCGCCCGTCCCTGCGCCCGAGCCGCGCCACGTCCCGGTCGTCGGCGGCCTCCTCCATCAGCGCGATGCGGGTCTCCTCCCACAGCTCACGCCCCAGGAAGAACGGCGAGTTGCCGCAGACGGCCAGCACCGGGCCGATGGCGAGCTGGGCGGCGTTGAACAGCCGGGCGAACCGCTCGGGCGGCGTACGGATGTGCACCTGCCACGAGGTGTTGGCGGCCTCGAGGATCACGTCCTCCACCGACAGCTCCAGGTCTTCGATCTTGACCAGGAACGGTTCGAGCCGCAGCCGGCGAAAGCCCCTGCTCATGGCGCGATAGCGGTTCTGGTCGCTCATCGCGCCCACCGTGAAGTCGTCGGCGCTGAGGGTGGGCAGGATGCCGATGGGCAGGGCGCCGCCGCCCTCGACGGCGGCGTCCACCTTGCTGATCGTCTCCTGGACCTCGGCGCTCAGCGTCTCGAACGGCGTGCCCGCCAGCGGCGTGGGGGTGAGGTTCACCTCGAGGTTGAAGCGGCCGAGCTCCAGCACGACACGCTCGTCGCCGAGCGCCTCCCGCACCTGGCTGTTGCGCGGCAGCGGCCTGCCCCGCTCGTCGATGAGGAACAATTCGAGCTCCGCCCCGATCGTGGCGGGGCCCTGACCGAAGCCGGGGGTGGCCAGCAGGTCACGGAGCACGCCCACCTGCTCCTGGAGGCGTTCACCGAAACGGACGTACTCCGCTTCGGTGAAGCGCTCCTTATCCAAGTCTCGTCCCATCACCCCTAACTGTCCCCGTCGCCATGGTTGACACCTCACCATGGGAGGAAGCCGTCGTCCCGCTGGCGGAGCCGGCGCACCGGGCCTTGCGCGAGCTGCGGGAGTTGACCCTAAGCTCGTGAGATGAGAGCGGTTGCCTTTGACCTCTTCGGTGGCGAGCTCGACGTTCGCGAGCTGCCCGATCCGTCGCCCGCCCCGCACGGGGCGGTGATCAGGGTCGAGGCGACGGGGTTGTGCCGCTCCGACTGGCACGGCTGGCAGGGCCACGACCCTGACATCACCTCCCTTCCCCACGTGCCGGGCCACGAGCTGGCGGGCGTGGTGGAGGCGGTCGGCTCCGACGTGCGCGGCTGGCTGCCCGGAGCGCGGGTGACCCTGCCGTTCGTCTGCGCCTGCGGCTCGTGCCCGTCCTGTGTCACCGGCGACCAGCAGGTGTGCGAGCGGCAGACGCAGCCGGGCTTCACCCACTGGGGTTCGTACGCCGAGTTCGTGGCCGTCGACCACGCCGACGTCAACCTCGTCGCGGTGCCCGAGGACATGGCCTACGTCACCGCCGCGGGGCTGGGCTGCCGCTTCGCCACCGCCTTCCGCGCCGTGTCGCAGGTCGGGGAGGTGCGTCCTGGCGAGTGGGTGGCGGTGCACGGCTGCGGCGGCGTGGGGTTGTCGGCCGTCATGATCGCGACGGCGGCCGGGGCGCGCGTGGTGGCCGTGGACATCAGCACCGACGCGCTGCACCTGGCCGAGCAGGCGGGTGCGACGCACTTCGTCAACGGCTCGGCCGGCGACGCGGCGGCCCAGGTCAGGGAGCTGACGAGAGGCGGCGCCCACCTGTCCGTCGACGCGCTGGGCAGCCCTCAGACATGCCTCGCATCCGTCGAGAGCCTGCGCAGGCGGGGCAGGCACGTCCAGGTGGGGCTGCTGCCCGGAGGGCCGACGCCGGTGCCGATGGACCGCGTGATCGGCCACGAGCTGCGGCTGCTGGGCAGCCACGGCATGGCCGCGCACGCCTACCCGCCGATGCTGGAGATGATCAGGGCCGGCATCCTCCATCCCGACCAGCTGATCACCCGCACGATCGGGCTGGCCGACGCCGGCAAGGCACTGGCCTCCATCGGCTCGGTGCCGGGCGTCACGATGATCGTCCCCAGGGCTCCGCACGGAGCGTCCTGAGCGCCGGCCGGAGTCATAGGGTTGGGCCATGGACTACAGACGACTTGGCACCACGGGCCTGAAGGTGTCGCGGATCTGCCTCGGCATGATGAGCTACGGCGATCCGGCCCGGCAGAAGTGGGCGCTGCCGCAGTCCGAGGCCGAGCCGATGATTCGCAGGGCCGCCGACGCCGGGGTCAACTTCTTCGACACCGCCGACGTCTACAGCCGGGGTGAGAGCGAGGTCGTGACCGGCAACGCGCTGCGCGCGATCTTCCCTCGGCGCGAGGACTACGTGCTGGCCACCAAGGTCTATTCCCCCATGGGCAAGGGGGCCAACGACCGCGGCCTGTCGCGCAAGCACATCCACGCCGCCATTGACGCCTCGCTCTCCCGGCTCGGCACCGACCACGTCGACCTCTACCAGATCCACCGGTGGGACGACGAGACACCGATCGAGGAGACCATGGAGGCGCTGCACGACGTGGTCAAGGCGGGCAAGGCCCGCTACATCGGCGCCTCGTCCATGTGGGCCTGGCAGTTCGCCAAGGCGCAGCACGTGGCCGGCACCCACGGCTGGACGAGGTTCGTCTCGATGCAGCCGCACTACAACCTCCTCTACCGCGAGGAGGAGCGCGAGATGGTGCCGCTCTGCGCCGACCAGGGCGTGGGCGTGATCCCGTGGAGCCCGCTGGCGCGCGGCGTGCTCGCCAGGGCGGGCTCCGACGCCACGACGGCCAGGACGGGCTCCGACGCGCGCATCGACTACCTGTACGACCCGGAGAACGACAAGCTCGTGATCGACCGGGTGGTGCAGGTGGCGGGCGACCGCGGCCTGCCGCCCGCCCAGGTGGCCCTGGCCTGGCTGCTGCACCAGCCTGCCGTGACCGCCCCGATCGTGGGCGCCACGAAGGACCGGCACGTCGACGACGCGGTGGCCGCCGTGTCGGTGACGTTGTCGGCCGACGAGCTCGACTTCCTCGCGGCCCCGTACCGGCCGCGTGAGGTGCGCTTCTGAGAGGCGAGATTGTCGGCCCCGGACCCTAGGGTGGTTCCATGCGGGCGAATGAGGATGCGGCGGCGGCGCTGCAGGAATACGCGGAGCTGTTCGCGCTCTGCGGCGGCGACGCCTTCCGGGTGCGGAGCTACCAGAAGGCGGCCAAGGCGATCGCGGGGTTCCCCGAGGACATCTCGGTCGCCGACGTGCGCGCCGTTCCCGGGGTGGGCGAGGCGATCGCGAAGAAGATGGAGGAGTTCCTGCGGCGCGGGAGCTTCCGGCAGCTCGACGACCTGCGCGGCCGGGTGCCCGAGGGCGTGCGCAGGCTGACCCGGGTGCCGACGCTGGGGCCGAAGACGGCCATCATGCTGTTCGAGGACTTCGGCATCGACTCGCCCGCGGCGCTGAGCGAGGCGATCACCGCCGGGCGGCTCGACGGGGTCAAGGGGCTGGGTCCCAAGACGCTGGCCAATCTGCGCAAGGGCGTCGAGCAGCTCGAGCAGTCGGGCCGCCGGGTGCACATCGGGGTCGCCATGTCGCTGGCCGAGCAGGTGATGGCCTCGCTGGAGGCCGAGCGCATCGCCTACGCGGGCTCGCTGCGGCGGATGAAGGACACGATCGGCGACATCGACATCCTCGCCGTCGCGCCCGAGTCCGTGATGGCCGCCTTCCGCGCCCAGCCCTACGTCGCCGAGGTGATCGCGGCGGGCGACAAGAAGACCTCGGTCCGCACCACGTCCGGGGTCCAGGTCGACCTGCGGGTGGTGCCGGCCGGATCGTGGGGCGCGGCGATGCAATACTTCACCGGCTCCAAGGAGCACAACGTCGCCATCAGGGAGATGGCGGTGAAGAAGGGCTGGAAGCTGTCCGAATACGGGCTGTTCGAGGGCGACCGGGTGATCGCCGCCGCGTCCGAGGAGGACATCTACGACGCGCTCGGCATGCAGTTCGTGCCACCGCCGCTGCGGGAGGACGGCGGCGAGGTCAAGGCGGCGCTCCGCGGGGAGCTGCCCACCCTGATCCAGCTCACCGACCTCAAGGGCGACCTGCACACCCACACCGACCTGACCGACGGCATCGCCTCGCTGGACGACATGGTGGCGGCCGGCCGCGCCCGCGGCTACTCCTACTACGCGGTCACCGACCACGCTCCCGACCTGGCAATGCAGCGGATGACCCTGGACAAGGCGCTGGAGCAGCGGGGCCAGGTGGCCGAGTTGCAGCGCCGGCGTCCCGGCATGCGGCTGCTGCACGGCACCGAGCTCAACATCGCGCCCGACGGGTCGGTCGACTGGCCGGCGGAGATCCTGCGCGAGTTCGACGTGTGCGTCGCCTCGGTGCACTCCCACTTCGGGATGCCGCGCGACGAGATGACACGCCGCTTCATCACCGCCTGCGAGAATCCGTACGTCGACATCATCGGCCACCCGACGACCAGGAAGATCGGCAAGCGCCCGCCCGTCGACGCCGACTGGGACGCCGTCTTCCGCGCGGCCGCCCGCACCGGCACCGCCATGGAGATCGACTCCTACCCCGACCGGTCCGACCTGCCGGCCGACCTGGTGCGGCTGGCCAGGCACCATGGGGTCAAGTTCTCGATCGACAGCGACTCGCACGCGATCCCGCACCTCGCCAACCAGCGGTTCGGGGTGGGGATCGCGCAGCGGGCGTGGCTGACCACCGACGACGTCATCAACACCTGGCCCCTCGACCGTCTCCTGTCCTTCCTGGGGCGCTGACCTCCTCCGCGGCCGGTCTCCTACCAGGGGTTGACCGACTCCAGGGCGATGTGCGGCGGCCGGTCATACGGAAGAGTGTCCTCGCCGGCCCGGCCACCCCGAGGAGGAGGACACGATGGGTTCCCCGGAAAAGAAGGCGCGCAAGCTGGGGGCGCGCGTTCTCGCCGCTGTCGCCGCGCTGCTGGTCGCGGCCGTCGCCGGTGTCGCGCTCGCCTATCCCTCCATGGCCGCGACGACGTGCCCGGGTTGTTACGGCCTGACCGAGGTGGAGGAGGGCATCTACACGGAGCCCGATCTTGAGGACGCCGAGCGCTCCCGGGTGAGGCAGGTGGCCGAGCAGGCACGCCGGCGGGTCGCCGCCTTCTACGGCGCTCCGGTGAGCGCCCCCGACCTGCTCGTCTGCCTGACCGAAGACTGCTACGCGCGCATCGGCGGGGGCAAGGAGCGCGGTGTGGCGGTGCTCAACCGGTCGGTGATGCTCTCGCCCCGCGGGGTGAACACGGTGATCGCCTCCCATGAGATGGCCCACGTCGAGTTGCACGCCCGGCTCTCCTCCGGGGCCGAGATGCCGCAGTGGTTCGACGAGGGCCTGGCCGTGGTGGTCTCCGGGGACGCCCGCTACCTGGCTCCCGCGTCCGCTGGGGATCGCTGCCTGATCGAGCCCACCGGCCCTCTGCCCGTCACGCTGGAGGAGTGGCTGGCCGCCGCGAGCCGCGACGCCGGCACGTACGCGAAGTCCGCCTGCCAGGTGAGCCGCTGGTTGCGCGACCACGGGGGCCGGGCCGCGTTAGCGACCCTGATCGAGCGCAACGCCGGGGAGCCGTTCCCGGGCTAACGCGACCAAGCATGTGCTCCCGCAGGTGGGGGCAGGGGTAACGGGTGATACACGAGTTGAGAACGTTCCCTGACCGGTCGGACACGGATTGCCGCGACAAGCCCCGTCGGGGCATGAGAGGAGATTAAATGGTTTCCAGGTAGGAAATACCTAGTGCTGGAGGTGACGTCCATGAAGCAGGCCACGGCGACGATCGTCAAGCCGCTGCCCGACCATCTGTTCAGAGTGCACGGTGAGAGCGCCGAGATGCGATGGGGGGCCATGTCCGGGGTGGGCTACCACACCCCCAACGACCGGTTCTTCGTGCGCAACCACACCTCCACGCCGCTCATCGACGCGGCGACCTGGCGCCTGCGCGTCCATGGCGCGGGGGTTCGATGTCCGCGCGAGTTCGGCTACGACGAGCTGCGGGGCATGCGGTCGCGGACGTTCGACGTGGCGATCGAGTGCGCGGGCAACGGCCGGCGGTTCTACGGCACGCAGCAGCACGACGCCGCTCCGGGCACCCAGTGGGGGCTGGGCGCGATCGGGGTCGCGCGCTGGCGGGGCGTGCTGCTGAAAGACCTGCTCAAGGAGGTGGGCGTGCGTCCCGGGGCGGTGGACGTGCTGCCCACCGGCCTCGACGCCCCCTTCGAGCACTACGGCCACGTGCGCCGCCCGCTGCCGGTCGGCAAAGCCATGGACGACGTCCTCGTCGCCTACGAGATGAACGGCGTGCCGCTGCCCGCCGACCATGGATTCCCGGTGCGGCTGGTGGTGCCGGGATGGGTGGGCGTGGCGTCCATCAAATGGCTCGGCGATATAGAGGTTTCGACGAGCGAGCTTCAGACGCCATGGAACACGGTCTTCTATGCCGATGTCACGACAAATCCGGCTAAAAGCGCTTTTGAGCTCGCCTGGAATGCCCGCCTGCCCGTCGGCGGGCCGCACATCCTGCACGGACGGTCATGGTCGGGCCAAGGCCGCATCGTCCAGGTGGAGGTCAGCTTCGACGGCGGAGCGAGCTGGCACGAGGCCCAGCACCACGGCCGGCACCTGGTCAGCTCCTGGCTGCCGTGGCACATCGCGTGGGCTCCCCGGCGCACGGGAGCTCACGTGCTCATGGCGCGCGCCACCGACGCGAGCGGCGCCACCCAGCCCCTCGTCACGCCCCACCATCCTTCCGGCTATCACTTCGACGCCGTCGTGCGCCATCCCCTTGACGTGGTCACCGGATAGAGGGGCTGCATTCACAGCGCTGAATCACCCTGAACGGCCAGCTATGCCCGATATACAGGATTACTGGCTCACGCGATCGCATGGAATATCGTCGTTTCCCAGAAATCGGGAAACAGCCGCAAGCCACGCCTCCGGCTGGTCTATGTGCGCCATGTGGCCCGCCTCGTCCAGGACAATCGCATCCGTACACGGCGTACGTGTCACCAAAAAGGCGGGAAACGTCATGTCATATCGTCCATGCAACAAGAACAGCGGGATTCCGGAAAGACGGTCGACCGCGTCAGGATGACGAGCGGAAGGAAGGCGGCCCTCCCGCCAGGCCCGCAGGTATGTGGCGGTGAACATCACCTGCTCCAGCCGTCTGCGGTAGTCGGGTAACGACTGCTCCCGCCAGACGTTGAGCGGTGCGGTCCGGACCGGCCAGGCGCTGGGCGATGAGGCCGCCGTAGGAGAAACCGAGCACGTCCACAGCCGACGACCCGATCAGCTCGATGAGATCGGCCACCATCGCATCAGGGGTGAGCGGATCAGCGGCAGGAGAACGACCGCACCCGCGGAGATCGGGAAAGAGCAGGCGCCGCCCGCCCGCCAGCTCGCGCAGCGGCTCGACCAGGTAGCTGTGGTCCCAGTCAGGCCCGCCATGAATGGCCAGGAGCGTGCGATCGGCAGGGCCGTCACATTCTCGAACATGCAGGCGCATACGGGCATGCTAGTCCCCGCTTGGACAGCCGAGCGGTCCGATCAAGGAGGCTCTTCCACCGCTCGCGGGCGACACGAGCGACCCAATTGAGGCGGTGATGTATCTTTTGAGACATGAACGTCTCATACGATGGCGGTGCGCGATGGCGATGAGCCGGGAGCAGATCATGAGTGCGGCGATCCAGCACCTCAACGAGAACCCGCTCGCCTCCATGGCGCAGCTCGCCGAGGCGGCCGGGATCAGCAGGGCCACGCTGCACCGGCAGTTCAGCAGCCGGGAGGAGCTGATGCTCGCCCTCGGCCATCGCGCGCACGAGCAGTGGGAACAGGTTCAGGAGCGCAGCGGCCTGGTCGACGCGACCGCCTCCGGGGATCGCGAGGTGATCGGCAAGGCGCTGGACGCCATGCTGGGCGGGCTGATCGAGGTGGCCGACGCCTACGGGTTCGGCCTGACCGACTACGCCATGCTGGTCGATCCCGCGCTGAAGCGCCGCTCCGACGAGCTGGAGGAGCGCGAGATCGCCTTCTACGCCGCGGCGCAGCGCGCGGGGCTGCTCCGCGCCGACCTGCCCGCCCGGTGGATCAGCAGCACGGTGTACGGCCTGCTGGTGGCCGTGCGCGAGAGCCTGCGCCGCGGCGACGTCGCACGCCGGGACGTGCCCCGGCTGCTGCTCACCACGTTCCAGGACGGCGCGGCCCGGCGGGAGGGGTCATGACGGCGACCGCGCCGCCGGTCTCCGCCAGGAGGCGCTGGCTGGGCCTGGCCGTGCTCTCGGCCAGCGTGCTGCTCGTGGTCATGGACATGACCGTGCTCAACGTCGCGCTCCCGGCCATGTCCGCGGACCTGCGGCCGGGCTCGATCGAGCTGCTGTGGATGGTGGACGCGTACGCGCTGGTGCTGTCGGGGCTGCTGGTCACGGTGAGCGCGCTCGGCGACCGGTGGGGGCGTAAGCGCATGTTGCTGGCCGGGTTCGCGGTGTTCGGGCTGGCCTCGCTCGCGGTGCTGGCCGCCGGCAGCCCGCTGCAGGTGATCGCCGTACGGGCGCTGCTCGGGGTGGGCGGTGCGATGATCATGCCGTCGACGCTGTCGATGATCCGCAACATGTTCACCGACCCCGCGGAACGCGCCAGGGCGCTCGGCGTCTGGGCGGCGATGGCCGCGGTCGGGGCGGCGCTGGGGCCGATCCTGGCCGGGTTGTTGCTGGAGCACTTCAGCTGGCATTCGGCGTTCCTGGTGAACGTGCCCATCATGGCGGCCGCGATCGCGGCCGGGCTGTTCCTGCTGCCGGAGTCCAGGAACCCGGCGCCCGGCCGGTGGGACGCCCTCGCCACGGTGTTGTCGATGGCGGGCATGGTGGCTCTGGTGTTCGCCGTGAAGGACTTCGGCAAGTACGGTGCGGGCTCCCCCGCCGCCCTGGCGGCGACCGTGGTGGCGGCGGTGACGCTGAGCTGGTTCGTGGCGCGGTGCCTGCGCAGGCCGGATCCGCTGCTGGAGATCAGGTTGTTCCGCAGCGGCCCGTTCTCGGCCGGAGTGGTGACGGCGCTGACCACGTCGATCGCGATGGCGGCGGTGTTGCTGCTGCTGGCGCAGTGGATGCAGCTCGTCCAGGGCTATTCCCCGCTGGAGACGGGCGTGCGCCTGCTGCCCGCCGCGCTGGCCGCGATCGTCGCCTCGCCGCTGGCTCCCGGGGTGGCGGCCCTGGTCGGCGCGCGGGCGGTGCTGGCGGGCGGTCTGGGCCTCACCGGGCTGGGGTTCCTGCTGCTGTTCGCCGCCCCCGGGCCGCTGACCTACTGGCCGGTCGCGGGGGCCCTGGTGCTCATCGGCGTCGGCAACGGCGCCCTCGCGACCGCGTCCTCGGTCATCATGTCGGGCACGCCGGCGGCCAAGGCGGGCAGCGCGGCGGCCATCGAGGAGACCAGCTACGAGGTCGGCGGGGCGCTCGGCGTGGCCGTCCTGGGCAGCGTCGCGGCCGCGGCCTACCGGAGCGAGCTGGCGTACGAGGGGCCCGGCGGGGAGGGCGTACGCGAGTCGCTGGGTGCGGCACTCGACGTGGCCGAGGGCCTCGGGGCGGCGGGCGGGCCGCTGGCGGAGCGGGCGCGGGCGTCGTTCACCGAGTCGCTCGTGCTGGCCGGCGGGGCGGGAGCGGTTCTGCTGCTGGCCGGCACGGTCGCGGTGTGGCTGCTCACGCCGAGCCGCCTGCGCCCTGTGGACTCCTCCGACGCTCACGATCTCGCGCTCCGCGCGGAAGAGGGGCGGCGCGACAGCACGCCGAGCGGGTGATGTCACGTCGGCGGCGCCTCGTCCCTTCTTAAGGGGTGAGAAGGAAGGAGAACGTGGTGACGAAGAAGATCGTGGTGGTCGGCGGCGGGCTGGCCGGTCTGGTGGCGGCCATCGTCTGCGCGGAGGCGGGTGCGGAGGTGACGCTGCACGAGGCGCACCAGCGGCTCGGCGGGCGGGGGCGGGCGACCGGCGGGCCCCATCTGGCGCACGAGGGTCCTCATGTCTTCTACGCCGACGGCCCGCACTGGACGTGGTTGCGGGAGAGGGGCCTGGTCGGAGGGCTGGGCCGGCCGGCGGTGCGTGATGCCAGGTTGGGCTTCGTACGCGACGGCCGGCTGCGGCGGCTGCCGCCGGCCGGTTTCGTGCGGATGATGGCGACAGGTCCCCGCACGGCGCCGGTGGACGTGGACTTCCACACGTGGGCCTCCGCCCGGTACGGCGAGGACACGGCCAGGGCGGCCGCCAACGCGATCAGCGTGGTGACGTACGACGCCGACACGGGACGTTTGTCGGCCGCGTTCGTGTGGGATCTGCTGCGCCGGGTGTTCGCCCTCCGCGCACCGACGGTCCGCTGGGTGGTCGGCGGCTGGCAGGCGGTGATCGACCGGCTCGCCGCCCGCGCCCGCGAACTCGGCGTACACGTCGAGCTCGGCTCCCGCGTGCACGACCTGCCGGGCGAGCCCACCATCGTGGCGACCGAACTGTCCTCGGCCCGGAGACTGCTCGGCGACGACGGCCTGCACTGGCAGAGCGGCGACGTCGTGCTGCTCGACCTCGCCGTACGCTCGGCGCGCGGCGACCGCTTCATCTGCTTCGACCTGGACGGCGGCGGCTTCCACGAGAGCTATTCCCTGCAGGATCCCACGGCCGCTCCCATAGGGGAGACCCTGTTCCAGATGGACATGCCGGTCCGGCACGACGAGACCAGGGCCGAGGCGGCCCTGCGGGTGCGGGCGCTGGCCGACCTGGCGGTGCCCGGCTGGCGCGAGCGCGTCACCTGGCAGCGCTCCGGCGCGGCCAGGCACCGTACGGGCGCGCTCGACCTGCCGGGTCAGACCTGGCGCGACCGTCCGGCGATCGACCGGGGCCACGGCGTGTTCCTGGCGGGCGACATGGTGGCCGCGCCCGGCATGCGCGGCGAGATCTCCATCAACAGCGCGATCATGGCCGCCGAGGGCGCCCTGCGCGCGCTGCACGCCACCGGCCGCGCCGCCCGATGAGCCACGACCCCTTCGGGTGGGCTGCCGGGGCCGGCGGGCTGAGGGTCAGGGCCGGTGCGGCTCTGGGCCGGCGACCTGGTCGGCCACCTCGCCGATGCGCGCCAGGCGGACGAGGGCGGGACGGGAGAGCACCTCCCCGATGTCGTGCAGCGCGATGATCAGCTCCTCGACCCCGTCCAGGGGCGTGTTCCGCTCCCTGTTCAGCAGGATGCCGCGGTATTCCTCGGGCGAGACCGCCCCGCCCGGCAGCTCGATCCGGTCGTCTTCGGCGCGGAACAGCGCCGGGACCGAGGTGTCGAGAGCCAGCGCGAGGGCGGTCAGCTCGGCGGCCGTGAACGCTCGCTGCCCGCGCTCGGCCTGGTGGACGGCCTGCCGGCTCCACGGCCTGTCCAAATAGCGGCCCAGCGCCTCACCCAGCTCGGTCAGCGACATCCGTCGCTCCGCCCGCAGGTGTGCGATCTGCAACCCGATGGCCTCCTCGACGCGCATCCCATCCCCCACTCCTGTCATCGTGCACGATGACGCCGAAAGCTCTTTATTGACGCGAATGCCGCTCACCGCATAGTGTCAACGTACAGTTTCCCCCGTCATCACCACGAATGACGCGACTGAGTGAGCTGAGGGGTTCCAGATGCGAGAGATCGAGTTAGAGGTCTTCGGGCCGACCGGCGACTGCGCCGCCGTCAGGGTCGCCGGAGAGATCGACGTCTTCACCGCGCCACGGCTGCGCGAGCAGGTGCTCGACCTCGTGGCCAAGGGGGTCGTCCACCTCGTGGTCGATCTCAGCGGCGTGGAGTTCCTCGACTCGACCGGTCTGGGGGTGCTCGTGGGCGCGCTCAAGCGGCTGCGCTCCCATGAGGGGTCACTCGCCCTCGTGATGGGCACGGACCGGATCGAACGCGTCTTCACGATCACCGGCCTCACCGCCGTGTTCCCGATCCACGACGCCGTCCTTGACGCGGTAGCGGCCGACGCCCACTGGGCGCGCGCGGTGGAGCGCGGGGGCGAGAGCGTCGAGGAGTGGTGCCGCCGGCACGGCCTGGCCTGAACGCGGATCGGGGTGCGGGGTCAGGGGCGGGAGGCCTCGTCGAGGAGGGCCAGTTCGCCGGCGCTGAGCGTGAGCGACGCGCTCTCCATCAGCGTCTCCAACTGCTCGACGTTGCGCGCGCTCGCGATCGTCGCCGTGATCGTCGGCTGGGCGGCGACCCAGGCCAGGGCCACCGTGGCCGGTGCGACGTCCCGGTCGGCCGCCACCTTGCCCAGCGCCTCCAGCGTCCTCGGCCCGTGTGCCGTCGCCAGGTACGCGGAGGCCTTCCCCGCCCGGGGGCTGTCGACCTGGGCTCCGGGCGCGTACTTGCCGGTCAGGAAGCCGCGCGCCAGCCCGAAGTACGGTGTGGTGGCCAGCCCTTCCCTGGTCACCACGTCCCTCAGCTCGCCCTCGTAGGCGCGCTCGACCAGGTTGTACGGCTGCTGCAGGGCCGCGTACTTGACCAGGCCTCCGGCGTCGGAGATCGCTAGGGCCTCGGCGAGCCGGGCCGCCCCGTAGTTGGACGCCCCGACGTGGCGCACCTTGCCCTCGCGGACCAGGGCGTCGAACGCCGCCAGCGACTCCTCCAGCGGCGTGTCCTGGTCGTCCACGTGTGCCCAGTAGAGGTCGATGTAGTCGGTACGGAGCCGCCGCAGCGAGCCCTCGACCGCCGTGCGGATGGTGGCGGGGGCGAGCCCGCGCAGGCCTTCCAGCATGCCGACCTTGGTGGCGAGCACGATGGACTCGCGGTTGCCGCGGGCGGCCAGCCACTCACCGATGATCGTCTCCGAGGTGGACTCGCCGGTCTCCCAGGACGGGTAGACGTCGGCGGTGTCGATGAAGTTGCCGCCGCCGGCGACGTAGGCGTCCAGGATCGCGAACGAGGTCTCCTTGTCGGCCGTCCAGCCGAACACGTTGGCGCCGAGCGACAGGGGGAAAACGGACAATCCGGTAGTGCCGAGCGATCTCATCCCGTCATTATCCGCATACGCCCGAGACGGGCTCGCCGCGCCCCCGGTCCCGGCCGTTCAGTGGACACGGTTGACCAGGGAGTCGCACACCGCGCGCAGTTCCTCGGCGCCCGGCAGGTGCCGGTCGACCACCTCCAGCGCGGACGACATGTGGCGGTCCGCCAGGGAGCGGGCGGCGTCGCGGCCGCCGGCTTCCTCCACGAGGTCGGCGGCGTGCCGCAGGGAGTCCTCGTCCATGCCTCCCGCCGACAGGAGCACGGACAACTCGCGGGCGGCCGGGACGTCGGCGGCCAGGGCGGCCAGCACCGGGAACGTTTTCTTCGCACGCCGCAGGTCGCTGTGCACGGGTTTGCCCGTCACGTCAGGGTCACCCCAGATGCCGAGCATGTCGTCCACGATCTGGAACGCCACCCCGAGGTCGCGCCCCATGTCCCACAGGCGGTCCGCGAGCTCGGGCGCGCCGCCCAGCGCCACGCCCGTGGCCGCGGCGGCGCCCAGCAGACCGCCGGTCTTGCCCGCGGCCATGTCGGTGTATTCGGCGACCGTGACCTCGTCCGGCCCGCGCCACGGGCGGTTCTCGAAGGCCATGTCGGCCGTCTGCCCCTGGACGAGCTCGACCAGCGCCGCCGACAGGTAGGGGATCGCCTCGGACCGCCCGGCGAGCTGGCCGACGGCCAGCGCCAGGAGCGCGTCGCCGGCGAGCAGGGCGGGACCCACGCCGTACGCCTTCCAGAGCGCCTCGCGGTGCCTGCGCCGCTCGTCGTGGTCGATGATGTCGTCGTGCACCAGCGAGAACGCGTGCACGAGCTCCACCGCCACGGCGCCCGGCAGCGCCGACTCCGCCGTGCCTCCCACGGCCTCGGCGCTGAGCATGGCGACGGCGGGCCGCACGGCCTTGCCACGCTCACCGTTGCCGGGCCTGCCGTCCGCGTCCGACCAGCCCAGAGCGAATCCGGCCATGCCGGCGCCCCACGGATGCAGCACCGAAACGGCCTCCCTGAGAGCCGGCTCGAGTAAGTCCCGGCAGCGGTCCACGGCGCCGCCGCCCAACGGATGGCTGAGATTCAACAGGTACTCCTACCCCGGTACGATCTTGAACCTACATGCATAAGCATGTGATACTCCACTCATCGGTTGACATTTGTCAGGGAATGTCCATGCCGTGCGATGGACACCGTAGGCGATGGAGGAATAACCCGTGGCGATCGACGCCGCCCCCACCAGGACGCTCCCATTCCTCCGCAAACTCACCAGGCATGCTCGCATCCCGGTGAACGCGTTCGAAGAGGCGGGTACCCAGGCCAACGGGGATCTCGTCCGGTTGCGCATGGGACCGTTCCGCCCGTACCTGGTGACCCATCCCGACCACGTCCAGCACGTGCTCGCCAGGAACCAGCCGAACTACGTACGCGAGGGCATGTTCTGGGACCCGCTGGCGCCGCTGCTGGGCGAGGGCATCCTGTCCGACGGCGAGAGCTGGGCGGAGAGCCGGCGCATCCTCCAGCCGCTGTTCACGGCCAAGTACGTCAACTCGCTGGCCGAGCGCATGGCCGAGATCATCACCGAGCTGATCGACGAGACCGTGGTCCCCGGCCGGCCCTTCGACGTGTCCAAGGGTGTGTCCGCCATCGTGCACCCGACGATCGTGCGGCTGTTCTTCGGCGCCAAGATCTCCGTGGCCGACATCAACCGGCTGGTGCCCGCGTACGACGTCGCCGTCACCGCCAAGGCCATCCGGCTGGTGATGCCGTTCGTGCCGGACCAGTTCCCCATGCCGGGCGACCAGCCGTTCAAGAAGGCGATCAAGGCCATCGACGAGGTCGTCTACCCGCGCATCAGGCAGGCGAGACTTGAGGACCAGGAGGGCGACGACGTCGTCTCGCGCCTGGTCAAGGCCAGGAAGGACATCGCGGGAGCCGAGGGCGAGCGGCGCATCAGGGACGACCTGGTCGCCATGCACGGCGCTTCGACGGAGACCTCCGCGACCGCGCTGACCTGGGCCTGGCCGGTGCTGCAGGCCTATCCGCGGGTCGCGGCCAAGCTCTACGAGGAGGTCGAGCGGGTGGTCGGCGACGACCCCGTGACCACCTCCCACCTGCCCGACCTGGTCTACCTCAAGATGTTCGTCCAGGAGCTGCTGCGCCTCTACCCGCCGGGCTGGATCCTGCCGCGCAAGGCACTCCAGGAGGACGTCGTCGGCGGGGTGACGATCGAGGCCGGCTCCACCGTCATGCTGAGCCCGTATCTGACGCACCGGCTGCCCCGCTTCTGGGACCGCCCGCTGGAGTTCGACCCCGAGCGGTTCGCGCCCGGTGAGGAGCGCTCGCACCGCTACGCGTACTGGCCGTTCGGCGCCGGCCCTCACGTGTGCCTGGGCCAGCACCTGTTCATGATGGAGGCGCCCCTGCTGATCGCGGGGATCCTGCGCAGGTACCGGCCCGTGGTGCACCACGACGGCCCGGTGACCCCGCGCCTGGCGTCCTCCCTGCGGCCCGTCGCCGGCCTGTCGATGACGCTGGTGCCGCGGTGATGGGCTCTTTCGACATCGGGCGTACGTGCGCCCTCGCGGTCGCGGGCGGCCGGGACCTGGCCCGCACCGCGGCGCGGTACGACGGGCTCTTCCCCGAGACGTCCTTCGACGCCGGGCTCTACAGCTCGCTGGCGCTGGCGGGCGCGTTCGGCTCCCCCTGGGCCACGGTCGGCCAGCTGCGCGCGATCAACCGCGCCTCGCTGCTGGTGTTCGCCGTCGACCGGCTGATCGACGAGGAGGCGACGTCCCAGGAGGAGGTCGCCGCCCTCGTCGGCGAGTGCCTGGCCGCGGCGGGCGGCGCCGCACCCGCCTCGGCTGCCGCGGCGTTCGTCGCCGACCTGCGCGCGGAGCTGGCCGCGCCCTTCGAGCTGGAGGCGGCCTGGCTGGACCAGCTCGCGCGCATGCTCGGCGCGATGGCCCGCGAGTGGGACTGGAACCGGCCGGACCACGCGCCCGGCATGGAGGAGTACCTCGCCAACGCCGACAGCACCGGAGCGTTCTTCGTCGGCCTGACGCACTGGATCCACACCGGCGTGGCCCGCTCTCCCGGCGACCTGGACCGGCTGCGGCCGGCCGGCGACGTGGTGCAGCGCTACCTGCGCCTGCTCAACGACCTGGCCACGCGGCACAGGGAGGCGAGCACCGGCGACCTCAACGCGTTCACGCTGGGCATGAGCCCCGGCGAGGCCGACGAGCGCATGGCAGCCATGGCCGGCGAGGCCGCCGAGCTGATCGAACCGCTGCGCGCCGCGCACCCGCGCGCAGCCGAATACCTGACCTGGCAACTCCACTACAGCGCCGGCTTCTACGGGCTGTCCGACTTCTGGGCCCCGGAGGCCGCGTGATCGACGTACATCGGCAGGCCGGCGAGCTGGTCGCCGAACTCATGGCCAAGCCCTGGGGCCAGGTGTCCCCCTCGGTCTACGAGACGGGCAGGATGGTCACGCTCGCGCCCTGGCTGGTCGGCCAGGAGGAGCGGGTGGCGTACCTGCTGGGCGAGCAGCGCGGCGACGGCTCCTGGGGCGCGCCCGACGGCTACGGCCTGGTGCCCACCCTGAGCGCCGTGGAGGCGCTGCTGTCGGCCGCCGCGCGCGGCGACGGCGATCCCGGCGTCCTCGTGCCGGCCGCGCGCGCCGGGCTGGAGGCCGTGCGCCAGGTGCTCGAGAGTCCGCCCGAGCTGCCCGACACGCCGGCGATCGAGCTGATCGTGCCGCACCTCGTGTCGCTCATCAACGACCACGGCCGCGCCGACCCGCTGCCGCTTCCGAGCGGCATGGACGGCAACCGCCTCGGCATGGTCAGGCACCTGCTGGAGTCGGGCGGTGAGCCGCCGCAGAAGCTCCTGCATGTCCTGGAGGTGGCGGGTACGGCCGCCTCGCGGGCCGGCACCGTGCGCCCCACGGCCATCGGCACGATCGGCGCGTCCCCCGCGGCGACCGCCGCCTGGCTGGACGCCCTCGCCCCGCCCGACTCGGCCGACTCCGCCAGGCGGCATCTGGAGGCCGTGGCCCGGCGATACGGCGGGCCCGTCCCCGTCGGCCTGCCGATCACCGTCTTCGAACGCGGCTGGGTGCTGAGCTGGCTGGTACGGGCGGGCGTGCCGGTGGAGGTGCCGCCGGAGATGACCGCGGACCTCAGGGCGTCCATCGGCCCGGAAGGCACTCCGGCCGGGGCCGGATTACCGGCCGACGCCGACACCACGAGCGTCGCGCTCTATGCGCTGTCCCTGCTCGGGATGCCGGTCGAGCCGCTGCCGCTGGCGGCCTTCGACACCGGCGAGCACTTCTGCACCTGGCGGAACGAGGACGGCTTCTCGGTCAGCGTGAACGCCCACGTGCTGGACGCGTACGGCCAGTACGTGCGCGCCAGGCCCGCGACGGCCGGCGTGTACGCCCCGGTGATGACGCGCGTGGCGCGCTGGCTGGCCGGGCGGCAGCAGGCCGACGGAAGCTGGCACGATCGGTGGCACGCCTCGCCGTATTACGCGACACTGAGTTGCGTGCTGGCATTGGGCGAGTTCGGCGGGCCCGCGTACACCGGAGCGATCCGCGCGGCCCGGGAATGGGTGGTGTCCACGCAGCGTGACGACGGGTCCTGGGGTCGCTGGGCGGGGATGCCGGAGGAGACCGCGTACGCCGTGCAGACGCTCCTGCTCTCCGGGCCGGAGCCGGACGAGCGGTGCGTGGCGGCTGCCGCTCGTGGCGACGCCTTCCTCAGCCGAATGGGCGATTTCTCGGATTATCCACCATTGTGGCATGACAAGGACCTTTACACGCCGACGGCAATTGTCCGGGCGGCGGTCCTGGCGGCCCAACATGTGGCACAGAGGCACGCCGAAGACGAAAATAAAGGTAGAAACAGGACATAGCGACCTTAGAGTGCTCTTTCGTGTTGAGGGAGCATTGGCGCGTTGCTAGGGTGACCCGAGTGTCAGATTCCTGGGATGCCCATTTCTTTTCCTTGACATGGCACGCTGACCGCGCTGCTTTCTGTATGGGTGGGCTCGATGCGCTTCCGTAACGCCAGTGTCCGGACAAAGGTCACGGCCCTCATCGTGTCGCTCACGTGTCTGTGGGCGTTCGCCGCTTGGGTCACCCTGCGAGAGGGTGTCAACCTGCTCTGGGCCGCCACGGTCAACAGCGGTGTGATCGACCCGAGCGAGCCGCTCCTGATCGAGCTGCAGCGTGAGCGCCGGCAGACCATCGCCCACCTGGGCTCGCGAGACCGCTCCCCCGGCAAGTCGCTACGCGACCAGCGGGCCAAGACCGACGCCCTGCGCGTCGACTTCGAGAGCGCCGCCGAGGGCACCGCGGTCAATTTCGCCATGGACGACACGCTCCGCGCGCGCCTCTCCGAGGTCAGGGACCAGCTCGGCAAGCTGGCTTCCACCAGGAAGTCGATCGACTCGGGCAAGGCCGACCTGGCGCAGACCGCGTTGCAGTACAACACCGTCATCGACTCCTTCTACCGCATGTACGACTCGGTGGCGGAGTTCGACGACAAGATGATCGCCAAGGACGGCCGGACGCTGAACGAGATGCACCGCTCGCGGGAGATGTTCGCCCGCGAGGACGCGCTCCTGGCCGGCGTCTTCGCCAAGGGTGGCTTCACCAGGGCCGAGCACGCCGAGTTCGTCAAGACCGCGGGTGTCTTCCGCTACACGCTCAACGAGGCGCTGCAGAAACTTCCGGCCGAGGAGCGCGACGCCTTCGAGGCGTGGCTCAAGAGCGCGCCCGTCGCCCGGGTGCAGACGATGGAGCAGCAGCTCGTCCGGCACGAGGCCACCCTGGAGCCGCTGCCCGTGAGCGGCGAGGACTGGCAGAGGTCCGCCGAGGCGACGCTGTCCAGCATGCAGACCGTGACGCTCGGCGGCGGTGACCGGCTCCTGGAGCGCATCACGCCCGTCGCGGTCGGCGTCATCGTCCGCCTCGTGCTCGCCGGCGGTCTGGGCCTGCTCGCCGTCATCGCGTCCATCGTGCTGTCGATCACCACGACCAGGCAGCTGCTCGCCCAGCTCAAGAAGCTGCGCGACGCCGCCCACGAGCTGTCGGACGACCGGCTGCCCGGCGTCGTCGAGCGCATCGGCCGCGGCGAGGAGGTCGACCTCGCCAAGGAGGTCCCGGCGCTCGACTTCGGTGACGACGAGATCGGCCAGGTGGGCCAGGCGTTCAACACCGTCCAGCGCACCGCCGTCAGCGTCGCCGCCGAGCAGGCGGAGCTGCGCCGCAGCATCCGTGACATCCTGCTCAGCCTGGCCCGCAGGACCCAGGGCCTGGTGCACCGGCAGCTCACCGTGCTCGACGTGATGGAGCGGCGCGAGACCGACCCCGAGGAGCTGAAGGAGCTCTTCCGGCTCGACCACCTCGCCATCCGCATGCGGCGCAACGCGGAAAACCTGATCGTGCTCTCCGGCTCGTCGCCCGCCCGAACGTGGCGGCGCTCCGTCCCGATGGTCGACGTGGTCCGCGGCGCGCTGGCGGAGGTCGAGGACTACACCCGCGTCACGCTGATGCCGATGGGCGACGTCGTGCTCATCGGCCGCGCCGTCGGTGACGTCATCCACCTGCTGGCCGAGCTGATCGAGAACGCCGTGTCGTTCTCGCCCCCCTACACCAGCGTGCAGGTCAGCGGCCAGCTCGTGGCCAACGGCTACGTGATCGAGATCGAGGATCGCGGGCTCGGCATGAAGCCGGAGGACCTGGAGTCCGCCAACGAGCGCATCGCCGACCCGCCCGAGTTCCGCATCACCGGCACCGCCCGGCTGGGCCTCTACGTGGTCAGCCAGCTCGCCAAGCGGCACGACATCCAGGTGGTGCTCAAGGCATCACCGTACGGCGGGACGACGGTCGTGGTGCTCCTGCCACAGGAGCTCGTGCAGCTCGACCCCACACCCGACCCCCAGCAGAACGGCGGCCGGGAGCGGCTGCCGCGCAGGGCGAGCGCCGTGGCCACCGCGACCAGGCCCGCCGTCGGCGAGAACGTGCGCGCGCTCAAGTCGGCGCGGCGCGCCGTCGATCCGGCGCCTCCCCCCGTCTCCGCCCCAGCGCCGATCCCGACCCGGGTCCCCAAACCGAATCCGACCCCCGACCCGGCTCCGGCCCCCACACCCGTCCCGACACCGGTCCCCGGACCGGCGAAGGACCCGGAGCCACGATCCGAAGAAACGCCAGCCGAACCGGAGCAGCAATCTGTGGCCGAGTTCACGCCGTCAGGGCTGCCGTTGCGCGTACCACAGGCCAACCTGGCGCCAGCGCTGCGGGACGAGACGCCCACGCAGCCCGACCTCGAGGAGGACGATGACGAGCGCTCTCCGGAGGAGATCCGCGCGATGATGGGATCCTTCCAGTCCGGCACCCGTCTCGGCCGCACCGAAGCGGCCAAGATGATGGACGAACAGTCGGGAGGTGAGTCATGACCCCCACTTCGGGCACCGACCTCAACTGGTTGCTCGACGACCTCGTCGGCCGCATCCCTGAGGCCGACCACGCGATCGTCCTGTCCTCCGACGGCCTGCTGATGGCGTCTTCCGCCGGGTTGCAGCGGACCGACGGGGAGCACCTGTCCGCCGTCGCCTCCGGGTTGCAGAGCCTGGCCAAGGGCGTCTCCGACCACATTTCCGGTGGCGCGGTCCGGCAGACGGTCGTGGAGTGGAAGTCCCAGTTCCTCATCGTGACCACCGCCGGGGAGCGCGCCTGCCTGGCCGTGCTGTGCGCGCAGAACGCCGACATCGGTCTCATCGCGTACGAGATGGCGATGCTGGTGGCCCGGGTGGGCCAATACCTCACCTCCGGCGCCCGCAATGCCGAGGCCATCGCCAGGAGCGACCGGTGAGTGGCCCCGTAGGTGGCCCTGTGGGTGGCCCTGGGGGTGGCGCTGACGGGCCCACGGACGAGCACTGGGTGGATCCTGAGATCATCCGCCCCTACGTCGTGACCCGCGGCCGCACGCAGCCCGCGCACGGGAGGTTCGACCTGATCTCCATGGCGCTGGCCGTGGGGCCGGCCCCGGGTCCCGACGCCGGGCTCGACCCGGAGCACCTGCGCATCCTGCAGCTCTGCCGTGAGCCCAAGTCCGTCGCCGAGATCGCCGCTTACCTCGATCTGCCGGCCGGCACGATCCGGGTGCTGCTCGGCGACCTGTTCGACCGCGAACTCGTTTCTGCCCAGGAACCACAATCCGAGGTGGACATGCACGACATGAAGATGTACAGGGCGGTGCTCGATGGCCTTCGCTCGCTCTGAGCGTCCGCGCCTGCCGACGGCGATCAAGATCCTGGTCGCCGGCGGCTTCGGCGCGGGCAAGACGACGATGGTCGGCGCGGTCTCCGAGACCCGGCCGCTGCGCACCGAGGAGGTGCTGACGGACCGCGGGATCGGCGTCGACGACCTCACCTCCGTCGAGGCCAAGCGCACCACCACCGTGGCGATGGACTTCGGCCGGATCACCCTCGGCAACGACTATGTCCTCTACCTGTTCGGGACGCCCGGGCAGGAACGCTTCTGGTTCGTGTGGGACGAACTGGCGGAGGGCTCACTGGGCGCCGTCATCCTGGCGGACACCCGGCGCCTGGCCGACTGCTTCCCCTCGATCGACTATTTCGAGCGGCGCGGCACGCCGTTCGTGGTGGCGGTCAACTGCTTCGAGGGGGCGCAGAAGTTCGACCTGGACGAAGTGCGGCTGGCCCTCCAGCTCAACCCGTCGGTCCCCATCATCATGTGCGACGCCAGGAAACGCGAGTCCAGCCGCGAAGTGCTCATCGCCCTGGTCAAGCACTCGGCCCGGCTTCGCGCGGAACCGGTCGGCAGTTAGGAAGCCGCGGGCGGCTGAGCCGCCCGCGGCGCAGCACGGCTCAGCCGGGCCGGGACATCGTGGCCTTGAGTTCGGCGAGGCGGCCGTGCTCGTCGAAGGCGACCGTCGCCTCGAACCCCGGCCCCGTCAGCCGCGCCTGGCCGCCGGTCCAGTCGACGCCCAGCCCTCGCCGCACCGCGTAGCCGTGCAGGGCGCGTCGCCGGTCGGTCAGGGGCAGGCCGGTGATCCCCTCCTGGAGGACCCGCATGACCCGGGCCGGCTCGGGCGGCGGCAGCCGGAAGTCCGGGTGCTCGACGAGGAACGCCGCCCGGGTGCCGCCGCCGGCGTCGCCGTTGTAGGAGGTCCAGTGGCCGCTCACGGCCTTGGCGGCCTCCGTGAGGAGCGCGGCGGCGAAGGCCGGCTCCCCCGCCGGACCGGGCAGCGCGTCGAACGGCACCTCCGCGGAGGCGAGCTCCGGGATGCCGTGTCGCTGGCCGAAGTCGCGCAGCGCCGCCGAGGCCGCCGTCACCTCAGGCGGGTAACCCGACGGGTTGGCCCACGCCCACAACCACGAGCGCGGGCCGGGGGCTGCGCTGCCGAGCAGGTGGAAGCGGGTGCAGGTGAGGGTGCGGCCACCGGTGAACGCGAAACGCGGCTGCTGCAGGTCGACGTTCCAGCTGTGCTCTCCGAGGACCTCCTCCAGATGCAGCTGGTGTTCGAACGAGAACAGCGCGGCGTCGTCGAGGAGATTCGTGAAGGCAGGCGATTCAGACACGACGGGCACCTTAGGGCCTTCGCGGGGCGGCGTCCATCCAGGCGAGCCGGTCACGGGCGAGCACCTGCTCGCAGGCCAGCAGCAGCACCCCGGCGCTCCAGGCGTGCGACAACGTCAGGTACATGCCCTTCGGCTGGAAGCAGTCGGTCTGGTAGTAGCGCTCGGTGATCATGCCGCGGTAGGCGTTCAGGTCGCCGTCGGCGGCGGGCAGCAGCTGGCGGAAGCAGGCCAGCGTCTCGTGCGCCCGCTCGGCGTAGTAGGGGTCGCCGAGCGCCTCCGACAGGGCGATCAGCTCGTCGGTGCACACCAGGCCGTAGGCGTGCAGGTGCTGGTTGGACGGTGAGGCCTGGTCGGCGCCGCGGGTGGCGAAGCCGTACACGCCCAGGGGGGTGCGGGGGCCGAAGCGCACGTTGTAGGAGTAGCGGAAGGTGAGCGTCCAGTCGGCGGCGCGGCGGGCCAGGTCGAGCCAGCGGGCGTCGTCCGTGGCGCGGTGCAGCGCCATGTACGCGATGACGGCCGCGTAGCCGTCCTCCGACGTCGGCGCCAGGTCGACGTCCTCGGGGGCGCCGTAGATGAACTCGTCCTCGACGAAGGCCGCGTAGTGGCCCCCCGCCCGTTCCGCGGCCCGCAGGTACCTCTCGCCGCCCGCCTCGCACAGGGCCGCGATCCAGGTCAGCCCGGACGCGCCCGACCAGGACAGCACCTCCCCGGTGGCCGCGTGGTGCAGGGTGCCGAGGTTGCCGTCGGGCCGCTGGCGGGCCACCATCACGTCGAGGTTGGAGCGGGCCGCCGCCTGCCAGGCCGGGTCGGGCCGGTGGCGCAGCGCCCGCAGCAGGAACAGCGTCGCCTCCCCCAGCGTGCGGGCGTGCAGGGCGTCCTTGGTGTGGCTCCAGCTCTGCGACCAGCCCGAACGGCGGTACCACGTACCCCAGAACGTGCCGGACGGCGACAGGTTGGCGCAGATGAAGTCGATCACCCGCGAGGCGGCGGCCACGTGCTCGGGCCGGTCGGTCCGCAGGCCGTGCTCCAGCAGCGCGGCCGCCCACGGGATGCCGCTCACCCAGCCGACGTGCATGGCCTGCCGGTCGACCCGCTCGCCGTCGGCGCCGCTGACCTCCCGGTCGAACCCGACCGTCTCCAGCAGCACGCCGGGGTCGGGGTCGTAGTGCCAGCGGTAGAGGCCCTCGGCGGCGATGCCGGCCGCCTCCTCGACGTCCTGCCACGGCTCGACGGGCGCGGCGGGCAGGCGCAGCTCGCGGTCCTCGCGCAGCAGCGGCGCGTACGCGTGCCGGTCGTCCGGCAGCGGGCACGTCGCCACGGTCAGCTCGTGCGACTCGCCGGGCTGCCACACGTGCGTGGCGGCCCCGGCGGGCAGCGGCAGCGCCGAGCCGTAGTAGGTGATCGGGAACTCCTGGTACGGGAAGAGCAGCGCGATCGTCGCCTCCCCCGCCGTGTGCTCGACGGCCAGGCCGGTGGCGCCGAGCGCCGACTCCTCGTCCGCGATCAGGCAGGCGCCCGCCTCGTCGCCCCACACCATGACGGCGGGGGTGGCCGCCCGGTCCGCGCGGAACCCCCACCGGGCCGAGACCATCTCGTCGGGCCGGTCGGCGCCCGCCTCGAAGCGGGGGAACACCCGCCGGCACGCCGCCGGCCGGTTCTCGCCGTAGAACAGGCCGGGAATGAGCCACCACGGCTCGGCGGCGGGCACCCGCCTGCTGACGCGCACGGTGCCGGCGGAGGGCTCGGCGCCGTCGTACCGGATGGTCAGGCGCAGCTCGCGGCGGCCCGTCGCGCGCCGCTCGCCCCACCGCCCGCTCATGATGTACGGCCCCGCGCCCAGCACCTCGACGGCCACCTCGCCGCCACCGGGGTCGGCGATCAGCAGCGGACCGGTCACCACGACTCCACGGTGAACGCGCCCTTGCGGCTGCCGAGCTCCAGCAGGTCGGTCTCCACGGCGGAGTGCGGATCGTCGAGCGGGATCCGGAACGTACGGATCTGGCTCGGCCCGAAGTCGGCCGTGATCCTGACGCCGGCCAGCGGGATGTCGAGCGTGGCCGCGGCCGCCCGGCCGGTGCTCTCCACGGCGCGCACCACCAGGTCGCGCGGCGCGTCCTCGTGCAGCTTCACCGCGGTCACCATGACCTGGCCGCCGCCGTCGTCGAGGTAGCCGCGCGCCGGGGGAAGCGGGCCGTCGTGGAAGCTCTCCAGCATCGCCCGCACCGGGGAGCCGAGCACCGCCGCCCGGCGGGTCAGCCCGGCGGCGCGCCAGTCGCCCGCGTGCGGCACCAGCAGGTACGCGAACCGCTGCGTGCCCTGGTCCTGGTAGGAGTAGTGGCCGTCGGGGTCGAGCAGCCGGGGGTCGTGCCAGGCGTAGACGGGGCTGCGCACGGCCGTGATGCCGATGCTGTGGTCGCGGCCGGCGCTCGGCGGGGCGACGTCGTAGCCGTGCTTGGCGTTGTTCACCACGGCCAGCCCGGCGCGCGCGCCGTCGACGACGCCCGACAGGTCCACCCAGGACTGGGCGGGTTCCTCGGCCCCGTCGATCGGCCTGCCGAGATGCGCGAACGGGATCTCGTACGTTGCCGCGGGGTTCTCCAGCGCGACCGGGAAACGCAGCTTCATCAGGTGCGCCCGCTCGCGCCAGTCGAGCGTGACCCGCACCTCGACCGCGTCGTCGTCGCCCGCGCCCAGGATGAACTCCTCGGTCATCGTCGAGCGGCCCCACGCCCGCTCGACCCGGATGCGGGCGCGCAGCGGGCCGCTCTCGCGCAGCACGATGCCGGTGGTCGCCATCGCCTCGCCCGGCCAGTCGTAGGACACGACGCGGTGTCCCCAGGTGTCGGTCGGGTCCTCGCAGATCTGGGTGTGCTCGCCCGCCGCCCCGGCCACCAGGTCGACGCCGGTGCGCTTGTCGAGCAGGCTCGTCAGCCAGCCCGTGGCGGGGTCGAGCTCCAGGCGGAGCACGTCGTTCTCCAGGTGCAGCTCGGAGGCCGACAGCGTGCCGGCCGCGTGCATGCCGGGGCCCTGGCGCAGCCGGTAGAGGCGGTAGCCCAGGGGCGGCAGCTCGGCCTGGAACACGGTGGCGCCGCGGCCCTTGTCATCGGTGGTCGCCACCGACTGGGTGCGCTGGCACGGCACGTCGGCGCCGTCGGCGTCCACGACGTGCACGCCGTTGGGGGCGAGTCCGTACTGCATCTCGACCCGGGTGGTGACGGGCCACGGGTGCGGGTTGAAGACGATCACCGGCTGGGTGCCGGTCTCCTCGGGCACGCGGATGTCGCGGGCGATCACGTTGTGCGCCCTGGTGATGATCCGCTTGGAGATCGCCACGGCCTCGCCGAGCTGGTCGCGGGCGTCGTCGTAGGCGGGTTCGATGGCCGAGCCCGGCAGCACGTCGTGGAACTGGTTGAACAGCACCTGCTTCCACGCGCGTTCCAGGTCGGCGCGGGCGTCGTGGCCGGCGATCGCGGCCCACCGCTCGGCCGACAGCACGGCCGCCTGCGCCCTGCGCTGCCACGCCTTGACGCCGGAGTGGGAGGAGTAGCAGCCGGCCGCGTGGTGCTGCAGGTCGTCGCGCCACACCGGCAGCTCGGCCAGGCCCTGCTCGCCGAGGCGCTTGGCCATCTCGTCGAAGTAGCGGCGCGGCGACGACATCGTCAGCTCGCCGAACGTGCCCATCCGGTCGTAGCGGTGGATGGACTCGATGTTGGCCTTGGTGGGGCCGCCGCCGTGGTTGCCGACGCCGTAGAAGATCATCAGGTCGCCGAGCGAGCGGTCGAGCTGGCCGAGCGCCTTCTCGGTCTGCCCCGCGACCTCGCCGGGCGGGCTGCAGTATTCGAACGGGATGCGGTACGCCAGCACGCGGCTGCCGTCGGGCGCCTCCCACCAGAACATCGTGCCGGGCAACTCGCTCTCGTGCGGCCCGGGGCGCAGGAAGCAGTAGGAGTCCATGCCCTGCCCGCGCAGGATGGCGGGCAGCATGGCGTTGTGGCCGAACGGGTCGACGTTCATGCCGACGGACGCGGTGACCCCGAACTTCTCCTTCAGATAGCGCTGGCCGTACAGACCCTGGCGGACGAACGACTCCCCCGACGGCATGTTGCAGTCGGGCTCCACCCACCAGCCGCCGGTCATCACCCAGCGGCCCTCGGCGACCTTCTCCTGGATCCTGGCGAACAGCTCGGGGTCGGACTCCTCCACCCAGGACAGCAGGACGACCTGGTCGCAGGTGAAGACGAAGTCGGGATATTCGTCCATGCGGTGGATCGCCGACCAGAACGTCGCCCGCGCCTCCTGGTAGCCCTCCTGCCACGGCCACAACCACACCGGGTCGAGGTGTGCGTTGCCGATCATGTGCAGGGTGCGGCCAGGGGTGGCGGCCGGTCGCGGCGCATGGGGCAGGTCGGCGGGTTGCGCACCCGAGGGGGCGTTCGCCATGGGGGCGGCGGGTGTGCGGTCGGCGGGCGTGGGGTCAGGGGACCTGGTCATGCGGCGGCCCATGCGTCGACCTTGTCGCTGATCATGTGCAGCATCAGTGTGTGGATCTCCTGGATGCGCGGGGTCTCGGACGAGGGGGCGAGAAGGAGGTGGTCGGCGTGCTTCGCGGCGGCTCCGCCGTCGCCGCCGCCGAAGAGTACCGTGACCGCTCCCCTGCTCTGTGCGGTCGCCAGGGCCTCGACCACGTTGGGCGAGTTCCCGCTGGTGGTGAACGCCGCCACGACGTCTCCTCGCCGGGCGAGGGCCTGGACCTGCCGGGCGAAGACCTCCTCGTAGGCGTAGTCGTTGGCGATGCACGTCATGACCGTGGCGTCGGTCGTGAGCGTCACCGCGGGCAGCGGGCGGCGGTCGCGCTTGTAGTGGCCGACCAGCTCGCCCGTGAGGTGCTGGGCGTCGGCCGCGCTGCCGCCGTTGCCCATCGTGTAGAGGGTGCCGCCGCCGGTGAAGGCCTCGATGAGCAGGTCCGCGACGGCCTCGACGGCCGGGACCAGCTCCGCCATGCGGCGGGCCGCCGCGAGATGGCCTTCGACGTGCCCGGCCAGCACGGGCGGCAGCCCGGACGTCCCGGCTCCTCCAGTGTCGCGGGACGTCCGGGACGTCTCGGGGGACGGGTCGTGTGGGGTCGGGGTCGGAGGTGCGGTCAGCGGGGGCAGGTCAGGCATCGGTCTTTCCTGTGACGAGGTCGTGTGCGACGGCGCCGGCGCCCACCACGCACACTCCCGCGCCGAGCTGTGCGAGCTCGATGCGGGCGGCGCGGGCCGCGGGAGGCATGGCGTCCCTGGCGACGGCGGCGGCGACGGGGTCGAGGAGCCGGGCGCCGGAACGGGTGACGCCACCGCCGAGGACGACGAGCTCCGGCTCGAACGCGTTCACCAGGTCGGTGATCGCGGTGCCGAGCGCCCCGGTGGTCTCGTCCCAGATCTCGTTCGCGAGCGCGTCACCGGCGGCCGCCGCGAGGGAGACGTCCTCGGCCGTCGGGGACTCGATGGCGGACAGGGACGAGGCGCGCCCGGCGGCGACGGCCTCGCGGGCGCGCTCGGCGATGGAGGTGCCGGACGCGTACGCCTCCAGGCAGCCCAGCCGGCCGCACGAGCACGTGCGGCCGCCGGGCCTGACCATCACGTGGCCCAGCTCGCCGCCGTTGCCGGCCGCGCCCCGGTGCAGGCGCCCGCCGATGACGGAGCCGCCGCCGACGCCGGTGGACACGGTGAGGTAGAGCATCGTGGACGTGCCGCGCCCCGCGCCATGCCGGAATTCGCCCAGGGCGGCGGCCGTGGCATCGTTCTCAAGCGCGGACGGGACGCCGAACGCCTCCGTCGCCATCGCGCCGATCGGGATGTCGATCCACCCGGGCAGGTGCGGCGGGCACTCCAGCACGCCGGCCGCCGCGTCGAGCGGCCCGCCGCAGGAGATGCCGACGGCCGCCACGTGGGGCACGCCCGCCTCGGCGATGGCCTTTCTGCCCAGGTCGAAGAGCCTGGACAACACGCGCCGCGGCCCTTCGTCCCTGAGGGTGGGGACGAGTTGCCAGCCGTGGATCCGGCCGTCGCCGGTGACGACACCGGCGGCGAGTTTGGTGCCGCCGATGTCCAGCGACAGAACGGGGGGAAGATCGTGCTCCATTGGGCCTCCGACGGGAACGGGCGCCGCACCAGGACTGTGACATCGTTCCCACACGGGATCCTAGGGCGACCTTTCCCCACGGGTCAACGCGGCATATGCCGAAATGTCAGATCTTGGGGGGTGGTGCGGTGGACTCGCGGCTGATCAGCCGCACGTTGAGGACTGTGGTGACCGAGTCGGCCTCGGGCATCTCGATTCGCTCCGACAGCCGGCGTACGGCGGTCGCGCCCAGACCGTACGTGTTCTGCGAGACCGCGCTGACCGTGGGCGAGACCATGCTCATCCAGGGCGCGTCGTCGAAGGCCACGAGGCTGATGTCGCCGGGCACCCGCAGCCCCAGCTCGCCGATCGCCCGCCAGACGCCCTCGGCGAGCACGTTGTTGGCCGCGAAGACGGCCGTGGGCCTGTCGGGCCCGCGCAGCATGTCGAGCGCCCTGCGCCGGGAGTCGGCGACGTCCCAGCCCGACGAGACGACCAGCTCGGGCTCGACCTTGATGTCGCCCGCCGCGAGCGCTTCGAGATAGCCCTGGTAGCGCTCGTAGCCGGTGGTCCAGTCGGTCTCGTCGATGAACAGCGCGATCCGGCGGTGACCCAGCTCCACCAGGTGGGAGGTGGCCGTGCGGGCGCCGACGCGGTTGCCGACCACGACGCCGTCGGTCGAGCCCGCCGCGAACTGCCGGTCGACCTCGACGACCGGGATGCCGTGGGCGCCGAGGTAGGTGGCGACGGCCGAGGAGTTGGGCGTCACGACCACGCCGGCCACCCGGAGCGCCACGAGCGCCTCCGCGGCCTCGCTCTCCGCCTCGGCCGACAGGCTCGTGTCCGCCAGGACCATCGTGTAGCCGCGCTCGCGGGCCTCCCTGCTGGCCCCCGCGGCCAGCTCCGCGTAGAACGGGTTGCGCAGGTCGCTCACCAGCACGCCGACGGACCTGCTCACCTGCTGTTTGAGAGTGCGGGCCATCACGTCGGGCACGTAGCCGAGCTCGGCCGCCGCCCGGAGCACCCGCTCGCGCACGTCGCTGGCCGCGTAGCCGCGCCCGGTCAGCGCCCGGGAGACGGTGGAGCGGGAGACGCCGGCGGCCTCCGCGACGTCCTTGATCGTGGGACGCCGGGAACGGCTGGGGGACGGGCGCCGCTCTACGGTCATCAATTCCCTTCCCCGACCACGTCGACCAGCGCCTCGGCGTGTTGCCCGAGGCGCAGATCGCCGATGGTCACATCGACGGCGAGGCGTACGCGGCGCCGCGGCACGGTGTCCGCGCCGAGACGGAAACGCACCTGATCCATACCCCCTCCGTCCAGCCTTAGCGTCGAAGGCCCCGGCTCGCGACGCCAGCCCGGCGGAACGACCGGCTCCACGGTGACCGTCGCCTTGCCCGGCCAGGGATTGCGCACCGTGGCCGTCAGCGTGATCTCGCCCCCGGCGGGGACGCTCGAATAGTAAGGGGTCAGGCGGCACAACACCGTGTCGGCCCCCACATCGAGCCGGTCGAGCGGGAGCAGGTCGTGGTGGAGGGCGACGAGCTCCTCGCCGCGCTCGGTGAGCATGCGCAGGTAGTCGTCGTCCACCCAGCGGGGGCGCCAGTGGCCGCTGACCATAAGGTCGGGGCGGAGCCGCCGGTAGAGTGCGGCGCTCTTGCGGTAGTCCTCGATCCTGAACCTGTTCTTGTACTGGAAGTTCAGGATCTCCTGGCGTTCGCCCGGGACGCCGCTGCCGTCCTGCTGGTCGCCGGTGACGAGCACCCGGTGCCCGTCCACCTCGAACGCGTACGCCGCCGCGAACAGCGTGTGCCCCGGCAGGTCGTACACCGTGATCTCGTACTCGTGCCACCGCACCGTCTCTCCCAGCCCCAGCACCCGGTCGGCCGGGATCGGGTCGAACCACTGGCAGGGCAGGTCGTGGTGGAGCGGCGTGGCCAGGATCGGGGCGATGTGGGACGGCGCCCAGATCTCGGTGCCCTCGACGTCGCGCAGCAGGGGCATGCCCGCCACATGGTCGTCGTGGTAGTGGGTGGGCAGCGCCACCTCGACCTCGGTGACGCCGTGGAGCTCGCGCAGCGCGGGCAGCGACGCCAGCCACGGCCGGCGGGCCTCACGCGCGGTGCTGCTCACCAGGCCGGTGCACATGTCGTAGCCGAAGTCGAACACCATGGCCGCGCCCGACTCCGACAGCAGGACATAGCTGTAGGACTGGCTGCTCCTGTTCATCAGCAGGTGAGGGGTGACCTCGATGAACGGCTCGGCCAGCAGCCCGCGCACGTTCCAGGGATGCGGGCGGCGGAAGTCGACGTAGCGCTGCATGGCCGTGGACAGCCGCGCGAGCGCGTCCGCGGGGTCGGTCATCGGCTCGCCGTGCGAGGGCAGCAGCACGTCGAGCTCCTCCCGCTGGAGCAGCTCGGAGCTCAGGACGACCATCGCGGGGCCTTCGTTCTCGGTGTAGGACCACTGGGTGGCGGCCAGCGACCACACCTTTCCCGGCGCGTAGATCAGGTCGCCGGTGAAGGCCGCCTTGGTGCCGCCGGCCTCCACCAGGTAGCTGACGGAGCCAGGGGTGTGACCGGGGGTGGGCAGGACGCGGACGTCCACGCCGCCGTAGCGGGCCGTGCGGTATTCGGGCACCACGCCGTCGACCCGCACCGGCTCCAGCAGCGAGAAGCGGTCGTCGCGCAGGTCGTAGTCGTTGCTGATGCGCCGCCCCTGCCACATGTCGCCGACCTTCTCGAACAGGTCGCGCTCGACCGGCGGCACGTGCACGGCCACGCCCGCCTCCACCGCCTTGGCCAGGCCTTGTGCCTGGTCACGGTGGTGGTGTGTCATGAGAACATCGGTGAGCCGGTCGAGGCCGAGCTCTTCCAGGAGGTCGAGCACACGGCCGGAGCCGAAGTCGATGGCGATCCCGGTGCGTTCCTCTCCCGGCTGACCGGGAGCCGCGATGACATAGACGTGGCAGGTGTCCAAAATTCGGAACACCCCGGGCAAAACTTCGGTCACATCCTCGCTCACGGGGCGAGATTGTATCCGGTATCGTTCCCACAATGCATGCCCTGGACTGGATCGTCCCCCATCCGAAAACAGTCACTGCCGGCCGGTCGCACGTGGACCTCAGCGGATGCCGCATCCAGCCCGGTCCCGCCACCGCCACCGCCGCCCTGCGCACTCTCGGATCCACGAACGCACCCGAAGGGCGGGACGCCCCACCGGCCGGGCAGCCGGGCGGGCAGCCGGGCGGGCCGGTGGAGGTGGAGGTGCGGGTGGACGCCGGGGCGGGGCTGCCGCCGGAGGGATACACGCTGAGCGCCGCCCGCGACCGCGTGCTGATCGTCGGCGCGGACCCCGCGGGCGCCTTCTACGGCGCGCAGACGCTGCTCGCCCTGACGGCGCCCCCGGGAGCCGCCTGCTCCGAGCATCGGGTGTGCGTGCCGGAGGTCGAGATACGCGACTGGCCCGACCTGCCGCTTCGGGGCACCATCGAGGGTTTCTACGGCACTCCGTGGACCCACGCCGCCCGCATGGAACACCTGCGCTTCTCCGGCAGGCACAAGCTCAACGCCTACGTCTACGCCCCCAAGGACGACCCGTTCCACCGGGAGAGGTGGCGGGAGCCATATCCGGATGAGGAGCTGGCGAGGCTGGCCGAGCTGGTGGCGGAGGCGGCGGCGCGGCACGTCAGGTTCGTGTTCGCGCTGAGCCCCGGCCTGTCGATGGTCTACAGCGACGCCGGGGAGCGGGCGGCGCTGCGGGCCAAGGCGGAGCAGGTGTGGGAGGTGGGCGTCAGGGAGTTCGCGCTGCTCTTCGACGACATCCCGCCCGAGCTGCGGCACGAGCCCGACAGGGAGGAGTTCGGCACGCGGGAGGGTGCGAGCGCGAGCGCCCACGCGGCCGTCTGCCGCGACTTCGCCGCGGGGTTCCTCGCCACGCGCGGGGCCGACCGGCCGCTGACCATGGTGCCCACCGACTACGCCGGCACCGGCGCGACGGCCTACCGCGACCGGCTCGCCGCCGAGCTGCCGCCGGACGTGCTGGTCTGGTGGACCGGGTCCGACATCGTGGTGGGCGAGATCTCCGCGCGCGACATGACCGCCGCCGCGGTCTCCTACGGCCACCGCGTCGCCCTGTGGGACAACTTCCCGGTCAACGACTTCGACTTCGACCGGGTCTTCCTGGGTCCGCTGGTCGGGCGGTCGACGGAGCTGGACGGCGTGCCGCTGGAGGGCGTCACGGCCAACCCGATGGTGGAGGCGGCGGCGTCGCGGATCGCGCTCACGACCGTGGCCGACTACGCCTGGCATCCGGCGGCCTACGATCCGGCCTGCTCCCACGAGCGCGCCGTGCGGCTGCTGCCGGGCGTCTCGGAGCTGCTGCCGCTGGTGGAGGCGTGCTCGTCCTGGCCTCCCAGCGCCGACCAGAGCCCGGTGCTCACGTCCTTGTGCGCGAAGGCGCTGAAGGGCGAGCCGCCCGTACGGCTGCGTGACGAGCTGACCCGGCTGGCCGAGCTGCCGCCGGACGTGCCGGGGCCGATCGCCGCGGAGCTGGCCCGCTGGGTGGCGGCCGCCAAGGACATGGCCGTGGCGGGCCTGACGGCCCTCGACCTGCTCGCCGCCGCCCCGGACGCCCGTCCCGCCCAGGCCGCCGCCGTGGCGCGGGCGCTGGCCAGGGCCGAGGAGCACAAGGCGAACGTCCTGCGCCGGGTCATCCCGCCGTTCGTCCGGGCCGCGCTGGAGCAGGCCGGCCACTCCGGCACGCCCTGACCGCGCCGGCTCCTCAGGGCGGCGCGTCCCGGCCGGGTGCCCCGGGCGGAGCGCCCTGGCCGGGCAGCCGGCGACCGGGCACCCTGACCAGAGGTCCGGCGGGGGCGCGGGGGCGCGGTCAGAGGGAGAGCACCTGGCCGGCGGCGGAGAGGTCGTCCTGAAGGGCGGCGACGTCGATGTCCTGCACCGCCTTGCCGCTCCCCGCCGCCCGCGCCGCGGCGAGCCCGGCGGCGTGGCCGAGCATCTGGTACTGCACCTCCATCCGGATGGAGGAGAACGCCACGTGCGAGGCCGACAGGCACACCGGCACCACGAGGTTGCCGCATTCCGCGCGCCGGGGCACGATCGCCGCGTACGGGATCTGGTAGGGGGCGACCCCCACCGACAGGTAGCCCTCGGTGACGACCATCGGCACCGGGTCGGGATGCTCGTACACCTGCCGCCAGGTCCGCTGCACCTCGCGGATGTCGAGGTGGTACGACCCCATCGCGATGACGTCCGGCTGCGGGCGGCTCTGGACGAGGTCGTGTTCCGTCAGGTGCCTGTCCCCCAGCATCCGCCGCGCCTCCCGCACGTACAGCTGGTGCGGCAGGTGGCCGGTGTCGGCGAACTCGTCGGGCGGCAGCCCCCAGCGCCCCAGCTCGGCCCGCACGCCCGCGGGCACCTCGGGGTCGTGGGAGAGGAAGTAGAGCAGGTCCTGGGCGTGGTGCAGGTGGTGCAGCCGGATGCGTTCGCGCTCGTCGGGGCCGGCGTCAGGGTAGTCCCAGGCGGAGCGGTCGAGCACGCTGAGGGAGAACGGCCCGAGCGAGTTGCCGTCGCACTTGCCGTTCGGGAGGTTCGGCGCCAGGCCGACGAGGCGTCCGGCGCGGGGCTCGACTCCCTGCTCGCGCCAGTGGTGGAACAACCGCCGTCCGAGCTCCCAGTGCTCCTCGTCGTAGCCGGGCCGCCGCTCGATCGGGATGCGGTCGTCGGCGCTGGTCAGGCAGACGCGGTAGCCGTACGACATGACGCCGCCGTCGCCGGCGCCCACCTCGGCCATGGGCCCGTCGGCGACCTGCGGCAGCAGCGTGCCGTCGGCGCGGAACGGGGAGATCCACGGCGGGAAGTTGTGCATGCCGGGCACGACCTCGCGCCGCCCGGCGAAGGTCTCGCCGTGCAGCGTGCGGTCCTCCCTGCCGACCCGGTACGACACGCCCGCGGCGGCCATCAGGTCGCCCTCGTAGCTCGCGTCCACGAAGGCGCCGGCGGTGTAGTCGCCCTGGCGGGTGACGACGGAGAAGATGCGGTCCCCTGAGGTGACCACCGTGCGGAGCTGGGCGTCGTACACGACCTCCACGCCGGCGCGGTCCAGCCACGACACGAAGATGGCCTCGGCGACGTGCGGCTCCGGCCCGGCGTAGTGGCCGGGGGCCACGCCGTAGGCGTCGGCGACGGCCTGGCGGAACTCGGCGGCCATCCCGCCCAGCACACGCGAGTCGCCGATGTCGGTGTAGCCGAGCCCGCCGGAGGTCATGCCGCCGACGTGCCGGCCGGGTTCGAGCAGCACGGTGTCGAGGCCGCGGCGGGCGGCGGCGACGGCGGCGCACACGCCCGCCGACGTCGCGCCGTACACGACGACCTCGGCCTGCCTCATCGCCGCCACCACGCCGCCACCTGGCGCAGGTCGTCGCCGGTGATGGGTTCGCCGGTGTTGTCGATGGACTCCACGTAGTAGAGGGCGGGCACGCCGAGCGACGGTTGTTCCCGCGCGTAGGCGAGCCAGTCGGCCCGGCTCGGCATGGGCCACTGGTCGGTGTCGACGAGGTGCTCCGGCATGGCGTGGACGGCCACCGCGTGGCGGAAGCGGAGCTGGTCGACGGCGGGCACGGGCTCGCCCCGGGCGTCGAGCTCCAGCACGTCGTTGAGCCTGATCATGTCGCTGACGTCCCCGAACGCGGGGTGCGGAGTGTGGGTGATCATCAGGGCGTCGGGCTTGACGCGTTTGGCGGCAGCGTACATGGTGCCGAGCAGTTCGTGCAGGAGGGAGAGCCCCCACGTGGAGCCGTACGCCTTGAGGTGCGACCCGCTGGGGAACCACTGCGTGAAGTCGATCTTGAATCCGTCGGCGTCGAGGTCGCCGAGCAGCCGGCGCATGATCTCCCCGATCCTGCGCCGGTAGGCGGGGTTGGACGGGTCTGCGGCCACGGCGCGGCCCGCGGCGTCGGTCACGCACTCCTCGGCGGGCAGCCCGTCGGGCGACCACGCGCGCCACCACAGCAGCACCCGCTGCCCGCGCGCGTGCCGGTCGGCGATCCACTCGCGCAGCCTGGGCCACTTGCCGGGGTCGGGCTCCTGGTTGCCGTAGGTGAGCTGCCACCGGTCGTCGATGACGATGGTGGCGGGCACGACGCCGTGCTCCTCCAGCCTGGCCAGCCACGTGTCGTAGAGGTCCTGCCGGGACAGCTCGACCGGGGAGCGTCCGTCGGCCCGCGCGCACTGGGCGCCCCAGCCGCAGAAGATCGTCCCGCTCCACCAGTCGTGCCGCTCCGCGACCGGTCCCCGCGGGGCCAGGCCGTGCTCGACGAGGTCCTCCCGGTGGTGGGAGATGGCCTCCCACGGGGACGACGCGGCGCGGAACACCACGGCCGGCGACGTCCACGCGCCGCTCACCCCCGTCTGGCACTCGTAGTCGAACCGCAGCAGCGCGCCGCCGTCGAGGGGCTCGTACCGGAGCTCGGTGAAGGTCAGGTCCGCGATCCCGGCGCGCACCGACGCGCCCAGCCAGGGGCCTTCGGGTACGGAGGTCGCGCCGCCGTCGGGCTCCCCCTTGCCGAAGGCCAGGGCCAGCGGCGGCGGCGAGAAGACGGCGTGCAGGCGGCCAGGCGAGGCGTCGCCGATCACGGTGAGCGCGAGCGGCGCCGACACGGGCCGCACCACCTGCACCGGGTGCGTGGGCGTGGGGTTGAAGACGCCGCGCGCGTGCACCGCCGAGCGGAACGTGCCGGCCGCGCGGGTGTTCAGCACGGCCCGCCCGCCGAGCAGCGTCACCTCGCCGATCACGCCGTCGCCCTCGACCCGCACCTCCAGCGCGATCGTCTCGGGGGTGCAGGTCAGGCGGACGGTCTTGGCCTCCCACGCGGTCGAGCGCTGCGGGAAGTCGAAGACGGCCACGTCGCCGCGCTCGGCGAGCACGGGCGGCAGGGTCTCGTACGTCTCGTCGCGGTCGCTCCTGGTGGCGACGGAGGCGATGAGGCTGAGCGTCAGCCAGCCTTCCAGCTCGGCGCTGGGGTCGGTGCGCGAGACGGTCAGCCGGTAGTGCCCGCTGTCCAGGTGGTAGGCGGTGTCCGTGGTGGTGATCCGCATGGTCTAGCCGTAAGCCTCGATCCTGGGCAGGGCGGGGGCGGCGCCGCCCCCGGCGATGAGCCGGGCGTAGTAGCGCCCGGAGTCCTTGATCGTCCGGGCCCCGGTCGCGTAGTCGACGTGGACGAGCCCGAACCTGGGCCGGTAGCCCAGCGCCCACTCGAAGTTGTCCATGAGCGACCAGTGGAGGTAGCCGCGCACGTCGGCCCCCGCGTCGATGGCCTCGCCGACGGCCGCGACGTGGTCGCGCAGGAACGCGATCCTGCGGTTGTCGTGGACCTGGCCGTCGTGTGCGGGCGTGTCGCCGAAGACGCCGCCGTTCTCGGTGACCATCAGCGGCGTGGCGGGGAAGCGGCGGCTCAGGCCGATCAGCAGGTCGCGCAGCGCCCCCGCGTTGATCTCCCAGCCCTCGTCGGTCCTGGCCACGTCGCCGCTGGGCCCGACGACCCGCCAGGGGAACGGGCCGGGCGGCGCGGCGGCCATGACGCGCCTGGTGTAGTAGTTGACGCCGAGGAAGTCGCTGCGCCCGCCGATGGCGGCCTCGTCGCCGTCCTGGATGAAGTCCAGGCCGTGGCCGAGCGCCCGTTCCCAGTGCTCGCGCATGTCGGCGGGGTAGCCGCCGGCGAGCAGCGGGTCGAGGTACCACCGGTTGACGTAGCCGTCCGAGCCGGTGGCGGCGGCCCGGTCGGCCTCGCTGTCGGTGGCCGGGTCGCAGGGGAAGAGGCTGAGCGCCGAGCCGGCCAGCACGCCGGGGTGGGCGTGCAGCACGTCGGCCGCCGCGCCGTGGCCGAGCAGCACGTGGTGGCCGGCTTTGACGGCCGTGCCCAGGTCGGCGACGCCGGGGGCGTGCAGGCCGAGCTGGTAGCCGAGCAGTTGGATGATCCACGGCTCGTTCTGGGTGATCCACCAGGTGACGCGGTCGGCGAGCCGCCCCGCGACCGCCTCGGTGTAGGCGGCGAAGGCGGACACGGTGGCGCGCTCGGCCCAGCCGCCGGTCAGCGCGGAAGGCATGTCCCAGTGGTTGAGCGTGAGCACGGGCTCCGCCCCGGCTTCGAGCAGCGCGTCGGCGAAGCGCTCGTAGTGGTCGAGCGCCTTCGGGTCGGGGCGCACGCCGTCGGGCATGACCCGTGACCAGCCGGTGGAGAAGCGGTAGGCGCGCAGCCCGAGCTCCTTGACCAGCTCGACGTCCTCACGCCAGCGCACGAAAGAGTCGCACGCCCGGGAGCCGTCGCCGCCGCCCTCGACGGCGCCGGGCCGGCGGCAGAACACGTCCCACACGGACTCGCCCCTGCCGTGGTGGCCCTCGATCTGGTACGCGGACGTGCCCGCGCCCCACAGGAATCCGTCGGGGAAGCTCATCCCTTGCTCCCCGTGGTCGCGATGCCCTTGACGAAGTGTTTCTGGCCGATGAAGAACAGGATGATCATCGGGATAGTGGTGATCACGCTGGCCGTCATGACGATCTCCCAGTGCCATTCGCCGCCGAACCCGAACTGGTCGAGCAGCGCCTTCAGCCCGCGTGGCACGGTGAACGTGCTGGAGTCGCGCAGGTAGATGAGCGGCCGCATCAGGTCGGTCCAGGCCGCCTGGAACTCGAACAGCAGCGTCACCACGACCGCCGGCTTGCACAGCGGCAGGGCGACCTTGGTGAAGATCTGCCAGTTGTTCGCGCCGTCGATCTTCGCCGCCTCGAACGGTTCGCGCGGCAGCCCGAGGAAGAACTGGCGCAGCAGGAAGATGTAGAAGGCGCTGCCGAACAGGTTCTGGGCCCACAGCGGGGTCAGCGTGCCCACCATGCCGAGGGAGTTCCAGATGAGGAACACCGGGATCATGGTGACCGCGCCCGGCAACATCATCGTGCCGAGCACGACGCCGAACAGCGCTCCCCTGCCGGGGAAGCGGAAGTAGGCGAAGCCCCACGCCACCATCGCACTCGTGATCGTCACGGCGACCGCCGCGAGCACGGTCACGAAGAGCGTGTTCACCATCCACAGGGCCAGCGGCGCCTCCTGCCAGACCTTGATGTAGTTGTCGAAGGTGAACGTCTCCGGGATCAGCCGGTGGTCGAACACCTCGCTGCGCGGCTTGAAGGAGGCGCTGAGCAGCCAGACGAACGGGTAGATGAACGCGATGGCGAACGCGCTCAGCGCGGTCCACGTCAGGATCAGCCGGGCGCGCCTCACGGTTTCCCCCCTTCGTAGTGGACGAACCGCCTGGTCACCAGGATCTGCACGACCGTGATCGCCATGATCACGATGAACAGCAGCCAGGCCAGGGCCGAGGCGTAGCCCATGTGCAGGAACTCGAAGGCCTGCTGGAACAGGTAGATGGCGTAGAACAGCGCGGCGTCGTTGCTGTAGGTGGTGTTGCCCGAGCCGAAGAAGGCGGTGTACGCCTCCGTGAACGACTGCAGGGCGTTGATGCTGTCCACGATGAACAGGAAGAACAGGGTGGGACTGATCATCGGCACGGTGATGCGCAGCGTGCGCTTCCACCAGCCGGCCCCGTCGACGACGGCGGAGTCGTACAGCTCCTGGGGGACGCCGCGCAGCGCGGCCAGGATGATGACCACCGACGAGCCGACGGTCCACAGGCTCATGAGCACCAGGCCGGGCTTGACCCAGTCGGGGTCGGTGGTCCACGCGGGGCCGTCGATGCCGAAGATGCCGAGGAAGCCGTTGATCAGGCCGCTCTGCCCGTTGAACAACATCAGCAGCAGGATGCCGACGGCGACCGGCGGCGTCATCTTGGGCAGGAAGAACGCCGTGCGGAAGAAGCCGGTGGCCTTGGTGGCGCTGTTGAGCAGCAGCGCCAGTCCCAGGGAGACGACCAGCTGGGCCGGGACCGACATCACCATGAAGATGAACGTGTTCCTGAGCGCCAGGCCGACCTTGGGGTCCTCGAAGAGGGTCCGGTAGTTGTCGAGCCCGACGAACGACGGGTCGTTGATCACGTCGTAGTCGGTCAGCGACAGGTAGGCGCTGTTGATGACGGGCCACGCGGTGAAGATCAGGAAGCCGAGGATCCACGGGCTGATGAACAGCAGCGCCGCGCGGGTCTCGACGAACCGCATGGACCTCCGGAACGCGGGCCGGGAGTGGGAGCGGGTGCGGGGCATCTCAGTTCGTACGCTTCGTCCAGCCGGCCCATGCCTCGTCGAGCGCCTTCTGAGCGTCCTGCTGGGCCTTGTCGAGTGCGGCCTTCGGCTCGTCCTGGCCGTTGAGGACCCGGTTCACGGCGCCCTGCCAGGCGTCCTTGAACTCCTTGTCGGCCGGGTTGGCGGGAAGGCTGAAGGTGTTCGCGTTGGCCTCGTAGACGGCCTTGACGCCGGCGTCCCAGGGCTCGCCGCCCGAGGTGAGCATCTTCTCGATCTCCGCGTCGGCCTTGACGTTGCCGGTGAGCACGCCGGTGAACGGCTTGCCATCGGCCTCGCGCTTGTCCAGGCGGGCCTGGGCGGCGGCCTTCCAGGTGTCGACGAGCGTCATGGTCTTGGCGAAGCGGCAGGCGGCGCCGGGGTTCTTGGAGCCCTTGGGGATGGCCCACGACGAGCCTGAGGAGTAGGCCAGCGGCTGGCCCTGCGGGGTGCGGAAGGTGTCGAAGACCAGGGGCGCCTTGGGCGAGACGTCGTTGAGGACGTTGACGTACCACTGCTCCATCGGCATGGCGCCCAGCTCGTTCTTGGCGAACTGGTTGCCCTTGCCGAAGAAGTCGGCGGAGTCGCGCACGGCCTTGACCTTGGCGAAGCCGCCCTGCGCGTCGTAGATGCCGACGGCGAACTCCAGCGCCTTGACCACTTCGGGGCTGTTGAGCTGGGCCTTCTTCCCGTCGGCCGACAGCAGGTCGGCGCCGTTGGCCTTGGCCCACAGGGGCAGGAACTCCGGCAGCTTGCTGTCGTAGCCGATCACCTTGAGCTTGCCGCCGGGGGCCTTGACGAGTTTCTTGGCCGCGGCGGTGACCTTGCTCCAGTCGGAGCCGTTGACGTCCTCGATCGTCAGCCCGGCCTCCTTGAGCAGGTCGCCGTTGGCCATGGTGATCTGGACCTGGTTGAACTCGGGAATGGCCCAGATCTGCTCGCCGAACGTCACCTGGCCGAGCGCGTTCTTGTTGTACATCGAGGTGTCGATCGACTCGCCCTTGATGCACTCGGTCAGCGGCATGATCGCGCCGCGCGAGGCGAAGGTGCCGATCTGGTCGCGGTTGGCGTAGATGATGTCCGGCGGGTCGCCGGCGGCGACGGCGGACAGGAACTGCTGGATGTCGAGGTCGCCCTCGATCAGCTTGATCTCCGCGCCGCCGAGGGCCTTCTCGGCCAGATCGACGCGGGTCGTGCCGATCTCGTCGGTCGCGCCGAAGCCCATCACGGAGATGGAGCCGCTGAACGTGGCTCCGGGGTTGAACTGGCCGGCCGACGGGGTCGGGGCGGCGCCGCCACCGGTGCCCTTGGCACACGAGGTGAGGGCCAGCGCCAGCGACACCGACACGACGGACCAGCGGACGAGGGGGGATCTCATGGGGTTTCGCCTCCACACTGAGCAAGCGGGGCATCAGGCATGCTGATGACGGCCACGTGGCGCCAGGCCAGTGTGGCAACGTTCACACATCTGAGAACGTACCCATATCGCTGAAATCCCGTCAACCACTCATATCACTGCGTTTCTGTGTCGTTAGCGACAAGAACCGGTGTGGGACGCCTGCCCAAATGCCCGCAAACCCCTACCAGACAGCACAAAGGGCCCGGCCTGGAGAGGCCGGGCCCTCGGAGGAGAAAGATGTCAGTGCTTATCGGCCTTCTCCGAGCCGACGCCGGTGAGGGAGCGGACCTCGATCTCGGCGTACTTGGCGGCGTTGTACTCCTTGCTCATGATCGTGCCGAGCCAGCCGCAGAGGAAGCCGAGCGGGATCGAGACGATGCCCGGGTTGCTCAGCGGGAACCAGGAGAAGTCGGCGTCCTTGAACAGCGCCGCCTCGCTCCCGGAGACCACCGGCGAGAAGATCACCAGCACCAGGGCGGAGAGCAGGCCGCCGTAGATGGCGCTGACCGCGCCGGAGGTGTTGAACCTCTTCCAGAACAGGCTGTAGAGGATCGCCGGCAGGTTGCCCGAGGCGGCCACGGCGAACGCCAGCGCCACCAGGAAGGCGACGTTCTGGCTCTGCGCCAGGATGCTCAGGCCGATGGCGATGGCGCCGATCACCAGGGCGGAGATCCTGGCCACCACGACCTCCTGCCGCTCGCTGGCCTGGCCGCGCCGGAAGACGTGCGCGTACAGGTCGTGGGCGAAGCTGGAGGAGGAGGCGAGCGTGAGTCCGGCCACCACCGCGAGGATCGTGGCGAAGGCGACGGCGCCGATGAAGGCCAGCAGGATCGTGCCGCCCACCGAGCCGAAGATCTCCTCACCGATCCGCAACGCGAGCAGCGGCGCCGCCGTGTTGCCTCCCGGGTCACCGGCGACGATCTCCTCCCGGCCGACCAGGGCCGCCGCACCGAAGCCGAGCACCAGCGTGAGCAGGTAGAACGTGCCGATGATGGCGATGCCCCAGAGCACGGACTTGCGGGCGTCCTTGGCGGTGGGGACGGTGTAGAAGCGGATGAGGATGTGCGGCAGGCCCGCCGTGCCGAGCACCAGGGCGAGGCCGAGGCTGATCAGGTCGATCTTGCCCGCGAGGCCCTGCGCCTCGGTGCCGTACTTCAGGCCGGGGACGAGGAAGCTGCCGGTGTTGCCCGACGGGCCGCTCGTGGTGGCCGCCTGGCTCAGCAGCGCCGACAGGTTGAAGCCGAACTTGCCCAGCACCAGCAGCGTCACCAGGGCGGCGCCGGTCATCAGCAGCACGGCCTTGACGATCTGCACCCAGGTGGTGCCCTTCATGCCGCCGAACACCACATACACGATCATCAGCGCGCCGACGCCGACGATCGTCCAGAGCTTGCCCGCCTCCGACTCGATGCCGAGCAGCAGGCCGACCAGGGCGCCCGCGCCGACCATCTGGGCCAGCAGGTAGAAGATGCTGACGACGATCGTGGACACGCCGGCGGCGGTGCGCACCGGGCGCGGGCTCATCCGGAAGGCGAGCACGTCGGCCATGGTGAACTTGCCGGAATTGCGCATCAGCTCGGCCACCAGCAGCAGCGCGACCAGCCACGCCACCAGGAACCCGATCGAGTACAGGAACCCGTCGTAGCCCGACAGGGCGATGATGCCGGCGATGCCGAGGAAGGAGGCGGCCGACATATAGTCGCCGCCGATCGCCAGGCCGTTCTGCGCGCCGCTGAACGACCGGCCGCCCGCGTAGTAGTCGGCGGCCGTCTTGGTCTGCCGGCTCGCCCAGACGGTGATCGCCAGCGTGGCGGCGACGAACGTGAGGAAGAGGATCATCCCCAAGGTGGTCGAGCTCACTTCGACTTCTCCTCAACCTCGTGGCGGAGCTTGTCGGCGATCGGGTCGAGCGACTTCTCCGCGTGCCTGGAGTACGCCCACGCGATGAGGAAGGTGGAGACGAACTGCAGCAGGCCCAGGACGAGCCCCACGTTGATGTCGCCCCACACCTTGATCCCCATGAAGTCGCGCGCCCATCCCGACAGCACCACGTACAGCAGGTACCACGCGAGGAACGCGACGGTCATGGGAAAGGTCCAGCGGCGGAAGCGCCTCTTCAGATCCTGGAACTCATCGCTCCCCTGCACTTGTTCATAAACCGATGCGTCATGTTCTTTGGTCGTCACGAGCCCTCCACTGTGATGCGGATCACGCCCAACGTAAGAGCGCAACCTACCGGTCGTGGAGATACGTGACCGAGTTCTTCGGCGAGCCGCCGCCGTCCGGCGCTTAGCTGGGGATGGCCTGCGGTGAAAGGTCCGTATGGCGCGGTGAGCGGTTGGCTTTCCCTTTCACCCCTTTACGGCCCCAGCGGTGAGCCCTTCGACGATGTAGCGCCGGATCGCGGCGAAGAGCACCAGCGTCGGCAGCACGGAGATCACCGTGGCCGCCGCCATCGAGCCCCAGTCGATGTCGTACTGGGTGATGAAGGAGTTCATGGCGACCGGGATGGTCTTGGCGTCCTCGCTGTCGATGAAGGTGATCGCCAGGAACAGCTCGTTCCAGCACTGCACGAACGCGAAGATGAAGGTGGCCGCGATGCCCGGCAGCATCACCGGGATCACCACCCGCACCATCGCCGCCAGCCGCGAGGCGCCGTCCACCTGGGCGGCCTCCTCCAGCGCGACCGGCACCCGCTCGTAGAAGCCGCGCATGATGATCGTGGCGAACGGCACCAGCATCGCCACGTACACCAGCATCAGCCCGGACAGCCGGTTGAGCAGGTCGAGATCGGACATGAGCAGGTAGAGGGGCCCGAGCGCGATGAACAGCGGGATCATCTGCGTGACGAGGAACGCCAGCATCACCGCTCCCCTGCCGGGAAAGGCGAAGCGGGCCAGCGTGTAGCCGCCCAGCACGCCGACGGCGGTCACCACCCCGGCCGAGACGAGCGAGACGATCAGGCTGTTCAGCAGGTAGACGCCGAAGTCGGCGAAGGAGAACAGCTCCTCGTAGTGCTCGAACGTCACCTCGCCCGGCCAGTACTTCAGCGGCATCGAGAAGATCTCGGCCTTGGGCTTGAGCGAGGTGACGAGGATCCAGTAGAGCGGGAACAGGGTGATCAGCAGCCAGGCGCCCAGCACGACGGCCTTCACCGCGGTCGCGAGGTGTCTCATCGTGCCTTCTCGAATCGGGTGGCGTTGAGGTAGAAGACGCTGAAGGCGAGCAGCAGGCCGAGCACGAGCAGGCCGACCGCGCCCGCGCGGCCGTAGTCGCCGCCGATGACCTGCTGGATGAGGAACGTCGTGATGATGTCGGTGCTACCCGCGGGGCCGCCGCCGGTCATCGAGTAGATGAGGTCGGGGAAGTTCAGGATCCAGATGATGCGCAGCAACACGATCAGCGCCAGCGTGGGCCGGATGTGCGGCAGCGTCACGTGCCAGAACTGCCGCAGGCGGGAGGCGCCGTCCACCGACGCCGCCTCGTAGAGCTCGCGGGGCACCGACTGCAGCGCGGCCATGATCATGATGGCGAAGAACGTGACGCCGTACCAGATGTTGGCCACGATCACCGAGGTCATCGCCCAGCCGGGGGTGGCGAGGAAACCGATGCGCTCGTCGATGACGCCCGCCTTGAGCAGCAGGTCGTTGATCACGCCGAACTGGCCGTTGAACATCCACCGCCACAGCAGCCCGATGAGGAACCCCGACATGGCCCACGGGAAGAACACCCACGCCTGGTAGAGGCCGCGGCCGCGGAAGTGCCTGCGCAGCAGCAGCGCCAGCCCGAAGCCGAGAAAGAACTGGAAGAACAGCGACACGACCACCCACGTGCCGGTGTTGCGCAGCGCCGTCCAGAACCGGTCCTCGGCCAGCACGGCCCGGAAGTTCTCCAGGCCGGCGAACGGGGTCGAGGTCAGGTCGTACAGGTTGTAGCGCTGGAAGGCGATCACCGCGCCGCGGATCATCGGGTAGTACGTGAACAGCGCCACGAACACCACGCCGGGCAGCAGGCACAGCAGGATGAACCGTGCCCTGCGGATCGTGAAGGTGCGTCCCGCGGCGGTGCGTGCCGTGCTCAAGAGACCTTCTTCGCCTGGTCCGTCCAGAAGGCGTCCCACGACTTGAGCACCTCGGCGACGGTCTTCTTGCCGGTGATCAACGCCTGGATGTCACGGTCGGAGTCGACGGTGAACTGGCTCCAGCCCGGATAGTCCACCGGCCTGATCGTGATGACCTGCTTGGGGTCCTGCTGCGCCTCCAGGTACGCCTTCCACGCGCCCTGCGAGAACTGCGGGTCGTTCTGGGCCTGCTTGGAGATCGGGATGAGCGAGTTGCCCTTGGCGAAGGCGATGCTCTGCTCGGACTCCGACAGGAACTGCACCAGCTTGACCGCCTCCTTCGGGTGCTTGCTGAAGGAGGTCGCGCCCCACCCCGCGTAGCCGACGGGCTGGAAGGCGTAGCCGGTGGGACCCTTGGGAATGGGGGCGGTGGACCAGGCCGTGACGCCGCTCTCCTCCACCGACTTGATCACCTCCGGGTCCTGGATGAGCATGCCGGTGACGCCAGAGGTGAAGCCCTGGACCATCTCGGGAAAGCCCCACGACACCGAGTCGGGCGGTGAGGTCTCCTTGAAGATCTTGACGAAGAGCTCGAGGGCCTCGGCCGCCTCGGGCGTGGCGAAGATGGTGCGCTTGTCCTTGAGGAAGAAGGACTTCTCGGGGTCGAGGGCCTCGCCGTTGTACGCGCTGATCATCATGACCGCGTAGTCGGCGCCGCCCTTGCCGCCCCTGAACGAGTAGCCGAACCGGTCGCCCGTGGTCATCTTCTTGCCGGCTTCGTAGAGCTCCTGCCACGTGGCCGGCGGCCGGCTCATGCCCCAGTCCGTACGGTAGAACAGCGTGCGCTGGTAGAACCCGTACGGGATGAGGTAGGGCTTGCCGCCGACCTCGACCGCCTTCTTCTGGGCCAGCTCGGTCAGGTCGGACCAGCCGGACCAGCCGGTGGTGGGCAGCTCGGCCAGCCAGCCGTTGTTGGAGAACGACTTGGCCGTGTGGTCGCGGACCTCCAGCACGTCCAGGTCCTTCTTGGTCTGGAGGATCTGCAGGATCTTCTGGTCGGCGCTGTCGAGCGGCGGCGAGATCAGCTCCACCTCGATGCCGGGGTTGGCCTCCTCGAAGTCGGCGATCAGCTTCTTGATCAGTTTCGTTCGGTCGGGACTGGTCAGGCTCTCGATCATGCGCAGCCGTACCTCTCCCGAGGACGAGCCGGAGCCGCAACCCGCGAGCACCAGCGTGACGGCGACCGCGGCCGCCAGGAGGGGGGTTTTCATGGCAGGTCTCCCGCGTGTTCTAGACAGCGCTGTCAGTCACGCTATGGTCAGCCGCGTTCAGCGGTCAATCGCCGGCGCCATATGCCGGCGCCATATGCCGGCGCCACATGCCGGCGCTGCGGCCGGGCCCGCGTTCAGGCGAGCGATTCCTCCAGGGCCTGGCCGAGGTCCTTGATCAGCTCGTCTGCGGGTTCCAGGCCGACCGAGAGCCGGACGAGGCCGACGGGGATGCCCATGGTGGCGCGTACGCTCTCCTCCGTGGAGAGCGCGGGGGCGTTCACCAGGCTCTCGAAGCCTCCCCACGACACGCCGATCCTGAAATATCGCAATCTATCGAGGAAACCCGCGACCTCCTGAGGCGAGTCCGTGTCCAGCACCAAGCTGAAGAGGCTGGAGAACCCCGACATCTGCCGCAGCGCGATCGCGTGCCCGGGATGCGACGGCAACCCCGGATGGTTCACCTCCCGCACGGCCGGATGCCCCTCCAGGAAGGCCGCCACCGCCAGCCCCCGCTCCTGGTGCGCCGCCATCCGCACGGGCAGCGTCCGCAACCCCTTGATCACCTTGGCCGCGTCGTGCGGCGACATGGCGGCGCCGTAGAGCTGGTACTCGGTCAGCGCCAGCGGCCGGATCAGGCGCGACGGCCCCACGACGACGCCGCCCACCAGGTCGCTGTGCCCGCCCGCGTACTTCGACAGCGAGTGCACCACCAGGTCGACGCCCATGGTGAGCGGCTTCTGGAAGATCGGCGTGGACCAGGTGTTGTCCATCACGCTCACCAGCCCGCGCTCCCGCGCCCACCCGGCCACCTCGGCGATGTCGACCACGGCGTAGGCCATGTACGACGGCGACTCGAAGTAGAGTAGGCGCGTGCTCGCCCTGATAGCGCTGTCACACCCCGCGAGGTCGTCCACGTGCGTATGCGTGACCCCGAACTTCTCCAGATAGCGCAGGAACTGAGTCGTCGGCCCGTAGACCGCGCCCAGCACCAGCACGTGGTCGCCCGCCGACACGAGCGACGAGATCGTCGCCGCGATGGCGCCCATGCCTGAGCCGAAACACTTGGCCCGCTCTCCCCGCTCGAGCGCGGCCAGCTTACGCTGAGCGAGATCGACCGTCGGGTTGGTCCCCCGCCAGTAGACGTAGCGCTCGTCCTCGTTCCTGACCGCCTCGCCGAGCTCCTCCGCCGTCGCGAACGCGAACAACGAGTTCTCGAACACCGGCGGGTTGACCGCGCCCAGCATCCACGGCTCGTCCTCACCCAACCGGCCACAGATCCATTCGTCATCCATGGGGGCACACTATGACAGCGAGAGAACGGACTGAGGAGCCGAGCCCGCGAGTGAACCCGCGCAAACCCACCATGGCCGACGTGGCCAGGCACGCGGGCGTCAGCCTCAAGACCGTTTCCCGGGTCGTCAACCAGGAGCCGCACGTCAGGGCGTCGCTGCGGCAGCGGGTGCAGACCTCCATCAGCACGCTCGGCTACCGCCGCAACGAGGCCGCCGCCCGCCTGGCCAGGGGCGCGACCATGCTGACGCTCGGGCTGGTGATGGAGAACATCTCCAACGAGTTCTACTCCCGCCTGGCCGCCGCGGTCGAGGCCGCCGCGGCGGAGCACGAGGCGCTGGTGGTGTTCGGCTCGTACGAGGAGAGCCCCGACAAGGAGCGCATGCTGATCGAGTCCATGTACACGCGCGGCGTCGACTCCCTCATCGTCGTCCCTTCGGCGGCCGACCACGCCTGGCTGGCCGGGCACGCGAGCCTCACCACGGTCTTCGTCGACCGCGTGCCCTTAGGCCTGGAGGCGGCCGACGTCGTCATGCTCGACGACGTGCGCGGCGGCCGGGCGGCGACCGAGCACCTGCTCGCCGGCGGTCACCGCCGGATCGGCCTGATCTCCGACGACGACGGCGTCAGCTCCGTGCACGACCGCGCGACCGGCTACCGCCGGGCGCTGGACGCCGCCGGGGTGCGGGCCGACGACGCGCTCGTGGTGCGGGGGGTGTTCGACCCGCGGCGGGTGTCGTACGAGGTCGGCAGGCTCCTCGACCTGGCCGACCCCCCGACGGCCCTGTTCGCCACCAACAACCGGGCCGCGATCGGCATCCTGCACGCGCTGCGCGAGCGACCCGAGCGGCCCGCGTACGTGGGGTTCGACGACTTCGCGCTGGCCGGCGTCTTCAACCCCGGGGTGACGGTGGTCCGCTACGACGTCACCCGCCTGGCCCGCAGCGCCGTCGACCTCCTGCTGCACCCGTCCCGGGAGCCCCGCAGGGTCAAGGTGCCGGTGGAGCTCGTCGCCAGGGGCTCCGGCGAGCTGCCGCCCCCGTGACCGGCCGCTGCGGCCACCGGCTCACGGCGAGCGGGGCCGCCAGTCGCCGCGGTCGAGGTCGAGGTCCTCGGGCGTGTGCAGCCGGACCATCGTCCTGGCCACGCCGAGCGGCACCCGGTCGGGCGTCAGGAACGACACCGACACCATCACCGCGAACGCGATCGGCACCGTCCACGCCGCCGGCTGGGCCAGCAGCGCCCCCGCCGGCCCTTCGAACGGCCCGGCCGTGATCGTGACGAGCACCGCCGCGCAGGCCAGCCCGCCTCCCACGCACAGCCCGGCCAGCGCCCCCGTGGTGCTCAGCCGCCGCCACCAGATGCCCAGCACGAGCAGCGGGCAGAACGACGAGGCCGCCACCGCGAACGCCAGCCCCACCACGTCCGCCACGGGCAGCGCCCGCGCCCACAACGCCAGGGCCAGCGGCACCGCCACCGCCATCAGCGTGGCGATCCTGAACGAGCGCACCCCGCCCTTGAGCAGGTCCTGCGCGATCACGCCCGCCACGGACACGGTCAGCCCCGACGAGGTGGACAGGAACGCCGCGAACGCCCCCGCCGTGACGAGCGCCGTCAGCAGGTCGCCCAGCGGGCCGCCGATCATGCGGGAGGGCAGGGCGAGCACGACCGCGTCCGTACGCACCAGGTCGGGCGCGTAGATGCGGCCCAGCCACCCGTACACGGCGGGCAGCAGGTAGAACGCGCCCAGCAGCGTCAGCACCACCAGCGTCGTGCGGCGCGCGGCCCGCCCGTCGGGATTGGTGTAGAACCGCACGAGTACGTGCGGCAGCCCCATGGTGCCGAGGAAGGTGGCCAGGATCAGCGAGTACGTCGTGTACACCCCGTACTCCTTGCCGCCGCCCAGCGGCACCTGCCAGGTGGCCGCGTCCAGCGCGGTGACCCCGGGGGCGCCGTCGGCCTTCCACGCCATCAGCAGGAACACCAGCGGCACGGCCAGCGCGGTCAGCTTGAGCCAGTACTGGAACGCCTGCACGAACGTGATCGACCGCATGCCTCCCGACAACACGTTCACCGCGACGACGCCCGCGACCAGCAGCCCGCCGGCCCACACGGGCGCGCCGGTGATGGTCCGCAGCACCAGGCCCGCGCTCTGGAACTGCGGCATCAGGTAGAGCCCGCCGATCAGCACGACGAGCACGCTCGCGGTGCGGCGCACGGTCATCGACTCGAGCCTGGCCTCGGCGAAGTCCGGCAGCGTGTACGCCCCCGAACGCCGCAGCGGCGCCGACACCAGCACCAGCAGCACCAGGTAACCCCCGGTCCAGCCGACGGGCAGCCAGAGCATGTCCACGCCGAAGGACAGGATGAGCCCGGCGATCCCGAGGAAGGAGGCCGCCGACAGGTACTCGCCGCCGATGGCGGAGGCGTTCCAGAGCGGGCTGACCGTACGGGAGGCGACGTAGAAGTCGGAGGTGGTGCGCGAGACCCTGATCCCGAACGCTCCGATGAGGATGGCCGCGACCACGACCACCAGCACCGCCGTCAGGCTCATGGGCCCGGCTCCGTCCCGGGGGCGCCCCGGCTCATCGGCGTTCGACCAGTTCGGCGAAGTGGCGTTCGTTGCGCTCCGCCTGCCGCACGTACAGCCAGGCGCCGATGACGAAGGCCGGGTAGATCAGGCCCGCCAGCACCGCCCACGCGAGCGGCACGCCCAGCAGGCGCACCTCGCTCAGGTCGGGGATCAGCAGGAACAGCAGCGGCAACCCGCCGATCACGCAGGCCAGCACCGTGCACACGAACAGCGCCAGCCTGAACTGGGTGCGCAGCAGCGAGCGCATGTAGACCTCGCCGAGCCGGGTCTGCTCGTCGATCTCCAGGGTGGCCGGGTAGCGGGGCCGGCGGGCGGCGGCGGTGCGCGGGCTCGTCACGGTGACCCGCCGCGAGATGTTCTCCCGCGACAGGGGCGCCCTGCGGACCGGGCGGGATTCCTGGCGGCGGGGCTCCTGGCTCATTCGGGCCTGCCCTTCCTGGCCCGGCGCACCAGCAGGTCGCGCAGCTCGCGCGTGTGGCGGCGGCTGACCGGGATCTCGGTGTCGCCGACCCTGACCGTGCACTTGCCCGAGTCGATGTGCAGCTCCTCGATGTGCTTGACGGCCACCAGGTGGCTGCGGTGCACCCGCATGAACCCGGCCGAGGCCCACCGTTCCTCCAGGGTGGCCAGCGGGATGCGCACGAGGTGGCTGCCCCCGGCCGTGTGCAGCCGCGCGTAGTCGCCCTGCGCCTCCACGTAGATGACGTCGGCGCTGGACACGAAACGCGTGACCCCGCCCAGCTCGACCGGGATCGTGTCCGACTCGCCGCCCTCCACGGGCACGTCGGCCGAGACCGCCACGCGCCTGATCGCCTCGGCCAGCCGTTCCGGCCGGACGGGCTTGAGCAGGTAGTCCTCCGCCTTGATCTCGAACGCGTCCACCGCGTGCTCCTCGTACGCCGTCACGAACACCACGCGCGGCGGGTTCGCGAACTGCGACAACAACCGCCCGAGCACCACCCCGTCGAGCCCGCGCATCCGGATGTCGAGGAACACCGCGTCGATCGGCCTGCCGTCGGCGATGGCCCGGTCCAGCAGGCGCAGCGCCGCCGCACCGTCCCGCGCGGTCGCCACCTCGCCGATGCGGGGATCGGCGCGGAGGAGGTAGGACAGGTCTTCGAGGGCCGGCAGCTCGTCATCGACCGCGAGGACCCGTAGTTGTGCCATAGACAGTGATAAAACCGACAAGGAAGAGCGAGGTCAACGGGCAGAGACGCCTGGGTGATATTTCGGCAACCTGATGTTGACCTTGGTGCCCGCGCCGTTGCCGGTCTCGACGGCCAGGCCGTACTCGTCTCCGTACACGTGGCGCAGCCGCTCGTCCACGTTCGCCAGCCCGACGCCGCCCTTGGGAGCGATGTCACCTGCGAGGATGCGCCGCAGCCTGTCGGGGTCCATGCCGAGCCCGTCGTCCTCGACGCTGATGCGGCACTCGGCGCCGGCGTCCTCGGCGATGATCGTGATGCGGCCGACGCCGTTGCGGCTCTCCAGGCCGTGCCTGACGGCGTTCTCTACCAGCGGCTGCAGGCACAGGAACGGCACCGCGACCGGCAGCACCTCGGGCGCGATGCGGAGCGTGACCTGGAGCTGGTCACCGAACCGGGCCCGCTCCAGGATCAGGTAGCGGTCGATCGAGCGCAGCTCCTCCGCGAGCGTGGTGAACTCGCCGTGCCGGCGGAAGGAGTAGCGGGTGAAGTCGGCGAACTCCAGCAGCAGCTCCCTGGCCCGCTCGGGGTCGGTGCGGACGAAGGAGGCGATCGTGGTCAGGGAGTTGTAGATGAAGTGCGGGGAGATCTGCGCCCGCAGCGCCCGCACCTCGGCCTCCATGAGCAGCGTGCGCGAGCGGTCCAGCTCGGCCAGCTCCAGCTGCGAGTCGACCCAGCCGGCCACCTCCTGCGCGGCCCTGACCAGCCCGGCCGAGGCGCTCTGCCCGTAGGCGGCCAGCGTGCCGACCACGCGGTCGTCGGTCGTGAGCGGCACGACCACGGCCTGCCTGATCGGGCATTCGAGCAGGTCGCACTCGATGGTCAGCACCTGGGTGCGACCGTCCTGGAGGGTCGCCGCCGCGTGCTCGAAAGCCGCGTCGGCGTGGTGGTCGTCGCCCGCGCCGTCGTAGACGAGCAGCCGCTCGCCGTCGGTGATCGCGACGGCGGCGGAGCCGAGCAGGGCGCGCAGGTGCCGGGAGGCGCGCTCGGCGCCGTCGGCGGTCAGCCCGGCCCGCAGCGGCGGCCCGGCCAGGGAGGCGGTGTGCAGGGTCTCGAACGTGGCCCGCTCCGCCGGGCTGGTGCCCAGCTCTCTGCGGCCCCGCATGACCCGCCACAACACGATCGCGGGCACGCTGACGATCACTGCAACGACGGCGACCCCGACGAGGTATTCCACGCGGCCTGAGCTTACTCAGGCGTGCGCCGGAGGGCGGCGGCGATCGCGCCGGCGTAGGAGGCGGCCTCCTCGGCGGAGGCGTATTTCGTCCGCGGCCAGAAGAAGCCCCGCAGGCCGTCCTTCTTGTTGCGCGGCACCACGTGCACGTGCAGGTGGGCCACGCTCTGGCTGATGCGGTTGTTCATGGCCACGAACGTGCCGCCGGCCTGCAGCCCTTCCTCCACCGCCCCCGCCACGGCGCGCACCCGCTCGAAGAACGGGCCCACGTCGGGGAGGTCGGTGAGCGTCTCGACGTGGACCCTCGGCACGACCAGCACGTGACCCTTGAAGACGGGACGCGCGTCGAGGAACGAGACGGCCACGTCGTCGGAGTCCACGACGTGGGCCGGCCGCTCACCTGCGATGATCTCGCAGAACAGGTCGGCGCTCACCGGCCGGCCCCGTCCGCGAACGCCGTCCAGCTCGTCATGTTGGGGCCCGACCACTCCGCGGGCGCGTGCAGGAACCGCTCGCCCACCCGCTCGCTCAGCCGCCGCGGCACCTCGGCCACCTTGGCGCCCCTGCAGTGGTAGACCAGCCCGCCTGCGCGCCGCCCCATCGCCATCCACGGCAGCCACGGCGAGACCCGGCACCACGAGAACACGCACGGCACGCCGGGCGCGCCGGAGTCGAGGTCTTTCGCGGCGGCGAAGAACTGGAACAACTCCATCGCGCGGTAGGTGTCGCTCGCGGAGTTGTCCGGATAGTCGGCGACCTTGAGCGGCGAGGGGTAGGCCAGCCGGATGTCGACGTTGTAGACCACCTGGTCGCCGAGGCGCGTCTCCGGCACCGGGTAGGCGCCGAGCCGCTGGTTGACCGGGTCGTTGAAGACGTGCTGCACCTCGACCGCCCGCCCGGTCAGCGGGTTGTCCCAGGTGTCGAGCACCTGGCGGGTCTTCGGGTCGAGGTAGAGGGCGGCCTCCCTGGTCAGCAGTTGCCAGCCGCCGTCGGCCCGCACCGCCCTGGCCACGTTGAGCCCTTCGAACCCGAACAGGTGGTGGGGGCCGTCGTCGTCCTGCCACCCGTAGACGTCGCCGGTCCAGTAGGAGATCGTCTCCGCCCCGTCGGCGGACGCGCGCACCCGGATGAAGTCCATTGGTAGTCAGGGGCGCGGTGCCGTGAAGGCCCGGTTCCCCATCCCCCTTTCAATTCCGTACGTGCGGTTTTCCCGCATACGGCTTACCGATGATCTTCTTGACATGGTTACGCTGCCTT
>NZ_JBDPMJ010000032.1:0-84190 GCF_039880665.1 Nonomuraea sp. B5E05
CCAATGCCCAACTGAAGACCTGGCGTATTCTGCGCAAACTACGCTGCTGCCCACTTCTCGCAGGCCAGCTCGTCAAAGCGATCCTCGTCCTTCAGCTCCGCGAGGCGGGATGAAAAGCACTCAGTGAATCAGCGCGCGGGAGACGTCGAGCGTGGCACGATGAGCAATCACGTGGAGCCTTCCGGCGACGGGAATTCTTGTGGTGAGAACTCATCTACCGGAGGCTCCACGTCCATCTCCGGCCTTCGACGACTTCTCCCGAAAGGCCCGAAACGCCCTCACGGGCGTCCCGAAAATCCCCTATCATCCGAATTATTTCGCTGAGATCACCTCACTGGGTCGCTTTCACCTGCAGGCGGTTCCCAGCGAGCCATTGCAGTTTGATTCGCTTGTTGAGCTCGTCCGACCCAGCGTACGCGTGGTCGGCACTGCTGGCATTGGTGACCGTGAAGCTCTTCTTCTCGTGCTTGTATAGCGTGAGGCAAGGTTTCACCGCAGGTCCGCCTCGACCTGGAGTTCGCACAGGGCATCGACGAGGTCGTCGTCAGAAAGATCCGCAGGACAACCCGCCCTACCTCGACCTCCGACGCGGCGTCCGGCATGCTGCGAGAGGAGCGTCGAGGTAGGGGGCGTGTTCCGTGCTGACGATGGTTCTGCTGCTCATGATGAGAACGCTCGGATGGGGGAGAGGGGCAAGGGATCAGGGCCACGCCTGGAGCTCTTCGCCGCGTGGGTTGTCCACCACACTCCAATCGTCGCCGATGCACATCGTGGCCCGGCGTCTGGTGTCGTAGCGGTCCCAGCCGGGGTGGCCGGCGGTGGCGAAGGCCACCCAGGCCGCGTGCATCCGGGCCGCCAGGTCCGACGGCGGCTCGTCCGGATCGAGCAGGGCCTGCGGGCCGCGCAGCCGGGGCAGGTGAGTGACGTCGAAGACGAATGGCAGCTCCACGGCGTGGGTGGCACCCAGTTCGCCGCCCAGCGCGTTCGAGCGCCACGAGAACGAGTAGCGGTAGGTGGCGGCGGCGCTCCCCGCATGCGCGTCGGCCAGGCGCCGGCTTCCCGCGCCGAACAGGGCATCGCCCATGATGGCCGAGCGCAGTTCCCCGTCGGGCGCCTGCGGCCTGGCCTTGCGGTAGGTCTCGACGAGGAGGGCGGGCTGCGGGTGCGAGCGGGCCGCGGCGGCGTCCACGGACTTCTCTGCTGCACGGCTGCGTGATGTAGTTTTCCGAGGAGGTGTCGATCTCCGCTTGCAGCGCCTTCCCGTGGGGCCGGAGTACATTGTGGTCCCGTCTGCCGAACGTGTCCTGTTGAAAGCGTGGCGTACTATCTCGGCGCGAAGTAATGATGAGGACTGAAAGCGGGCTCAGACGAAGCTCGAAGTTCTTGAGAGGCTGGTGGAGGAGGGGCAATCCGATATATTTCTGACTCGTTCGTTTCTAGCTGGCGGCTTGTCGGTGGAGTGGGCTTCGACTTTTGTCGGCCTATTCTGTGATGATGCCGTAACAGAGTAGGCTATGAATGATCGCGTCCTGTGGCGGTAGGCGAGGCATCTCGGCGAGTCCGTTGCATGGCTATGCGCCGCACATGATCGTGTGTGGACACGCGGGTGACCGCTTCGTCGTGATGGAGGCTCTGGGCTGGCATGGCAAGGTGAAGATCGAGCAGATCTCAGCCGTCGACGGTCGGGTCCTGACCGTGGTCGACAGCGGCGGCCTTCGATTCGCCGGAGGTGAGGATCTCCACGGTCTCGACGACCATCTGGAGGACCTGCCGCTGTTCCCGCCGCATCCTTATGACGAACGGCAGGAGGCCTTCCTGTATTACATTCAGAGATCTTGAGGTTCGTGCCCGTGACGGGGTGTAGTCGGTGCATCGTCGGTGGGTGACCTGTGCTCTCACTTACGATCTGGTCGTGTCCTGGGATGCGGAACTGACCGCGCTGACCGAGCGGATCGCCGGGCCGTTGTTCAACCGACCCGAGCCGCGCTCCACCTTCCCTGACTTGGTCCGCAGCCTGCTGGCCGACGTGCCGCGGAAGAACTGCTGGCAGCTGGCCGACCATATCGGGCACATCAAGGCCTACCGGTTCGAGCACCTGCTGAACGGCGCCAAGTGGGACGCCGACGTCCTGCGCGACCAGGTACGCTCCTACGTGCTGGAGCATCTGGGCCGCCCGGACGGAGTGCTGATCGCCGACGACACCAGCGCGATCAAGCAGGGCACCAAGTCGGTGGGCGTGACCCGCCAGTACTGCGGGCTGACGGGCCAGGTCGAAAACTGCCAGGTCATGCCCATGCTGACCTACGCCTCCGACGCTGGGCACGCCTTCATCAACCGGCGCCTGTACCTGCCCGAGAGCTGGGCGAACGATGAGCAGCGGCGCAAGGAGGCGGGCGTGCCCGCCGAACTGGTCTTCGCCACCAAGCCGGCCCTGGTCATCGACATGCTCGGCGAGGAGATCGCCGCGGGGACTCCGTTCCGCTACCTGTGCGGCGACTCCGGCTACGGCCGCGACCCCGACCTGCGCTCCTTCTGCCACGACCAACAGATCGGCTACGTCCTGGCCGTCCCGGCCGACCTGCCGCTGATCGCCGTACGCGGCGGCGGCGAGCCGGTCGGCCACCTGCTGGATCGGCTGCTGGCTCACGGCAACCCGGCCGTGTGGGAGCGCCGCTCGTGAGGGTCCGGCACCAAGGGCATCCGCCTGTATGACTGGGCCACTGTCGCTGTCCACCTGGCCGAGCAGGCCCCCGCCTGCGGCTACGCCCACACGTTGTTGATCCGCCGCTCGGTGACCGACCCCACCGACATCGAGTTCTTCCTCGCCCACGCCCCCACCGGCACCCCGGCCACCGAACTGATCAAGCTGGCCGGGCTGCGCTGGAAGATCGAGGAGAACAACGCCCAGAGCAAAGACCTGCTCGGTCTGACACGCTCCCCCCGAAGCGTTAGAATGATCTATCTTGACCCATCTACCCATAGTGATCGTTTCCACACTTAGAGTGATACCCCCATCGGATCTTTTCGGGCGTCACGCTAGCAACCGGTACCGACAGCGAACGGTCCGCGGCTTGAGCTGCAGGTACTGATGAACGCGGTCCGACATCACAGAACTGACCGCCCGAATTGACCCGCAGGAACTGAAGGGTGCCCCGTGGTGTGCCACGGCTCAAGTTGCGGGGCACTTGACGGAGCGTTCGGGATGTTGGAGCACCGTGCCGAGCACAGGGATCGTCGTCTATACGTCGTGCCGGCGTGCTCTGCGGTACTGAATCCATTGTGTGGCGCCACCCGCAATGACCACATCAGGGTGTTCGCCGTGCTCGGTGCGTGCTCGTACGCCCCTTCTAATCCGACGGTCGCAGGTTCGAATCCTGCAGGGCGCGCCACTCCACCTGCGGAAACTCCAGCCGCAGTCGCGGCCAGCGGTGGCATGGGGCAGATGTGAGGCAAAGCTGAGTCACACGCTGAGCTCCCGCCCGAGCGCGGACGCGGCGCTGAGCACCAGCCGAGCCGTTTCCCGGGCAGCTTCGTGCGCCACCTCCGGCAGCACCGAGACGTAGGTGTCGGCGGTCAGCACGATGCTGGCATGCCCCAACATGGCCTGCACCACCTTCAGATCGGTGCGCGCGGCCAGCGCCAGCGTGGCGGCGCCATGCCGCAGGTCGTGCAGCCGGATCGGCGGGAGCCGGGAGGCGGCCACGAGCCGGCGGAACCGGCCCGTGAGGTAGTCCGGCCGCAGCGGCGCACCCGTCGCGGTGGTGAACACATACCCGGAGTCCTGCCAGCGGGTGCCCGCCGCCGCGCTCAGCTCCTCATGGCGCTCGCGGTGCCGCATCAGCACCCGCACGGTCTCCGCGTCCAGGGCCACCACCCGGCTACTGGCGGCGCTCTTCGGCGGGCCGACCACGACCTGACCATCGGCGTGCACCCGCTGCTGCGCCACCGTCAACTCCGCCGCCTGCAGGTCGACGTCCGTCCAGCGCAGCCCGGCCAGCTCACCGCGACGCAGCCCGCGCAGCGCGGCCAGCCACCATGCGGCATACAGATCGTCCTGCGCGACGCCGACCAGGAAGGCCGCGAGCTGCTGTTCGGTCCAGACCGCCACCGCCGGACGTTCTCCCGCCTGCTGCCACCGGGCCGTCCGCCCGGCTGTCCAGACGACCGGATGCGGTCGCCGGGGATGCGGCAGGTCGGCGCCGTTGGCCGGGTTGACCGGGATCAGCCGGGCACGGACCGCCGCATTCAGCGCAGTCCGCAAGGTGGCGTGGATCCGCACCACGGTAGCGGGCGACAATCGGCAGCCGGTCGGCGAAGGACGGGACGCGAGCGTCGCGAGCAGTCCGTTGACATCGCGCGAGGTGAGCTGGTGGAGCAGGATCCGTCCCAACTGCGGGATGAGGTAGAGACGGATGTGCGTGGCGTAGCCCTGCCGGGTCGACGGACGCAGGGCGTCCTTGGTGGCCAGCCAACGGGCCAGCCACTGCCCGAGCGTGCATCCGGCCCCTGCGCCGTCGCGGTCGGCAGCGGCCAGAGCGCGGCCTGCCGCTTGCGCTTCCTCAGAGTCGGCGTAACCACCCTGGCGGACGCGCTGCCGCTGCCCGTCCAGGCCGCGTACCTGCACCGCGAAATACCAGCTACCGTGATCGTCATCTACCGGCAGACGCGGACACGTTCCGCCTCGCTGACGCCCCGTTTCCGCATCCACACAGCCGCATCGCCTGCTGACCTGCACACGTCTTTTTGCCATCTGTCCCACCTCCCCCGGCGTGCGACGACAGACGCGCCAGGTAGGGCTCGCATCCGATCGGAAGATGACCTCAGGTCAAGGTGTCCGGAGTGCGGGCGGAATCTCGGGTTGAGTCAGGTCAGCTCGCCGTACAGGCCGACAGCCTGCTGGGAGGCTTTCACAAAGGTGCCCAGGCGGTTCGCATGGGTGAGATGGAGCGCGGCTCAATCGCCGGGTCTCGAATGGTGGCCAGGCGGTGGGCGGTCAGCCGAGTGGACAAACGGCGATCCCGAGGTCAAGGTCGATGTGCCGGCCGGACGGCAGGCAGGCTTCGATGGCCTCCAGAAGAACCGGGTCGATATAGGCCAGGGCGGCGCTACCGACGTTCAGCATGAGCTGGAGGTGGGCGCCCCAGACAACAGACGCCGGGTGACGGCATGCACCATCGACAAGATCACGAAACGTGATCTCAGGTGACCCGGACCAGCCATTTGGCGCCCCAGAGCCCTTCCTTCCACCGGACGAAGGGCTCGGTGCTTGAAGTACTCGAGTTCTTGAGCCCTACACCTGCTCCCGAGGTCAACCGAATGGCTCCCACTGCTGACCGGTTGGCGGCCCTATACTCGGCTGCCGGAAGCGATCCGACCGTGCCAGAGTGATCCACATGATCCCCGCACACGTCCCCGACGAGCCACCACTCACCTACGCCGACAGCTTCGATGTACCGGTCCTTTTCCGCAACGGGCCTGCGAGAAAGCCCAGGAGGCAGTGGCGAACGTCCAAGCACCAGCCGTGGGCCGGGTCACACGGGATCCCGGCGACCGACGGCTGGTACGTCTCGACCACCACCTGGCGGGAGATCATCAAGGCCGCCATTGAGGTCGGCCGCGACGTCACCCCGCACCTGCAGAATCAGCCGCAGTACGCGCACGGGGAATTCGTCGCCCGGGTTCCCCGCTGTACGCCTACCTCGGCGCGCACCCCGTCAAGCCTCAGCACCCCGTACGAGGCACCACGGGCCAGCGCCTGACCCTGAACCCGGTCTACGCGTACGGTACCGAGCGCAGCGCGAAGAACGCCGCCGCCTACCGACTGGGCATGACGATGACCGAGTGGGCCTGCCGCTCACTGCTGGGCCTCGGTCAGACCGAGCACCTCGAACTCGGTGGCCCGATCCCCGCCCTGCTCGACACGTTCAAGGACCCGAAGAATAAGCTGCCCGACCTATGGGGGCAGCATCAGGCAGAGGACCTGTACTGGCTGATCGAGGCCAAGGGGGGCGACGTGGGCCTCAGCACGCTCCGCAAGGGGTGGGCGCAACTGGCCGCCGGCAGCAAGATCCTCGGCTCGTACGCCCATCGCACCGTCCTGGTCGGAGCGTCCGTGCGGCCCGGAGACGACCTCTTTCTCACCATCGACCATGACCTGCACCCCGGCCAGCCGCCGCTCACCCCAGCCGGAATCGCCATCGACGACGAGTCAGCGGCTGGCCCGGGTAACCTCGAAGACCGTCTCGGCGACAGCGACGACGCGCTCATCGGCGCGGCCCGCGCCCAGATGCTCGCCTACCTGGCGCTGCGCTCCGCTCCCGCCTCGCAACTGCGCACCGTTCCCGTTCCCGCCGAACGCGCGTCCCGTCATCGGCGCTCCGGGCTGACCACGCCCCTGGAAGGCGACGACTTCACCCGCAGTATGCGGGCCGAAGCCCGCGGAGTAGCGCCTCACGCCGAGCGGCATATCCTGCGGGCCAGAATGCGTTCCATGGGCCTCGACGACTTCCTCACCTGCCGCATCCCCGGAACCGAGGTTCACCTGGGCATGTCCCGGAAGCTGTTCGCCGCCTGCGAGCGCCTCCACGAGGAAGACCTCGCCATCGCCCAGCGCACCCCAGGGCTGCGCGCCGAGGACCAGCAGGCCAATGACCAAGAACTCAGCGACGACGCCCAGGAAGAACAACGACTCACCCAGCGGCGGATCTTCCGCGAACAGCAGGAGGAAGCCCGCCCCCGGCTGCGCCCCCTGCTCCGCAACGCCTACGAGCGGGGAGCGACAAGCGACTGGAGTGACCTGCTGCGCCGCCCCCAGGAGCCGGAACTCGACCTGGAAGGCGACGAGGGGCTCCTCGAAGCGGCGACGCCGGAGACGTACCTGGCCGTCAGCCGCTACGGCCTGCCCCCAGCACGCGCCTAGCTATTAGCTAGGGCTAGCATTCGATCAGGAGTGACTTCAGGTCAAGTGTCCGGAGTACGGAGTCGCTCCGGGGTGAGGCCGCGGCCGGGATGAGTCCCTACCGGCCACACCAGGGGCCGTTTATATGCGGGGCGAGTGCTCCGGCGGGAAGGCCCGCGGGCTGGGCATCTGCGATGTGCCTCTGATCATCCGGCCGAGGCCAGCGCTCGGCGGGCGGCTTCGAGGACGAACCGGGCTGGGTCGAACTCTTGCGCGCTTTCCAGACCGGCCCAGCGGACGTATTCGTTGTGCTCGTCGTGTCCGGGATCGGCCAGCACCAGACGGAAGTATTCGTAGCCTCCAATGCCGCCAACGTCCTCTGGTGGGCAAGCGCCCGCCCCGTCCACCAGCACCGGGTAACGGACCCATTCCTCTGCGGTGAGGACCTCCTCCAGCACGACGTCATGCCGCCAACTGTCACCCAGGTCGTACTCGTACTCCATGACCGCCCCGACCTCTGCGAGCACCTCCGCCAGCGAGGTCTTCTCCTCGTCCATAATGTCCAGATCCCATTCGGGTGACGATTCGCCGTATAGGACACCGCCCACCGTGAACAGGTGGAGATGACGGCCCTCCCAGCCCATCGCCGCGACCAGGATGTGGTGCAGCCTGTCGATCGTGATCCCGGGTGAGACGAGCAGGCACCGCCAGATCACCGGATCCGCACTCTCCTGGAGCGTCACCCGGATCTGATAGATCGGCTCTCCCGGTGCGGCCTCACCCAGGCTGCGCCGTGCGGCGTTCACCGCCACCGGGGTCAGGGTCGCCGTCTCCTGCGTGAGCTCTACCGCGCCCAGCCGGACCAAGACGGCCAGCAGTCGATCGAGGTCGCGGTCGGTCATCCGGCGCTGCGCTTGCGGGTCGTGCATCTCGTAGTACGGCGACGCGATCTCCCAGGCCAGTTCCCGCAGATCCGCAACGGGCACCGGCCCGCCGTACAACCTACGCAGCAGCGCCGGCCAGATGAGCGTGAACTCCTCGCCGACCAGCGACGCGTACCAGTAGTTCTTAGGGAAGAGCGCCTCGCTCATCTTCCCCAGCGCCACGAACGACGCCTCCCACAATCGCTCCGAGTCCTTCAGCAGTGGCGCCGCCTTCTTCACCGGCAGCAGCCGCTCCTTGACCACCCGGACCAGCCCAGCCGCTTTGGCCCATTCCACGATCAGGTTCAATTCGGGCAGTTCGGTGCTGCTCTTCGTGCGGGACAGCCGGTCGCCGATCTTCGGGTCGATCTCGTCGCCGGTCTCCAGCAGCGCCACCAGCGCCCGCGCGTCCGACAGCGTCAGGTTCCCCGTCTGGGTCAGCTTCCGGCCTCCGCCCACCCACTCGGTGAACGCCCGCAACTCCTCCTGCATAGCGTTCAGAGTATGGCGCAGCGTTCGGCTTCAGCCGTACGCGCCGCGCGAACCAGCCCTTCCTGGCCCCTGGGAGACGCCAGGATCGGCGCCGTGGCGAAGAAGCGTAAGGCGAAGGCAACCCCGCATGGAGAGTCAGCGGTCACCCTGTCCGGCGCGCGCTGCAACTCGCCGCCCGTCAGCCTTCGCCCGACCCTGGCTCGGGCGCCCACAGGGTTGGACTTTGGCCGCAGTAACGGGTACCCGGGTCAGAAGGATTCCTCATCGTGGGTTTCTATGTGCGCACCAGCCTCAGGGCTGGACCGTTCCGGTTCACCCTCAGCCAGACCGGGATGGGAGTCTCGACCGGAATCCCGGGCCTTCGGGCAGGGATGGGCCCCCGCGGCAACGTCGTGCGCATGGGACGCGGAGCGATCTCCTACCGCACCATCGCGCCCGACCATGACGTGGTCATGCACGATGTCGTCAGCCTGGTCCCGGCCCAGCCGAGTGACATCGTCCAGCAGTTGCAGAAGGCCGCCCAACGCCGGCCATACTGGCCGTTCGCCCTGGCCGCCCTGCTCGTCGCGGCACTGGTGACAGGACGCTTCGGCCTGGTCATCGTCGCCGTCGGGCTGCCTTGCGTGCTCTGGGTGGCGTTGCGCGATCGGGCGGCTCGCGCCGTGGTCGTCATGTACGACGTGACCGACGAGGCCGCTTGGCGCTTCGATCACCTCGTCACCTCGATCACCGATCTCCAGCGAACCCACGGCTTCTGGCTGATCACCGCATCCGGCGCGATCACCAGCACCTACCAGTTCAAGGTGAACGCCGGCGCCTCCAATCTGCTGCGCAGACTGAACGCCTCGGCCCGGCTGACGGGACCGCGGATCCTGGTCACCAACGTCGCCGTCCCGACCCTGACCGCAGGCAACCTGTCGGTGCACTTCCTCCCCGACCGCGTCCTGTTCCAGAACGGCCGCCACGTCGCCGACCTCGCCTACCAGCACCTCCAAGCCGGTATGGAACAAGCCCGCTTCATCGAAGCAGGCCCGGTGCCACCCGACGGCACGGTCGTGGACTCCACCTGGCGCTACGTCAACGTCAAAGGCGGCCCCGACCGCCGTTTCAAGAACAACGCCCGCCTGCCCATCCTGCTGTACGGCAGGCTCACCCTCCGCAGCCACAACGGTCTCAACCTCGTCTGGGATGCCTCACAAGCCCCGCTCGTCCAAGCGGTGGCGAACGCACTCCACCAGTCCATCACCGCCCGCCCACCCGTGATCCACCCCTGAGAAGGACCCGGAGTCTGTTGCCGGCCAGCGCGCCGCTCACGCACGGTGACGGGTGTCGGAGGCGGGACGCACCTTGTCCGCGGCGTATCCGCATGGGTCAAAATGTGCCGCTGACGACTCCGGTCCGGTCCGGATCGTGACGGCCGTTCTTCGCGACGGCGATCGGGTGCTGCTGTGCCATCGAAGCGCCGGACGCCGTTGGTATCCCGACGTGTGGGACCTGCCGGGCGGTCATGTCGAGGAGGGCGAGGATCCGAAAGAGAGCCTTGTCCGCGAGCTTCGGGAGGAGTTAGGAATCACGGCAGCGAAGCCGTCCGGCCCGCCGATGCATGAGATCCGGACCGCGACGTTCGACATGCAGATCTGGTTGATCGACAGATGGACCCGAACACCCGTCAACGCCGCCCCGGACGAGCACGACGCTGTGACGTGGTTCGAGACGTCCGACCTTGACAGCCTGCGTCTCGCCCACGAGTCGTATCTCTCGATGCTCACCGCCGTACTCGTCACGTGACGTCGCTCCGGAAGCCAGGAGTACGCGCTCATCGGCAGATCCGCGCACTCGCACCCGGCTCGGTTCATGATTGATCGCACAGAGGATGAACGAGCTCCGGAGCTACCGCCGGCGCCACCGGCGGGCAATATCCACAAGTGGTGCCGGTTCTCATGGACATCTCGGCACGCGGCACCGGTAACGTGGCGCCGAAAGTCGCGAACATCTGGCGCCCAATCTCGCGAACGAAGCCACACAGGTCAGAGTCGTCGTGGCCCGTTTTGACGCGGTACAGGTCATCGACCGATATGCGGGGCTGACCGCCGCGTTGAACGTCGCCGATCCCTTCTACGACTACGAGTTCTTCGTGCGCGTCGGCCAGGTGGAGCGGTTGTCGTGGGAGGACACCGTCCGGGAGGGGGCTGGGGCCGCCTTCGTCCACTACCGTCAGCTCGGCGATGACCGCTACCTGGTGATGCGGTTGCTGGCCCTGTCGGCAGAGTCGCACCGGATGCGACCGATCACCGCCGAAGTCACCTTGGAGGTGGCCGCTGGCTCCGCCGAGCACCAGGCGCTGGAGGACTTCATCGCCTACGGGGTGCCCTTCGAAGGCGTCTCCGGCACCATGAACAGGATGTCTGGACCTACGGGCGTGTCAGCCGCCGCCGAAGCCGGGCAGTTCGCCTTCATCGTGGTCGCCGAGCCCGATCCGGAGCGCCCGGACCTGGAGGTGCGGCTGATCGGCCGGGACGGGGTAATTCTCCACGTGCTGGACTTGATGGAAGTACGGGCTTCGCGCGGGCTGGAGGGGGCGGAGTTCTGGATCAGTGGCACCGACCGTAGCGGTATCGCGCAGTTTCAGTTCTTGCTCAACGGGGCTGAAGGACGTGAGGTGTTCCGGCTATCTCTCCTAAAGACCCCATGCCACTTCGTGGCGCCCTCGGATAAGTGACACTTGGGGTGCGTCGCCCGCTGACGTCGTACTCGCTTGGACCTGCGAGGCCGTTCTAAAGACTGACGCTGGAGCCTGCCCGGTAGGTACCCCGGATTGCCGCTACGAGCGCGTGTCACAGCATCTCGATGTGTCGCGGGCTCCGCGGACGACGCACCTCATCCATCCTCGGGGGCAGATCACGGAGGCGCAATGGAGGTCGTCCACCCGGCGGTGGCCGGGATCGACGTGCACAAGAAGATCTTATGGGTGGCCATCCGGCTGCCCGGCGAGCACCGGCCGTTCGTCCGGAGCTACCGCACCTTCTGGCGGGCGCTGCAGAAGATGGCCGCCGAACTGGTCGAGCTCGGCGTCACCGACGTGGCGATGGAATCGACCGGCGTGTACTGGTGGCCCGTCTACCACGCGCTGGCCCAGACGGGCCGGATCGAGGTGTGCGTGGCCAACGCCGAGCACCTCAAGAGCGTCCCGGGTCGCAAAACCGACATCCGTGACTGCCAGTGGATCGCCGAACTGCACCAATTCGGCCTGCTACGGCCGAGCTTCATCCCCGCCCAGAACGTGGCGGCACTGCGGCACCGCACCCGCTACCGCAAGAAGCTCATCGAGGCCCGCATGAGTGAGGGACAGCGGCTGGCCAAGGTGCTGGAGGACGCCGGGATCAAAATCGACTCGGTCGCCTCCAAACTGCTGTGCATCTCCGGCCGGGACATGATCGAAGCGCTGATCGCCGGAGAACGCGACCCGCACGTGCTGGCAGGCCTGGCCCGCGGCGTCCTGCGGCACAAGCACGAGGACCTGGTCGCGGCCTGCGACGGGCGCTTCACCGACACCCACGCCGCCATGTGCCGCCTCCATCTGGACGCCTACGACCACACCACCGGCAAGATCGCCGAACTGGACGGCCTGGTCGCCGAAGCCGCCACCATCTTCGAGCCGGTCATCACCCGGCTGATGACCATCGTTGGGATCGGACGGCGCACCGCCGAGGTGATCGTCGCCGAGACTGGCGCGGACATGTCCCGTTTCCCCACCCCCGAACAGCTGGCCGCCTGGGCCGGGCTGGCCCCCGGCAACCGGGAGTCAGCGGGTAAACGCCGGCGAGCCACCACCCGTAAGGGCAACAAACACCTCAAGGCCGCCATGGTCGAAGCCGCCTGGGGCGCCTCCCGCACCCGATCCAGGATCGGAGCCCGGCTGCGCCGCCTGGTACGCCGCTTCGGCAAGCAGCACGCCAAGAAGGCCGCGATCGCCACTGCTCACACGCTGCTACGCGTCTGCTGGGTGGTCATGGCCCGAGGCGAGGACTACCGCGAAGACGGTGGCGACTTCTACGACCGGCGCGAAGCCCGCCAGGCCCACTATCTGGCCACCCGCTATCAAAAGACCCTGGAACGTCTCGGCTACCAGGTCACCCTGATCGCACCCGGCCCCGGCCCTGCAGATCACCCCGACCCCGATCAACCACAGGAACCAGCAGTCTGAAATCCCGCAGGTCAGTGGCCGGTCACACCATCACGACCGCGCCACCGATCCCGTCTGCCCATCTACTGTTCGCTGCCGCGCGATGGTCGGGGTCCAAGTTTCGTCACAGCGGTGCCGCAAGTTCGAACCCTGCCGGGCACCAAGTTCGACCAGCAGCAAAGCGCCATTGACCAGTGGAAACGTCGATCGGTGCTCTCGCGCGCCCTCGAACGACTTCCCGGCCAGTTCGTTTCGATGCTCGGCCAAGAGGGCGACCGCCACTAGCGGATATCGCGGTCAGATGCGGCGCCCGGCGGTCTCCAGGGTGACGTCGGCGTGACGCTGCGGCGACGGCTTCAGGGCAGCGTGGGCGACGTGAGCAGTTTCTCGGGCAGCCCGCCCACCTTGCGGGGCGCCATCATCGCGGTCGAGCCGTTGGGGCCGCTGTCGCGGGTGGTGGTGTTCCAGTACAACCCCGACCAGGTGCAGCGGACCATCGCACCCCGCTCCACAGGAGAGTCCGGGAGGCGTTCGGCCGACGCGCACCGGGCCTGGGGGGCGCCGACCGAGACCATCGCGATGACCGTCGACGTCGATGCCACCGACCAACTGGAGACCGGCGACCCGATCGCTGCCACGGTCGGCATCCTGCCGCAGCTATCGGTCCTGGAGATGCTGCTGCATCCGGGCAGCGTCCGGGTGATCGCCAACTCCGCCCTGCTCGCCGCGGGCATCATCGAGATCCTTCCGGTGGAACTGCCGATGGCGGTTCTGGTCTGGGGGCCCAACCGGGTGGTACCCGTGAAAATCAGCCAGCTCGGCATCACCGAGCAGGCGTTCAATCCCACGTTGAGCCCGATCCGCGCGAGCGTGGACGTCTCCGCCCAGGTGCTCACGTACGACGATCTCTCCCTGACCGACGTCGGCTACGGCCTCTACCTGGCGCATCTGGTCGGCAAGGAGGTTCTCGCCACGGCGGGAGCGGCCATCGGCACAGCCGGCGCCATCAGCGACCTGATCCGGGCGTGAGCGCGATGTCCGGTCGCTACGACTCCGTACCCATCGCGAGCACCATCGTGTCCGACGGCACGGGCGGGCTGCGCGAGGTCCGCTATCTTCGCCGCCGGGCACTGCCTGACCCGCGTGACGTACTGACCGCCGCGGTGCATCGGGTCACGGCGGCGGACCGGCTCGACCTGGTCAGTCATCGCTATCTCGGTGACCCGACCGCCTGGTGGCGCATCGCCGACGCCAACGGCGCCGTCGACCCGGACGAGCTGACCGGCCCGCAGGCGGAAGGTGATTTGATCGTCATCCCCTTGCCGGGGGTGTAGCGTGCTGCTCGGTTCCGGGCTCAGGCTCGCGGTCCTGGCCGGGCGGACCATCCCGCTGCCGTTGCCGGTCGAGTTGGCGCAACGGTGGCGCTCGGCCCGGATCACCGAGAGTGACGGCGAGCGGAGTGTCTTCTCCCTCGTCTTCGACGCCGGGCGATCCGGCCCGCTCGCCGCCCTGGACTCCCCGTTCGGCCCTCAGGGCCCGCTCGCGCCGTTCGCCCGTGTGGTGCTCGTACTCACCTTCGGCCTGGTGCCCAAGGTGCTCTTCGACGGCATCGTCACCGAGGTCCGGCTCGACCCCGGCACCGGCGCCAGCACCGCCACCTGCACCATCACCGGCGAGGACGTGGGCAACCTGCTCGACCGCGAGGACCGCGACATGGAACATCCGGCTCTTGACGACTACCTGACGGTGCTGAAGATCCTCGCCCCGTACGCGACGCAGGGCATCCAGCCCATGGTGCTGCCCACCACGGTCACCGACCCACCGCTGCCGATCGATCGGACTCCCACGCAGCACGGCACCGACCTGGAACATCTGACGGAGCTCGCTCGACAGCACGGCTACGTCACCTACGTGGATCCGGGGCCCGTCCCCGGGATCAGCTCGTTCTACTGGGGACCGCCGGTGCGCGTGGGGGTGCCGCAGCCCGCGCTCGCCGTCGACCTGGGCTCCGATAGCAACGTGCGGGACGTGTCCTTCCGCACCGAGGCCACCCGCCCCGCTACCGTGGCCGGGTCGGTGCACGACCGGCGTACCGGGGTGACACTGCCGGTCGCGGCCGTGGTGAGCACCCGGCCGCCGCTGGCCACCGTGCCGTTCGCCATGGCCGAGGCCGGCAACGTGCGGCGCCGCCGGCTTCGGGAGGGCTCCAGCGATGCCGTCTCCGCCTTCGCCCGCGCGCAGGGCGAGGTCGACCGGGCCTCGGACGCGCTGGTCGCCGAGGGCAACGCCGACGGCGCGCGTTACGGGGCGGTGCTGCGCCCGCGCGGCCTGGTCGGCATGCGCGGCGCCGGGTGGAGTCACGACGGCCTCTGGTACGTCCGCAAGGTCGAGCACGACCTCGCCTACGGCGGCTACCGGGTCGGGTTCACGCTGGCCCGGGACGGGCACGGCGCCATCACTCCCGTGCTGCCACGGAGTCCGCGATGACCATTGGGGAGGAGCCGCGATGACCAGGCAGTTCTTCGGCGTGTATCGGGGAACGGTGAAGCACAACATCGACCCGCTGCTGCGCGGGCGGGTGCAGGTCTCCGTGCCCAAGGTGTTCGGCGATGGCCGGCTGGCCTGGGCCGAACCGTGCGTGACGTACGCCGGCAACGGGGTCGGCGGGTTCACCCTTCCGCCGGTGGGCGCCGCCGCCTGGGTGGGATTCGAGGGCGGCAACCCCAACTACCCGGTCCTCCTCGGCTACTACTGGCAACTCGGCGAGTCGCCGGCACCCGGGCTGCCGCAGCAACGGGTGTTCAAATCCGATTCGGTCACGGTCACGGTGAGCGATCTGCCGCTGACCGGCGGGATGACGATCGAGGTCGGGCCGCCTGCCGTGCTGGTCCCGCTGAAGGTGGTCCTGGGGCCGAACGGGATCGAGCTCTCCACCGGTGCGACCTCCCTCGTTCTCGACGGCAAGCGGGTCTCGCTCAACGACGGCGCCTTGGAGGTGATCTGATGCCCGGCACGATCGTCCACCAGGGTGCGGTGGTGCTCTGCGCGCACGGCGGGCGGGCCACCCCCACCGTGCCCAACCCGCGGATCCGCGTCGGCGGGCAGCCCACCGTCCTGCTCGCCGGGCCGTGGACGGTGACGGCCTGTCCGCTCCCGCCCATCGTCGGCGGTCCCTGCGTGACCGGCGTGTGGAGCGTCGGCAGCGCCCGGGTGCGCTCCATGGGCCAACCCCTCGTCCTGGCCGGCGGCCTGGCCACCTGCGTGCCCACCGGCGTGCCGTTGACCGTGACCGCGAACCAGTTCCGGGTGGTGGCGACATGACTTCCGGACGTCACGTCGGCTTTCCGCTCCGCGTCGGAGGTCGCGGCCGCACCGCCCTGGTGTCCGATGAGGATTACCTGCGGGGGCTGATCGAGGCGGTGCTGTTCACGCGCCCGGGCGAGCGGGTCAACCGGCCCGACTTCGGCAGCGGGGTCGACCGGCTGGTCTTCGCCCCCGCCGGGGACGAGATGGTCAACGCGAGCCGGACACTCGTGCACGCCGCGCTGCAACGCTGGCTCGGCGACCTTGTACAGGTCGACGATGTGGTGGTGGAGGCCCAAGACACCCGGCTACGGGTCACGGTCACCTACCTGCCGCTGGTCGCCGGCACCGCGGTCGGCGAACGCCGCAGCCTCAGCGTCCTCGGTGGATCGCCATGACCGCGCCCCTACTGAACCGGGAGGCCCGCAGGGCACTGGTCAAGGGGGAGAGCACCCTCGACGGGATCGACCACGTCGAAGTGCTCACCCACCGGTCCGGCGTCCGCCAGGCCACCCTTCTGGTTCACCTGCTGAGGGGACCGGTCCCCGCCGACCTCGACGCCACCCGGGTACGCGTCCTCGGCGGCGTCCGCGTCGACCCGCTGGTCAACCCTGTGCGGGTGCTGTGGGCCCACCCTGCGGACGCCCTGATCGCCCATGCGCCACCGGGAGTCGGCACTGCCGATCAGAGCCTGGTGAAGGAGGCCGTCCCGCCCGCCGGCCGGGCCCGGGTACTCGTGGTCCGCACTTCCTCCACCGGCGACTGGTCCGGCTACCTGCTCGGGCTCACCGGCCCCGGCGGCGAGGGTTCCCCGGCGGGCTTCGACGAGCCGCTGTCCACCTGCCCGTTCGCGTTCACGGTCGACTGCCACGAGGGGATCGACTGCCGTCCCGACGAGGTCTGCCTGCCCGTGCCCGCCGTCAGCCCCGCCCTGGACTACCTGGCCCGCGACTACGCCGGGCTCCGCGACCGGCTGCTCGACCGGCTCGCTGTGCTGCTGCCCGGCTGGACTGATCGCAACCCCGCCGACCCGCTGGTCACCCTCTCCGAGCTGTTCGCGTACGCGGGAGACCGGCTGACCTACCGGCAGGACGCGATCGCCGCCGAGGCCCACCTCGCCACCGCCAGGCTGCGCCCCTCCGTACGCCGTCATGCCCGGCTGCTCGACTACCGGATGCACGAGGGCTGTGCCGCCCGGACGTGGCTGGCCTTTCACGCCTCCGCGCCGACCGACCTGCCGGCGCGTGTGCCGATCGCCGCCGTCGATGAGCCGCTGCCGCCCGGCACCGACGTGGAGTCCGCCCTGGACGCCGGCGCCGCGGTCTTCGAGACCCTGCTACCGGTGGCGCTGCACCCGGATCGCAACCGGCTCGATCTGCACGCCTGGGGCGACCCGGACGCGTGCCTGCCGGTGGGCGCCACCAGCGGCTGGCTCCGCCACCACACCGGCCACGACCCACGCCTGCGCGCGGGTCATGTGCTCGTCCTCGCCCCGATCGACGAGAGCGGCGCGGTGGCCGGTGACGAGGCGCGTCGCCACGCCGTCCGGCTCGTCCGCGACCCGATCGTTCGCGCCGACCCGTTCGCACCCGCGGGAATGATCGTCAGTGAGCTGCACTGGGCGGCCGCGGACGCCCTCCTGGTCCCCCTGCCGGTGGCCCGCCGCGCCGGCGACGACAGCGCCGCACCGGCCGCCGTCGCGCTGGCCAACGTCGCGCTCGCCGAGCACGCGGCCGCGCTGCCGCCACGGATGTTGCTGCCGTCCCAGGCTCCCGCTGATGGCCGGTACGAGCCCAGGCTGCCCACCGGGCGGCACCGTGTGGCCTGGACCGACACCGTCGTGGACGACCACAGCGCCACTGCCGCCCTGCTCCCCGATCCGCGCCGCGCGCTGCCCGCCGTGCTGCTCGACGACGGCGCCAGGACCTGGACGCCCGTGCCCGACCTGCTCACCAGTGGCCGGCTCGACGCTCACGTCGTCGCGGAACCGGAGACCAGCGGGGCCGTACGGCTGCGGTACGGAGACGGGATCAACGGCCGCCGCCCCGCCCCCGGCACCACCTTCACCGCCTGGCCCAGGATCGGCGGTGGCGCCGCCGGCAACATCGGCGCGGACGTGCTCGCCCTCCCGCTGCCCACACCTGGCCATGCCCCGCCCGCCGGGGTGACGGTCACCAATCCGCTGCCCGCCGTCGGCGGCGTGGATCCCCAATCGGTCGACGAGGTGAAACAGCTCGCGCCGCACGCCTTCCGCACCCAGTTGCGCGCCGTCACCAGCGCTGACCACGCCGCCGCCGCGGAGGAGAACCCGAATGTCCAGCGGGCGGTGGCCCGGCGTCGCTGGACCGGTTCCTGGTACGCCCAGGAGGTCACACTCGACCCGGTGTCCCATCGCGCCGGCGACCCCTCCCTCGTGGCCGAGGTGGCGGCCACCCTTGACGTACGCCGGCTGGCCGGGGTGGACGTGGAGATGGCCCCGCCGGTGCACGTACCGCTGGAGATCGTCCTTGAGGTGTGCGTCGCCGACGGCCACCTCGCCGCGGACGTGGAGCGCCGGCTGCGCGCCGAGCTGTCCACCCGGATCCTGCCCGACGGGCGGCTCGGCTTCTTCCACCCGGACCGGCTGACCTTCGGCCAATCCCTGTACATCTCGGACCTGGTCGCCGTGATCATGGCCGTTCCCGGGGTCCGTTACGTCGAGGTGGACGACTCCGAGGCCAAGGGTCTGCGGTTCCGCCGGCTCGGCCGGCCGTCCACCGGGGAGATCGCCCGTGGCCGCATCGACGCCGCCTCCAGCGAGGTGCTGCGGGCTGACAACGATCCGAGCAACCCGGAGTACGGCCAGGTCTCCTTCCGTCTGAGGGGTGGCGCGTGAGCTGCGGCGGCACCGGCGGATGCGGCTGCGACCCGCTGCGTTCACCGCTGCCCGAGGTCACCAACTCGCCCGGCCTGTCCGCCCTGCACTGGCGGGTCGCCCCGCACAGCCATGCCCTGGCCCGGATGCGGGCGGCGCTGGCCGCCCCGAGCATGCCCGCGGGCGTGCGAGCTGTGGCCGGGCACTCGGCGGACCCGGTGCCGGCGCTGTTGGACGCCGCCGCGGTGATGATCGACGTGGTGTCGTTCTACACCGAGCGGATCGCGCAGGAGGCATTTCTGCGCACCGCCACCGAGCCGGCCTCCGTCCGGCACCTCGCCGGAATGATCGGCTATCAGCCTCGTCCCGGCGTCGCCGCCACCGCGGACATCGCGTTCGACGTCGAGGACGCGCCTGGCGCCCCGCCCGAGGTGGACGTGCCCGCCGGCACCCCGGTGCAGTCCATGCCCGGTCAGGGTGAGCTGCCGCAGACCTTCGAGACCGTCGAGGAACTCCGCGCGCACGCGGCTTGGAACGCGATCCCCGGCGTCACGGCCGGGGCACAGAAGATCGGTTTCGCCACCGACACCATCTGGCTGCGCGGCACCTCGCACGGTCTGCGGCCGGGGGACGGGGTGCTGGTGGTCGGCGCTGAGCGCCGCCGGTACGGGCGCACCCCCTTTCACAGCCGGGCGGCCGGCGACGAACGGAGAGACGACGAGCGGTGGGACTTCCGCATTGCCGCCGCGATCGAGGAGGACCCACCCGGCATCGCCGGCTGGACCCGGCTACGGCTGGCGGCTCGGATCGGCTGGCGGCCGTCCGCGGCCTTGACCGCCGAGGAGGAGGTCGAGGTGTACGCCTTCGGCACCCGTACCAACCTGTTCGGCTGGAACGCCCCGCTGGGCGCTCTTCTGGCCGGAGGGCACATCGCCGCCGACATCAACGCGAACGGCGAATGGAACGGCATCGAAAAGCCGTTTCCCCCAGGCGAACCCGTCCCGGCGGACGTGGTGGAGGTCGACGGCGACCATCCCCGGGTGGTGCCGGGCTCCTGGCTGCTGCTGGAACGACCCGGCTATCGCGAGCTGTACGCCGTCGAAGCGGCCGGACCGGCCGGTGGCTCCCGGTTCGGGATCAGCGGCAGGACCACGCTCGTGCGTACCGACATCACCGAGAATCTGGCCACGTTCGGCCGACGTGAAACGCTGGTCCGCTGCGAGTCCCGGCCGCTGCCCGCCGACGAGCGCCCGCTCGTGGCGCCGATCGCCGGACGCCTGCTCACGCTCGCCGCCACCGATCCGCTCCTGCCGATGGGCCGGCGGGTGGTGGTCACCGGGTTCCCGCCCGGCGGGCTGCCCAGCGACCCGTTGCAGGCCGCGGCGACCGCGCCTCCGCTGTCTGAGACGGTGACCGTACTGGCCTGCACGGTCGCCGCCGAAGGCGGCACCATGACGGTCGAGCTGGACCGCGATCTCACCTTCAGCTACGACCCGCGCGGCCTGCGGGTACACGGCAACGTCGCCACGGCCACCCATGGCGAGAGCGTGATCCAGGCGCTCGGCAGCGGTGATCCCACGGTCGCCTTCCAGCGGATGCGCACCCGCCGCGGCCCGCTCACCCATGTTCGCGCCGAGACCGCCGCCGGTACGCGAAGCACGTTGGAGCTGCGGGTCGACGGAGTGCGCTGGGAAGCGGTGGCCTCCCTCGACACCGTGGGCCATGGAGACCGGGTGTTCACCGAGCGGCTCGACCACGACGGGCTGGCCACCGTCACCACCGGCGACGGTCGGCACGGTGCCCGGCTGCCGGCCGGCACGGAGAACGTGCAGGCCGCCTACCGGGTGGGCGTCGGTGCGGCGGGCGCGGTCAACGCCGGGCAGCTCAGCATCCTGCCGCGCCGCCCGTACGGCATCCGGGCCGCCGTCAACCCTGGCCCGGCCCGTGACTGGGCCGACCCGGAGCGGATCGACGAGGCCCGGGCGCACGCTCCCCTGCGCATCCGCACCCTGGATCGGGCGGTCTCGGTCACCGACCACGAGGACTTCGGCGCCGGCTACGCCGGGGTGACCCTCTGCCGCGCCGACGACGTCTGGGACGGCCGTGAGCAGGTGGTGGTGCTCTCCGTCCTCGGCACGTCCGCTGACTACGGCGCCGCTCCCGCCGGGCCAGAGCTGATCGCGGCGTTGCGGGCGGCACTGGTGGCGGCCCGCGACCCGGGCACCCGGCTCGCCGTGCTGCCCGGTGTGAACGTCATGTTCGGGCTCCGCGTCGGCCTTGCCCATGATCCGGACCACCCGAGGGCGGAGGTGGAGTCGGCGGTGCGGACCGCGCTCGCCACCGCGTTCACGCCGCCGGCGCTGGGCTTCGCCACCGCGGTGCCCGCCTCCCTGGCGCTCGTGCTGATCAGGGCGGTTCCCGGGGTGCGGGCCTGCACCATGCCGCGGCTCACGGCACCGCCGGGCAAGACTTCCGCCGATCTGCTGGCCGCCCTGCCCGCCCGCTGGGACGGCGGTCTCCATGCGGCGCAGGTCCTCACTCTCGCCGACGTGACGATCGAGGGGATGGCGTGAACGGCTCCTCTTCGCAGCGCCTGCGGACCCTCGTCCCTGTACACCTGCTCGCCCGCGACACCGGGTCCAACTCCGACGGCGTCCATGGCCCGCTCGGCGCGCTGCTGGCCGCCGTCGAAGGCGAGCTGGACCTGCTGGAACGCGACCTCGACCGGCTGCGCGACGGGTTCTTCATCGAAACGTGCGCGGAATGGCTAGTTCCCTACCTCGCCGACCTGGTCGGCCTCGCCGAGCCGCCGGCCGACATGGGAGCCACGGTCAGCCGCCGCGCCCTGGTCGCCAACACCGTCGCCTACCGGCGGCGTAAGGGCACGGTGGCGGTGCTCGAACAGGTCGCCAGGGACGTCACCGACTGGCCGGCCCGCGCGGTCGAGCACCATCCGCTGCTCGTCACCGCCGCCCACATCAACCACGTGCGCCTTGACCGGCCCGCCACCGCGTCGCTGCGCGACGCCGCCCGCGTCGAGGCGGCCGCGCTGATCAGCCCACCCGGCCCGGGCGGCGCGTTCGACCCGCTCCCCAACACCGCCGAGGCACGCCGCATCCCCAGCCGACGGGGACGTTACGGCGTTAATCACGTCGCCGTCCACCTGTTCCCCACTCAGGCGTACGAAGTGGGCGCTCCCGACGTGGACGTGCCTCTGGGCTCGAACGGCGGCTGGGCGACCGCACGCGCCGACGGGGCGGAATGGACCTTCGACCCGCTCGGCCGGGCGGTGCCGCTGTACGCGCCGGCCCTCCGGGAGGAGGCCATCGAACGACTGGCCACCGAAGCTGACCTGCCGCTGCCACTGCGCCCACGCCGTCTGAAGAACCTGCTGGAGCAAGCCCGCTCTGGCTCGCTCCCCGCGTCCTCGCTGCCGCTAGGGATACGGCTGCGGGTCGGCGGAGTGGACCAGCGCGACCTCTCCCCTGACCGGATCCGGGTGTGCCGGCTCGAAGATCTCGCCTCGGGGCCGGAACCGCAGGTGATGGTGGATCCGGTGCAGGGCCGGATGCGGGTGTACAATGCCACCGCCCCCGACGCGATCTTCGTCCGCTCGCCTACGGCGCGCTCGCGGACGTCGGCGCGGGCACCTACGATCGCACCGCGGCCCACGAGGCGCTGCTGGCCATGGGCTCCGGCGCCCCGGTCACCGCGCCCGACCCCGACGCTCCCCTCGCCGTCGGCCAGATCGAGGTCCACTCCGGCACCCCCGCTCGGACCGGCAGCGTGCCCACCATCGCCGCGGGCCTGGCGGCGGCCGAGGCGTTGTGGGGCGCGGCGGGCAGCACCGCCGTCAAGGGCACGTACGTCGTCTCCATCGCCGACAGCGCCGCCTACCCCGGCGACCTCGCCGTCACCGTGCCAGCCGGCACCCGGCTGGTGCTGGTGGCCGCCGCATGGCCGGCCCGCCGTCCGCCCAGCGGCGAGGTGCTCGCCGCGGTTCCCGGCCGGTACGCCCCCGGTGGGCTGCGCCCGCACCTGCGCGGCACGCTGCGGATCGACGGAGGGCTTGGAAGCAGTGTGGTCGTGGACGGCTTGCTCATCGAGGGAGACCTGGTCGTCGAACCCGGCAGGCTCGCTCACCTCACCGTCGCGCACACAACCATCACCGGCGCCCTGCGGGCCGGCTCCACCACCCGCCGCCTTCACCTGCGGCTCAGCCGATCGGTGGTGGGCGGGGTCGAGCTCGCCGGCACCGTGCCGCTGCTCGCCGTGGACACCTCGATACTCGACGCGACGGCCGGCGGCGGCAGCGCCCTCACCGGCGACGGCGTGCACGCCTGCCTGGAGGGGACCACGGTGCGAGGCACGACGCGGGTACGCAGCCTCGACGCGTCGAGCTGCGTGCTCGACGGTCTGGTGGAGGTGGCGGACCGCCAGGCCGGTTGCCTCCGATTCAGTTGCGTCGCCCCCGGCTCGCGCACCCCCCGCCGGTACCGATGCGTGCCCGACGACGGCGCCGTTCCGGTGTACGCGGCCACCGATCCCGCCTCCCCCGCCTATCCGGCCCTCGCCGGATCCTGCTCGGCGTCGATACGGGAGGCCGGCGAGCACGGTGCCGAGCCGGGCGTCCACCACCACCTCCGACGGCCGCTGCGGCTCCGGGCGGCGGAACGGCAGCTAGCTCCGTACCGGCCGGCCGGCATCGAACTTGGGATCTTTGGGAGCTGACGTGCAGGGAGACTTCACCCGCTGGACGTTCGACCCGCGTGAGGGTTATCGATCGGTGCTGCTCCAGCAGGGCAGGGTTCTGCTGGACGCCGAGTGGAACGAACAGACGCAGATCACCGCCCAGCATGACGAGGTACGGACCCGCGACGCCGTCGGGCAGGCCGGCGGGCCGCTCGACGGCGCCGGGTTCGACATCGTGGACATCAGCGGGGCCGTCCCCAAGAAGACGGCCTGGGGCGACCTGCGCATTACTCCTGGCCGGTACTACGTGGACGGCGTTCTCGTCGAGGCCGCCCCACCCGCCGACGGCGGGGTCGGTCATAAGCTCGCCGACCAGCCGTACCTGCGCTGTGTGGGCGACGACCTGCCCGGGCTGCCGGAGCCGCCGGGCGACGGCCGCTACGCGGTCCTGCTGGACTGCTTCAACCAGCACGTCACCGCCGATCAGGTGCCCTCGCTGCTGGAATCCGCCCTCGGCGGGCCGGACACGACGACCCGCGCGCGCACCGTGTGGCAGGTCCGCCTGGTCGAGGTCGCCGCCGGCGCCACGTGCGCCGACGTGACGGACCCGCTGTGGCGGGACCGGACACCGCCCACGATGACCGCGGCGCTGCCCGAGGTCGACTCCACCGCCGACCCCTGCCGGTTGAGCACCTCCGGCGGCTACCGTCGACTGGAGAACCAGCTCTACCGGATCCAGGTACACGATGTGGGCACCGGCGGCATCGCCCGTTACCTGTATTCCCGGGAGAACGGCAGCGTGGTGGCCGGACTGACCGCCATCGGCTCGTCCTCCGCCGCGGGCATGGACGCCGAGCTCACTCTCAGCAGGATCGGCCGGGACGAGGAGCTCTCCTTCCGCCAGGGCGATCTGGTCGAGGTCACCAGCCCTGACCGAGAGCTGCACGGCCTGCCAGGCCACCTCGCCACCGCCGGCCCGCCGGACGGGCTCGCCCTGCCCGTCAAGTGGGCCGCCACCGGCCCCGCCGACCTGGCGGCGCTCGGCAGCACACCCATCGTCCGGCGCTGGGACGGCCCGGCCCAGCCCGCCAACAGCAGTCCCGACGAACTGGACAAGGCCGGCATCGAGGTCCGGTTCGGCGCCGGCGACTTCCGGACTGGCGATCACTGGCTCGTTCCCGCCCGCACCATGCGGCTCATGTACGGCATCAGCGCGCTCTCCGGCACCATCGAATGGCCCGAGGAAGACAACAAGCCGCTCGCTCTCCCGCCTCTCGGCCCGGAGCACCACGTCGCGGTGCTCGGCATACTCGAACGCGGCACCGCCGCCGGCCATGGCCGCTGGACCCTGGAGGAGAGCTGCCGCCGGCTCACCCCGCCGCTGACCGAGCTGGTCACCATCGACCTGCTCGGCGGCGACGGTCAGCAAGCCCCGGCCGGTCAGCCGCTGCCTGAGCCGGTACGGGTGGTGGTGCGCAACGGCGGAGTGCCGGTGAAGGGCGCCAGGGTCAAGTTCTCCGCCACGGGTGGCAACGTGGCCACCGGCGTACCCACCACCACTGATCCGGCGAAGGATGTCTTCCCGACCGACGAGAACGGCCAGGTAGACGTGCGCTGGCGGCTGCCCGCGACGGGCTCGGACACCCAGGTGCTCACCGCCGTACGCTTGGACGACGCCGGTCAGGCGGTCGGCGCCGAGGTCCGCGTCACCGGCCGGCGACAGGAGAAGCCAGGCGACTCCGTCTGTCTCGTGGTGCGGCCGGAGACGGACCTGGTCCAGCTCTTCGCCGGTCTGTCCGGGGTGCCCGCACTCGAACTGTGCCTGACCTCCGGGACGTGGGAGCTGAGCGCGCCGGCGGTGCTGTCCGGGGTGGGCTGCGTGCGGATCACCGGGGCCGGCGCCGTCATCACCAAGATCCACTCCACTGCGGGGTCCGCGCTGCATTTCGTGAACTGCGGCGAGGTCTGCGTACGCGATCTCTCGGTGGCGGCGCGGCCCGCCGAGCGCGATCACCGAGATGGCGCGCTCACCGTCCAGTGCGCCGGTCCCGCGCTCGTGGAACGGGTTCATGCCAGCGTCACCGACGCGCCCACCGCCACGGCGACCGGTATCACCGTACGCGGCGGTTATCGGCCGGTGAGCCGGACTGTGGTCCGAGATTGCCGGGTAATGGTCGGTCATGCGCAGACAGGGGTGCTCGTGATCGACAGCGAGCGCACGGACGTGACCGGCTGTGACATCTCCGCGGCCTGCGACGACGTCCCCGACCCGTGGAGCCGGTTCCTCGAGTGGCTGCGCGACCCGCGGTTCGCCCGCCTCGTGGCCCGGCGGGCCGTACACCCGCTGCGTACCCAGGACGATGGTGATCCACTTGGGCTGCGCTACGGCTACTCGTTCGTCAACGAATTTCCGCCGCGGTTCGGCACGGAGATCGACGATGACGAAGGGTGGAGCGACTACCTCTACGGCAGCAACTCCAGCACCGTCGCGGAGCTCCAGACGTCCGTCCGTGACGATCTGATGCTGCCCGACGTTCTGGCCAGGTTCTCCCCCAAGTTCGTCAACTGGCTGGGCGGCGGCGTGTACCACAACCTGGGCGTCCTCCCGGTGGCCAGTGCCGGCATCACCGTCGCCGGCAGCGCGGCCGGCGAGGTCCGCGTCCGCGACAACACCGTCACCGGTGCCCTCGCCGGGATCACCGTCGCGCTTAGGCACCGCGACGGCGCGCCGCGGACCATCCAGCACGCCTGGATCTCCGGCAACACCATCAACCCGCCGTGGCGTGCCCCCACGGCCTTCATCCACCAGGCCATGTCCATCGGCCACTGCCGTCGCCTGGACGTCACTTCCAACGTGGTCGACTTCGCCGGCAACAAGCCCGTCTACCCGATGCAAGGCCTGCGCTGTGCCGGGCGGCTCGGCCCGCACGCGGTGGTCGCGGGGAACATGTTCCACGGCACCACGAACGGCATCCGCGTAGAGGCCGGCCCGCCTGATTGGCCCATCCTGCGGGTGGCGCGCGACAACATCTGTACGAGCGGACCCGCTCTGATGGAACCCGCCGGGGTGTGGGTGGCCGAGGGCAACGTGAGCGGATGAGGTTCGCGCAGAGCACGCGTCCGCCCCGGTCGGCCGACCGGGGCGAACCCGAGTCCGCCCGGGACGAAACAGCCGGGCGGGCACCCCGCCGATCCGCCACGCCGCCGCGCAGCACGCACAGCGTGGCGCGCATCCCCGTGCACGCCCCGCCCGATCCCGCGGCCGAGCGTGACGCCCACGCCACCGCCGACCGCATCGTGGCAGCGGAACGCGCCCGGCCGAGGGGCACGCCGATCGGCTCGGCCGGCCGGCCGAGCCGCGTGACGGCCGCACCGCCTCCCGGCCGGCCGAGCGCCAGAATGGCCGCCGTGCCCGACGCCCGCCTGGGCCCGGGCCGCCCGTTGAACAGTGCCGAACGCGCACGGTACGAACCGGCCCTCGGCATGAGCCTCACCGGGGTGCGCCTGCACGACGGCCTCGCCGCGAAGCTCGCCGCCAAGCAACGCCGCGCCCACGCCTTCACCTACGGCAACCACGTGGTCCTCGGCGCCGGCGCCGCGCCGTACGCCACACCCGGCCGGGACCTGGTGCTCGCGCACGAGCTGGCCCACGTACGCCAGCAGGCCCGCCCCGCCGCCGGCCCGGCGGGGGCGACGACCGAGCACCCGGGCCGCGGCCCGCCGGCGCCGCCCGTCCGGTCCGCACCGCTCGGCGTGCAGTGCTTCGAGCTCGCCGACACCTCCGTGGGCCGGTTCGCCTCCGATACCGCGGGCGACGTCGCCGCCATGGGCCGCGACGCGCTCGACACTGCCCGCGAGGTGCGAGGCGAGATCACCGAGAACGCCATGGAGGCGGCGGCGTCGGTCGTCGACCGGCTCGCTCCCGGGCTTCTTGAGCTGCTTCGCGGCGGCGTGCTCGGCCAGGTGCGCGAGCTGCTCTGCACCGGCGTCAACACACTGGCCGTCAGGCTGTTGTCTCGGCTGGGCGACATCGATCCGATGTCCGCCATCGAGACCGCTTTCACCCGTCTCGCGAACGATGTCAGCGGCGTCCAGGCCGAACTTGGCGGTGCCGCCCGCGCGACCGTCGGCACGCTGCTGCGTCCGGTGGTGGACGCCCTCCAGGAGTGGGACGGCCCGATCCTCCAGAACCTTCGATCGGCCGCCGCAACGGTCAACGACCTCTTCCTCGGCTTCTGGGACAATCTCGCGGTCCCGGCACTCGATCTGCTCGGTAAGGTCGGCGGCGCCGCCTGGGAGTCCTTCACCCGCCTCAGCTCGCGGCTCTGGGACCTCGGCGCGCCGATCCGCGCCGGCGCCGAGTACGTGTGGAAGTGGCTCACCACCCAGTTCGGACTGGCCTGGGACAGCGCAGAAGGGGTTCGCGGTTGGCTGGCGGGCCTCGCCGACTCCGCCTGGGAAAAGCTGCGCGCCACCATCGCGCCGATCCGCACGCCTCTCATGGTGGCCGCCGGGGCGCTGGTCATGCTCTCCCCGCTCGGGCCGGTCGTGATCCTGACGCAGGTTCTGCCGCCACTCTGGGACAAACTAACCTGGCTGTGGGCGAACTGGAATATTAACGACATTCTGGTCGCCGCCCGCCAGGTGTTGCTGGAGCGCGTCCTGCCCACCGTCATCGGCAAGGTGAGCGAGGCCGCGGACACCATGGCCGCCGCCGCGACCTGGCTCGCCGACGCGGCCGGGCAGGTGGGCACCGCGATGAGCGGCGTGTGCGGCGCGTTCGGCGCCAGCGCGTGCCTGTCCGCCGTGTCCCTCCTGCTCACCGGGGTGGCCGGACAATTCGCCCGGATGGCCGCCTGGGCCCGTGGCGGATTCAGCGGACTCGTCAAGGCCCTGCGCGCCGTCTTCGACGCCCTCCTCGCGATCTTCCGCCCCATTCTCGACTTCCTGGTCCGACTGGCCATGGTGGCGGCCAACCCGCTGATGCTTCCGGTCGCCCTCACCTCGGTGATCTGGCTGCTCTGCCCGGACGACCTCAAGCCGCCGGTGATCGCCTTCGTCCTCGACCTGTTGATCACCGTGATCGGCGGGATGCCCGTCCTGATCCCCGGCCTCGGCCCGCTCGGCGTTCTGATCCAGGAAGCCGTGGTGGGCTTCCTCCTCCAGCTCCGTTATGGCGAGAAGATCGACGACAAGCAGCGCGTCGAGGCCAGCAACAAGATCGCGAGCCTGGCCGCAGGCGGGGGGCCGGCTTTCATGGCCGGCATGGCCTGGGGCATCGTGCAGGGCGTGGTGGACGGGATCATCGACCCGTTCCGGCTGCTGTTCATGCTGGCCGAGTTGCTGGTCGCCGGCTCCCGCGCGGTGGCCCGCATCGTCGCGAGGTACGCTCCGGCCCTGGCGATGCCCCGGCCGCCGACGTCACCCGCCGCCCCGGGAACAGCCACGGCGTCCCCCGCCGCACCGAGCGCGGTCGAGACTGCGGGAGGTTCTGCGGTGGGCCCTGCGGCGCAGCTCGCCCCCGTGCCCGGCGAGCCGACCGACGCGCAGATCGTCGCCTTGCTGTCGCAGGACACGCTCAACGCCGTGGCCGCCGACGGCATGGAGCCCGGCCTCGACCCCGCCACCCTTGAGAACACCATGCGCGACGAGGTGAAGAACTCCGGGACCACGGTGACCGGCCTGGGCGAGCTCCTGGGCGACGCCTGGACCGCGATGGTGGCAGGCGCCCAGTCACTCGGCGCCCGGGCCGCTTCGGCACTGCTGGGATTCATCCTGTTGCCGGACTACGAACTGGGTAAGAAGATCGGCTTCGTCAGCGGCTTCGTGCTGCTCCAGGCCCTCACCATCTACCTCACCGCCGGAGGCTACGCCACCGCTAAGGCAGCCGAGACTCCGCTGCGGATCCTGCTGCGCCACCTGCTGCGCTTCCTCGACCTCGGGGGCGAGCTGTTCGGCCTCCTCAGCCGGGCACTGCGCCCGCTGCGCAAGCCGCTGATGCGGGGAATCGGCTCCGCCCGCAAGTTCCTGAGCAGGTTCCGGTTCGCCGCCGACTTCTTGACCTGGCTCGAGAGCCGGGCCGGACGCATGCTCGGCCTGAGCGACGAAGCCGCCGGTTCGGCGAGCCGCGCCACGCGGGAGGGCGTCGAGACCGGGGCCTCCAAGCAGGCCGCCGAGCAGGCCGGCCGGCGGTCCGCCGCCCGGGAGGCCGACGAGCTGGGAGGGGGAGTGCTCCGGGCGGTGGACGAGCCCGGGGTCCCGACGATCGCCGACGACATCGCCAAGGCCGCCCAGTTCCCAGAGGCGTTGGGCCGAGCAGCGATGATCAAGGGGCTCAACGATGCCGTCGACACGCCGGTGCCGGTTCTGCTCGGCCTGCTGATGACACTCAAACGGCGGTACAGGTGGATCGAGACGTTCAGCGCCACCCCTATCGTTCCCGGCGTCTACGAGGTCGAAATGGTGGCCAGTAGCACTTCTCTGGGCCGGTACACCACTGGCCCCCGGGAGGCACGCGAGTCGCTGTCCCGGATCGCCCAGAAGTTCCAGAAGGAGCTGGAGACGAATCCTGCCATCCGCACCCGGTTCCGCCAGATCGCCGAGTCCGCGCACGCGGATCCCGAGGGCGCCGCGCGAGCCGCCGCAGCTCTCGAGCAGAGGCTGACCAGCCGAACCGGGCGCGGGGTAGCGGACGTCTTCGAGCAAGCACAGATGCCAGGCGGGGGAATCGACCCGAGGGCCGTCCCCGAAGGTCTGTCTCCGCTGGACAGGCCACGCGGTGCGGCTCCCATCGAGAGCGGGGCACAGGGCACCTTCGGCGAGGCCCGGCACGCTCTCGAAGTCGGCGCCGCCGTACCCAGGCCGGCGAACCAGCTCGTCTCGCCGCTCCGGCAGGCGGAGCTGCGGGCCAAGATCCTCAGCAGGCCGCGGGGGGACCGCAGACTGGCCGAACTCGCCGCCGAGTTCCCGCCAGAAGGGGCCGCACAGGTGTACCTGCCGACCGGCGGACGCGGTGGCCGGTACATCGACCACATGTTCATGGACGGGCCGACGGTGGTGCTGCGCGAAAGCAAGAACGTCAAGGAGTTCCGGCTCGTCGGTCGCAGCGCTACGCAGCTGGCCAAGGACATGGAGATCCTGGCCCAGTTCACGGACTCCCGGGTCGAGTGGCGAATCGTCGGGGCGATCGACGACGCGACCCGCGCGACGCTCGACCTGCTCGTCGACATGCACGGCGGGCGCTTCCGCTACGTGCCCGGCGCGCTCTGAACAGCGGTCAGGACGGTCCACGACCGCCGAGGGAGCGCCCGTTCTTGGCCAGCTCCCAGCGGGTGGCGACGGCCAGTTGCTCCGCGGTCACCCGGTCCTCGCCGGCCCCCAAGTACGCGGCGGTCAGCGCCGCCGCGGCGATGCCGCCGCCGGGCAGATCGACCGCGGCGAGCCTGGCCGGGGCCACCCCGTCGACCGGCATCCCGTCGGGAAACGCCCTGCGCCACATCGTCTCCCTGGCCGTCCGGTCCGGGTAGGGAAAGGTCACGACGATCCGCAGCCGGCGCAGGAACGCCTGGTCCAGCACGGAGCGGGCGTTGGTGGTGAGTATCGCCAGGCCCGTGAAGGATTCCATGCGCTGGAGCAGGTAGCCGACTTCGAGGTTGGCGTACCTGTCGTGGCTATCGCGCACTTCGGTGCGCTTGCCGAAAAGGGTGTCCGCCTCGTCGAACAGGAGCACGGCGGCCCCGTCCTCGGCTGCGTCGAAGACCCGGCCGAGGTTCTTCTCCGTCTCGCCGATGAACTTGCTGACCACCTGGCTGAGGTCCACCACCACCAGATCCAGGCCGAGCTCGTGGGCGATCACCTCGGCGGCGAGGGTCTTGCCGGTGCCGCTGTGCCCGGCGAACAGCGCGGCGGTGCCCAGGCCGCGGCTGCTCTTGCCGGCGAACCCCCAGTCGTGCAGCACCCTGGTCCGATGCCGCACGGCGGCGACCAGCGACCGGAGCTTCTCCAGGTGCGTGGCGGGCAACACCAGATCGTCCCAGCCGGCTCGGGGGCGGACGACCCGGGCCTGCGTGCCGTAGCGGCTGCGGGAGCGGGCCCGGCAGGCATGCCACAGCGGCGTGCCGCTGGCCGTGTCGCCCGCGGCCAGCTCCACATCGGGCAACGCCAGGTCGAACACCCCGGCGACCGTGGCCGCCTCGTCGTCTGGACGGGCGGCCGCGTGCCTGTCCAGCGCGGCCTTCAGAGCCGCGACCCGCTCGGGGATGGGCAGTCGCGGCACCGCGACGTGTACCCCGTCGGCGACGGCGGTGTCGAAGGGGCCCAGCACCGCGACCGGGGCGGACAACGTGCCGAGGGCGCGTACCAGGGCATGAGTCTCCGCGGGCTGGGCTCCGTCGGCGTCGAAGGCCCAGGCGGCGGGCGCCAGGATGCTCTCCCGGCCGACGAGGCGGAGCAGCCGGTCGCGGTCGCGTACCGCCGATGGGAGGTCGGCCACGGAGATCACCCGCAGGTCTCGTCCCGCGGCCTTCGCCGCCGCGGCGGCGACCACCGGTAGATTGGCCGGCTGAGGACCCTGCAGGACGACGGGCCGGCCCCGTTCCCACACCAGGCGAATCGTCTCGGCCGCGGTGGCGAAGGACGGCGGGAGCGCGTGCATCGGCTGCACGGGGCGGGCGATGGCGGCGAGGTCCGGTTCGAGATAGCGCACGCCCATCAGATGGTGCAGCAGGCGTTCGTCCGCGGCCAGCGGGCTGCCCGTGAGAGAGGCCGAGTCCAGCAGGCGGATCAGCTCCCAGCGGCGCAGCGGACCGTCCGGGGTGATCGCGCTCCAATGCGCGCCGGGCAGCGCCGCCAGGGCGAACCCGAAGGTGGGACGAGGCTGCCCATGCGCGGCGGTCAGCTCGTCGGCCACTTCCCCGGCCAGTTCCTGCCCGACCGCCAGCAGCAGCAGCGTCCGTTCGAATCCGGTCAACCGCAACGCGGCGGCGAGCTCGTCCAGCGCCGAGGGGCGGTCGAGCAGGCTCCGGGCCGCTATCAGCCGCCGGTCCGCCGCCGCCACGCTCTCATGGGCTTCGCCCGGGTAGGCGGTGATCCGGACCCTCAGGACGTCCAGCTCGGCGACCAGCGCCAGCCGATTCGCCTCCTCCCAGGAGAGGTCCAGGGCGCCGGAGGCATCATGAACCTGGGCGCGGCGGCGCCCGGCGCCGGTCATGGCACGGTCAGGGCGGGCCCGCCGTAAACCTCTCCGACCAGTTCTGGCACACTGTCCACGCCGTCCACCCGTACGCGGATGAGCCACTCGCCGGCCGGCACCTCGTCGTCGGTGATGGTCAGCCGGTCCAGGGGCGCGGCGTCCGGAGCGAGTGGCGCGAAGCGGATGCTGACCACGTCCGGCTCGCCGGACGGGGCGGATGTGAGCCTGCTGAGCAGGATGGTGGCCGACTGCCCGCCGACCAGCGGCGGGGTGACCTTCAGCTCTCCGGCGTCTTCGGCCAGCGCCACACCGGGGCGGACCAGCAGCGGCAGCGCGTTGGATGTAGCGTTGACCCTGGCCGGAACGGCACCGGCGGCCGAGGTGATGTGCGAGACCTGGACGCCGTGCAGCCCGGCCGGCACCGTGCCGTCGAGCGTCACCTCCAGTTCAGCGGCGGTGCCTCCGGCTTCAGGCGTGAGGATGGCGGGGCCGACCCGGATCCGGGTGATCTGCTTCGGACGCCCACGCAGTCCGGCGCCACGCAGCACGATCCGATCACCGGTCACGGCGGCGCCGCGCGGACCGGCGATCACCTCGGTCAGCACGACGGGGCCGCCAGCGACCACGGACACCGTCCGCTGCCGAACCGGCAGCGGCCTGCGTGGCGCGACGTCCGCCTCCACCAGCGCGGCCGTCGCCACGTACGTCTGGGAGAGCTGGTGCGGGGTGGAGAAGGTGGCCCACAGCTTGGACATCTCCTCCAGCGACAAGGCGTACGGTGCGATCTTGACCCGTTCCATCTGGTCGGCGAGGTCGGACTCGGCCAGGAAGTCGGTCGGGACGTTGACGGAGTACAGCTCGATCGCCTCATTGATCACGTCCCGGGTCAGGATCGGCGTGACCGCCAACGCGATCACGGCACGGCCGAGCAACCGCTGGGCGTCCAGCGACTCCGCGTCCCCGTAACAGGTGAGCAGGTAGTACAAGTCGAGAGCGGCCATGGGTCTGCGGACGAGGCCGCCGTCACTGCCACGGGTGGGCAGGTCGGTGAGGTTCCAGGCGTGGCTGGGGCGGACGTCGTACAGGTGCAGGTTGATGCCCGGCGCAGCGGTGATGGTGGTGCCGGCGAGCTCACCGGGAGGCAGCGTAGTGACGGTCGCGCCGCCGACGGAGCCGGGATGGTCGGCTTCGAGGGCTCGCTCCAGCACGTAACGCAGGGTCGAGGTGACCGCCGCGATGGCAAGGCTGTTGCTCATCGATCCTCCCTGCGACGGGCGAGGTAGGCCGCGTGATCCACGGTGGAGGGGGGCTGGGGTGGCGGTGCCGGGGGTGGCGGCGCGGCCGCCCGGGTGACCACGACCCGGTCGATGCGCAGGTGGACGTCGCCGATCGGCGAAGGACTCGCGGGCACGCAGGGCGCCCCGAGGGTACGGGCGGCCGGCCGCACCTCGCTGGTGCGCACTTCGGCGGTGCCGGGCTTCGGCGCCGCTCCGGCCGTCGCCAGGCGGTCGACGAAGATCAGCCGATCCCGTGGCTCCACCACATCGCGCGCGACCAGCTCCGGCCCGAGATGCTCGCGCAGCAGCCTGGCCACATCCCAGACGGGAGCACGTACGGAACCGGCAGCCGGAGGATCAGCGGGCGACGGTGCGCTCGGCGAAGGCGCCGGGCCGATGTCAGGTCCGGGCGAGTCCCGGTCGTCGTCAGGCTCCGCCGGCAGGCTCTGCTCCTCATGAGACCGGACCCGCGGACTCTGGCTCTCGGAGGACCGGACCGGCGAACCAGGCGGCTCCGACGGCGTCGGGGGCCGGCCCGCCGTCGGCTCGGGGATCGTGGTCACGCTCTCGGCCGGCCCGTCCATGGCCGCCTGCGGTGTCCGCGACAGCGGTCCGCGAGCGGTGCCGACCGTGGAGCGCGGTACGGACGGCCTGGTCGACGCGATCGCGGGCCGTCCCTCACCCGTCTCGACCGGCCACTCCGGCAGTGGCACCTCGAACGGCTGGGCTACGCGGAGCCGCGCCAGCGGCTCCCTGCCGGTGGCCCGCCGCGCCATCCGGGTGAAGAAGCCGCCGCTCACGCGGTCCGTCCCGCCGCCAGCGCCAGGTAGGCCCGCCGACGGCCGGCCGGCAGCGCGAGGATCTCCGCCTCCGCCCAGCCGAAGGCGGCGGCCAGGGTGGCGACCTCCGTGAGCAGGGCCGGCGCGCGGGCGGCGACCCGTTCCCACAGCAACTCGGCCACGTCGAGTGAAACGGCGACGATGTTCTCGCACGCGGGGCAGCGGGCCCGCAGCATCACCGCCGCGGCCCCGGCCAGCTCCTCGGCGACCGCGTCGACGGCTCGCAGTTGTTCGGCCGTGAGTTGTGCCGGGCTGATCGGCCCTCCCGCCGCGTCGCGGACACAACGGGTGAGCAAGGTGGCCAGGGCATCGTCGGCCTGTGCGGCCACCAGCAGGTCGCGGGCGCTGGGAGGCCGTACTCGCAGGGTGCCGCCGCAGGCTTCGGCGCACTCACCGGCGGGCAGCTCGGTGATCGGCTCCAGCGGCAACGCCGCCTCGAGCAACTCACCGCAAACACAGGTCATCATCACGTCCGCGACGCCGCCGAAGGCGTCGGCGTACAGCCGGGCGGCGAGCGCCGCGACTAGCCCGACGGGCATCTCCAGAGCGGTGCCGAGGTCGGGCAACAGCCCGACGGAGTGCAGCAGCACCGGACCGCGGGTGACCGGTGGCGCCGGCGCGGCGTGCTCCCACGCTTCGAGCAGACGTGCGGGGTCGTCCAGGGTGGTCATCGCGGGCGGGGCCGTCAGGGCTCGACGTATGACGGCTCGGTGGGCTCGACCACCGTGTAATCGCGTTCCCATCCCTCGTTCTCGAGCTTGACGCTCTGGATGGCCACCGCGTTTGCGTTCGCGTCCAGCTCGGGCAGTGCGATCCACTCGGACACCCAGCATCGGTACACCTTGTACGCGATGACCAGTTGGCCCGCCTCGTTGTACATCTCGATGATGACGTCCTTGCGGAAGTCGGCCAGGGAGGTCTCCGCGCCCAGCCCTGAGCCGTAGTTCCACACCTTGTTCGCCCACTGCTCGAAGTCGGGATCATGAGTGACGCCGCGTTCCAGCAGGATGGCGTCGTATTCGGTCCGTCCCGGCGACTTCCGGCTGCTGCTCGGGTCACCTCCGTGCCGATGGGACACCACCTCGGTGGTCCGCTTCAAGGTGCCGATCTTGCTGATGCCCGCGACGTACCGCCCGTCCCATTTCGCCCGAAATTTGAAGTTCTTGTACGGGTCGAAGCGCTTGGCGTTCATGGTGAACTCGGCCATGCCTGCCCCTCCTAAGCCCCTGCGGCCGCGGTCCGCTGCTGAATGCTGATGACCACGAACTCGGCCGGCTTCACCGCCGCGAAGCCGACCATGATGTTCAGCACTCCCCGGTCGATGTCGTACTGCGTCGTGGTCTCGCTGTCGCATTTGACGAAGTACGCCTCCCGCGGCATCCGACCCTGGAAGGCGCCCTGCCGGAACAGGTCCTGCAAGAATCCGCCGATCGAGGCGCGAATCTGCGCCCAGAGCGGCTCGTCGTTCGGCTCGAACACCGCCCATTGGGTGGCCCGGACCAACGTCTCTTCCAGGAACAGGGCCAGCCGCCGCACCGGCACGTACCGGTACTCATCGGCGAGCACGTCCGCTCCGCGCAGCGTCCGCGCTCCCCATATCACCGTGCCGACGCCACGAAAGGTGCGCAGGCAGTTGATCGCCATCGGGTTGAGCGCGCCGTTCTCGCCGTCCGTCAGCGTGATCGCGGGGCCGGTGACGCCGGCCAGTCCCGCCTCCACCCCGGCGGACGCCTTCCACACCCCGCGCGCCGCGTCCGTGCGGGCCATCACGCCGGCGACCGCGCCGCACGGGGCGAATTCGCGGATCGCGCCGTCGCGCAGCGGATCGGGCCGCCGCAGGCGTGGGAAGTACACCGCTCCGTTGCGACCCTGGGCGGTCAGGCCTCGGCCCTGCACCCAGGCGCGGATGGTGGTGGCGTTCGCGTCAGGCGGCGGGTCCACGAGCAGGAACGCCCGCTGGCGTGTGCAGAAGTCCAGCGCGGCGGCCCACACGCTGTCGTCGAGCTTCAGGTCAGGCACCGATGGCGGCAGGCACAGCAGTGTGAACAGGTCGGCGTCGCGCAGGGCGTAGATGCCCTTCTTGGTGTCTTCCAGCGTGCCGCCGGTGTATTGCCCGGCGGTGAGATGATCGCCGTCGGTGCCGGTGACCGCCGGGTCGGTGCCGGCACCACCGTAGTTGCCCTCGTCGGGACGGCCGGTACCCGGCAGAGCCGTCGCGCGCGCCACCTTGACCAGCCGGGAGCCGGCCAGCGCCAGGTCCACCCGGCGCGGTCCGTCGACCAGGGTGACATTGGGGTACGCCTCCACCATCACCGGATCCTCCGGCGGGCCTTCCCTCACGATGAGGTGGAACAGGTCATCGGCCTCCACACCCTGCTGGTCGGCGACCGTTTCAGCCTCGGCACCGGTACCGGCGTGCTCCACCTGCACGTTCAGCGCGTTGCCCCACGCTCCCGCCCCGAGCGCCTCCAGGCTCAGTGCGCCGTTCAGGTCGAGCAGCGCGGTGGCGGCGTTGCGGGCCAGCCGGACGATCACCGCCTGGTTGCCGCCGTTGAGGTAGAAGTCCCGGACGGCGTAGCCGAGGCCGCTGTCCCTCCACAGGCCGCCGAACGTGCGCTCGAACTCGGCGTACGAGGAGATCGGGACCGGCACGTCGACCGGCCCGCGAAGAGCCCGCCCGACGAAGGCGGTGACCGCGGTGGCGACGCCCGTGATGGTGCGACTGCCGCCGGGTATCTCTTGGATGTAGACCCCGGGATGGCTGAGCGTTACCGCCATGACCTCTCCTCAACTCCAAGGCGTGCTGGGCAGCCGTACGCCGATGACAGCACTCTTCCCCGCACCCGTCACCGCGCCGTCACCCGGCCGTCTGAGCCGGATGTGGGCTTTTCCAGTGACGCACCGGACACGCGTCGGTGATGAACGGCGGCCAGGCTGACAGTCGATCGCACCAGAGCGCTGGACCGGAAAGCGCCAGTCCGCCTGATCCGGAGGAGACACATGACTGAGAAGATCAAATGGAGCCTCCAAGTCCGGGTGACGGACGGGCCGCAGCTAGTGGCCTCCGGCACCGAGGATGTCGAGGCGTACGACAAGATCTCGGCCGAGATACCGGCCTCCGGCAGCCAGCAGGTGGACCTGATTCCGGCTGACACCGAGCGCATCGGCATGGTGGTGATCCTGCCTGCCACGCCCAGCGACACCCTGTCGTACAAGGTCGGCAATACCACCGTCACCCTCGACAGCCCGCACGCGTTCCTCGGCACCGGAGCCGCGCGGCTGCTCGGCACGAAGCTGTCCAGCCTGACCTTCACCAACAGCGCCGCCGAACCCGCCCTGGTGGAGATTCTGGTGGGCCGCGACGTGACACCGTGACGTTTACGTTCGTGTGACTTCTCGGTGACGGACCGCTCTCTAAGCTTGCGGGGGCAAGCCCGCACCACAGAGGAGTTCCCGCATGTCCGCCGACTTCGTCGACGCCCTCGTCGCCGGCCAGCCCATGGGGGCCGACTTCGTGATTCGGCTGCTGGGTGACGTCCGTGTCAGCCATGGCGCCAGCTGGTACGAAGTCCCGGAGGGCAGCAAGCGACTGCTGGCCTTCGTCGCCCTGCACCGCGGCCGCATGGGCCGCGGTCACGCCGCCGCCACCCTGTGGCCGGACGCCGCCGACAGCCGGGCGGCCGGCAACCTCCGCTCCGCGCTTTGGAGACTCAACCAGGCCATCGTCGAACTGATCGAAGTGGACCGGCACCATCTGGCCTTCCGGCCAGGCGTCCTGGTCGACATCGATCTCGTCACCTCCTGGGCCGGCCGGATGGTCACCGGTAGACCGATGCCCGACGACCTGCTCGTGCTGCCCACCCATGGCCTCCTGTTCGACCTGCTTCCCGGCTGGTACGACGACTGGGTGCTGACAGAACGGGAACGCGTCCGGCTACGGGTGCTGCACGGCATGGAGGCGATGACCCGGCATCTCGTGAAGGCGGGCCGCTGCGCGGAAGCGGTCGAGGTGGCGCTGGCCGCCGCCGGCGCGGAGCCCCTGCGCGAAAGCGCCCAGCAGTCGCTGCTCGAGGCGCACCTGGCCGAGGGAAACTGGGTCGAGGGCCACCGCAGCCTGGACACCTACCGTCGGCTGCTGGCCCGGGAGCTCGGTGTGGAGCCGCATCCGCGGCTTGCCGAGCTGCTCGGCTCCTATCCCAGAGCCCGTACCTCGCCCATCACCGACCGGGATCGAGCCTCCTCCATCAACATCCTGAGCTGAGCCGACGGCCGAACGCCGAGCTGCTCGGCGAGCATCCGAACCACCTGCTCCGCATGGCGCAACGCGTCACCGGCCCTGTCGTCCGCGAGCATGGCGGTGAGCACCAGCCGGTGACCGCTCTCCCTGAGCACGTCCGCGGCGACGGCCCGCAGGGCCCACTCCAGCCCGGCCGTCACCTCACCGGCGCTGATCGCGGTGTATGCCGCGTCCTCCAGCGCCCGCAGGTTGCGATGGCGCAGCAGTTCCCGGTGCCTGGGCACCTAGTCGTCGTACCAGCCCGGAAGCAGATCAGGGCAGCCGATCGCCGCGTATCGGTGGAGAAATTCCGGATCGACCGAACCGGTGCCCTTGAGGGACCAGATGTCCACCGAAACCCCTGCGGCCAGCGCGACGGTGCCCACGGAGTCGGCGAGCAGCCCGGGCGCCACCTTTCGCAACCGCCACAGCGCCGTCCGCAAATCGGCCGAGACTCTCTCCTCCGGTTTGGTGCCCCAGATCGACCGTGCGGCGCGCGTCCTGAGCGATGGGCCGCACACCGCGAGGAAGGCCACCATTCTCTGCGCGGCCGCCGGCAGGACGACCGGCTCGCCACCCCGGTCGAGGGCGAAACCGCCGAACAGACGCAGGCGCCACACAGGACGCTCTTCAGACAGGCCATCCCGTGGCGACCCCATCGTGATCTGCACAGCAGTGCCCCGCTCAGCTCGAGCAACACGTCAAGTCATCACTGTTGGTATCACGGCCGCGGGCCCGGCCCGTCCTCGCGGCGAAAGCTTGAACCGAGGGAAACCAGCCCGACGGCCGACCACCGATGAATTCGGCGACGCCACACGGTCTACATCCGCACACGGCAAGCCACGCACCTGATCAGGGAGGAACCATGAACGCAAACGCGCTACCACCCGTCGTCGACGCCGACACCTGGCAGCATCAGCTTGACGCACTGCGTGGCCGCGAGAGGGCCGCGACCCGCGAACTCGACGCCATCGCCGCCCAGCGCCGCCGCCTGCCCATGGTGCGGATGCCGGACTACACCCTCGAGGGTGAGAACGGACCGGTCCGGCTGGCGGACGTCTTCGACGGCAGCAGGCAACTGATCATCTACAACCACATGTGGTTTCCAGGCAAGGAGTGGCAGTGCCCCGGTTGCACGGGGTTCACCTCGCAGTTCACCCGGCTGGAGTTCCTGGACAACTACGATGCCCGGTTCGTCGTCGTCACCCAGGGCCCGATCGACGAGGCGCTCGCCTACAAGCGGCGGGTCGGGAACAAGATGGCCTGGTACTCCACCGCGAACAGCCCGTTCGGCACTGACGTCGGCGCACCGCCCGGCGAAGGCTTCGCCGTCAACGTGTTCCTGCGCGACGGCGACGACGTGTATCGCACCTGGCACACCAACGGCCGGGGCACCGAGCAGCTCAGTCACACATTCGCGCTGATCGACCTGCTGCCGTACGGCGGCAGGAGGAATGGCAGGACTCGCCCGACGGCTGGCCGCGGTCGCCCACCTACACCCGCTGGGCCACCGCCAAGGACATCGCCGCCCTCTATGGTCCTGACCCCGCCCAGTAGTCCTTCCCGGCCCGCTCCGGTCCGGCGGACCGGAGCGTTCACGGCGCCGCCGCCCTCTGCCCGGCGTGCCGAACCTTCGGTTCCGGCCACGCCGTCGGCTCGCGGCCGAAACTCCCCGGTCCGGTTCGCCCACCGAGATCGCTGAGAACGCCGCTCGCGACGTCCGTACGCCCGAAAACCGCTTGCCTCGCCTGGCCGCGTTCAGAGAATGTGACAGCACCCCCGCTTCTTCCGAGCGGCGGCGTCCATCCATACTCTGTTCAGCGAAGAGAGCGTTTTGTCTCAGCAACGCTCCCGGCAGGAGTCCACCCCGGCCACGGTCACCGTGTTCGCCTCCCCCACAAGCTGGATCGAGTCCGATGCCGTCGCGCAGTGCCACCAAGTGGCGACCCTTGACGGCATGATGCACGTCGCCGCCATGCCGGACCTGCATCCCGGCAAGGGCGCCCCCATCGGCGTCGCCATGGCGTCGGCCATCCTGTACCTGTTCCTGGTGGGCTCCGACATCGGTTGCGGCATCGCCGTCTTCCCCGTCAAGCTCAAGCGCGCCGTACCCGAGAGGCTTGCCGCCCGATTCCCCGATCTCGATCGCGCGCTGGATCCCGAGCAGGATGCGGACGATCCCGCCTGGGCCGTGCTGAAGGGCGATATTCCCGCAGGTCACGTCGAAGGGCTCGGGACGGTCGGCCGGGGCAACCACTTCGTCGAGCTGTCGCGCGTCGGGACCGTCTTCGAGCCGGACCACGCGAGCCGTCCCGGGCTCGCCGCAGGCGACCTGGTTCTCATCGTCCACAGCGGTTCGCGAGGTGTACCGCGTCAAAACTCATCGCACAGAGCTGACCTGGTGGTTCGTCACGTTTGCCATGCGGCTCACCCCGGTCATGAACGCGTGGTGCGCACCAACGGGTCCGCCGTGCTCGGTCCGTGCTCGTCCGCCCCGCAACGTACCGACAGCTTCCGTCACGGCCTGACACCGAAATCAACCCAGCACGGGACAGACGGACACTAGTCGGCACCCCCAAACATATAACGATCTTGCTTCTAATCCGACGGTCGCAGGTTCGAATCCTGCAGGGCGCGCTTTGATCATGTTCTGACCTGCGGCGATGCGGGATCGGATGTATTCTAGAATTTTCGTCTAGCGTTTGCGTGCTCCGTGCGTGCTCGCTTGCACCAACCCCGCACACACCATGATCCATCCGCTACCTTCGGCTGCTGCGGCAAGAGCAGCGGCCCCGCCTCGCCCCGAGCAGGCGGCGAACGCGGGGCCGGATGCTTAATCCGACTGTTCAGCTCCTCAGCGAGATGAGTTTGCCCGGTTCGGTTTGGTCTTCCTCACCGAAGAGCGGGGCGGCGGTCTTCTCGGCCGCGGCCATGGCCACCTGCGGGTAGACGGAGGTGTAGGTGTCGGCGGTGAAGGCGCTGGAGGTGTGGCCCAGGGTCTTTTGCACGACCTTCATCTCTACCCCGGCCGCCAGCATCAGCGAGGCTGCCCCGTGGCGGAGGTCGTGAAGGCGGATGGGCGGCAGTCCGGCGAGGTAGGCGAGCCAGAGAAACTGGTCGGAGATGTGCTGGGGATGGAGCCGGGTGCCGTCGGGCTGGGTGAAGACGAACCCGGTGTCCGTCCACGCCTCACCCATGGCCAGCCGTTCCTGCAGTTGCTGCTGCCGATGGGCACGCAGCAGTTGTGCGGTGTCGCTGTCCAAGGCGATGGTCCGCACCGAGGCGTCGGTCTTCGGGGTGCCCTCATGAACTGCCCAGGCCAGCTGCACGAGCTGCCAGTTCACGGTCAAGACGTGGCCGTCGAGATTGACCTCCTTCCAGCGCAGCCCACATGCCTCGCCGCGCCGCAGCCCGCGTAGCGCGATCAGCTGGTAGAGGGCGAACAGGCGGTGAGCTTTGGCTTCCCTGAGAAACCGTCGGGTGTGCGCGGGCGTCCAGACCATGACCGGGGAGGGGCGGGGCACGCTGGTGTAGGCGTCGATGGGATCGACTCGCCGCCCGCCCCGGCGCTGTTTCTCTGTCTCCCGGTAGGTGCGAAAATCCTCCTGCCAGGCGCGGACTCGGTCCTCGGTCCACACCATCGGCTTGGGCCGGGTGTAGGCGGCCATCTCCAGCACGGCGGCGGGGTTGAAGTCGATCAGCCGGTCTTGGCGCATGGCCATGTTGAGCGCGTGCCGCAGGGTGGCGCGGATGCGGTGCATGGTGGCGATGCTGATCGGCCGCCGGTACTTCACCGTGGCCCGCACCTGTGGGTCGGGATCGGCGCGGCGTTCGGCGATGGTGTCGTTGAACTCCTCGATCTGCTCGAACATCAAAGCGATGTCGCTGACCTTGATGGGAGCGTGTCGGTCTCGGCCAGCGTCCGCTTGATCAGGTCGGCGATCTGGATGCGAGTGGCAGGCTCGCGCGGGTCGGCCAGTGCGAGCAGGTCACGCACCTGCCCGAGTTCGGCCTTGGCGGCGTCCTGGGTGGCGAAGCCGCCGCGGCGCAGCGGCCCGCGCCGCTTGCCGTCGGTGCCTGGCGGGAGTTCGATCTGGTAGTTCCAGATGCCGTGCCGGTAGCTCCATCCGCCGTCAGCGCGGCGCAGCTTGGGGCATTTCTGCCCGAGTGCCTTGCCGTCGCTGTCGCGGCAGGAGCAGCGTTTGAACGTGCTGCCTTCAGCCATCGGTTGTCCTGTCCTCCTCGATGAGGGTGTGATCGCCGAGCAGCGCGAGCAGGGCGGCGGTGGGCACCAGGTATCTCTTGCCGATGCGGATGATCCGGCAGGGGAACTGGCCGTCCCTGGCGAGTTGGTAGGCCGTGGTGCGTCCCAATCCGAGCGCCCGTCCTGCGGTGACCACGTCGACCACAGCCGGCAGTTGCTGGATCTCGGCCAACGTCAGCGCGCGCCTCATCGCCGACCTCCAGGCCGGGAAGGACGCGCGACTGCCGCCAGCCCGCCCGGCACGGCCACAGCGGTGCAGGAAATCGGGCAAGCATGATGCGCGCCACCGCCGACCGTCCCGAGCGCCGTGCCAGGCACGACGTATCGACACCCACCTCGGCACCAGCACTCAAGCCCCACTTGACCGCCGCTACGGGAGCCACGCATCGCTCGACGCTGTGAAGCACCGTGACGCTGCTGGGCAGCCCTTCGGGGGCGCCGACGTGGATTGGGAGGTTGTGCGTTCGGGGAGGGTTGCGCACGGCGGACGAGCAAGAGCGAGCCTGCTCTGGTGCCGGCCACCTGTCGACCCTGATGGGCGTGGTGGATGGCGGACGTCGAAGGGTGCTGTGGTTGGGTCCTGTCATGGTGATGTGGCCCGATCATCCGAGCCACCTGGTCCCTGTCGCCTTCTAAATACCTGCCTCCAGGCGCGAATTCGGACATGAAGGCAGGCAAAGACCAGGCAAGATCGCGCTCCGCAACCCGGGTGTACTGCTTCCGGGGCAGGCTGCTGCCCATGCGCTCCGCTACAGCGCGAGACTACGCGTCTGACTCGCTGACACCTGGAGGCGAGTCACAACCTCCGATCCACCCCTGGTCCACGTCGTGTTGAGCGTCCGACTTGCAGCGCCGTTGACCTGGAACAAGAGGGCTCGCATTAGGAGAGCTCGAGCCGTACGAGGGCCGCTATGTCTACTGATGGGTGATATGTGGCTGCGGCTGAATGTGTCTCGGTTTCTCGACATTGATCTCCCGCCACCCATCACTCGACTTCTGTCTTACCTGGTGAAAGCGACATTCGCCGCGAGCGTCTTGCAAGGTGTTCCCGCTCATCGGGTGCGGGTGCTTGATGGTGGTCAGCGTCGGTGTCCCTCGCGCTGGCCGGTGGTGGTTCGGTGTGGCGCCTGGCCATGCGGAGGTCGTGTCGGGAGTTCTCCTGGGGCGGATTCTGCCGATCTGGTTGTAGGGCTCGGTGCCCGTAGGCGCGCCTGCCTGTCTCGACATGGCTGGTGCTAACGGAGCAAGGCTTTCCCGTTACAGAAAAGGATCTTTGCTATATCCGGTGGACATGTGATGATCACTTGGTTTTGCCACATCTGTTCGAAAGGATCGAGTGAACACATCACGAGCAGCGTCTGGCTTATCGAGCCGGACGCGCCGCCGCGCTGCTCTGATCGCGGTCCTGACACTGCCGCTCTCGCTGATGAGCGCACCCGCGATCGCTCAGGGCCCCACGCCACCCCCCACCCCCACCCCAGCCTCCGCGACATCACCGCCCAGCGCCCCTGCCACGCCCACCAGCAAGGCGCTGGCGCAGGCCAAGAAGGACAACCGGCGCGTCGAGATCGAGTCGATGCGCTCGGAAAGCTCCACCTTCTACGCCAACCCGGACGGCAAAACGGTCCGGATGGAAATGCACACGCAGCCGATCCGCGTCAAGAGCGCAGACGGCAAAGGCTTCACACCGATCGACACCACCCTCATCGAGGCGGACGGCGCCATCAAGCCCAAGGCGGCACACGGCGAACTTGTCCTGTCCGCCGGCCAGGACAAGACCCTCCTCAAGAGCCGGGCGGCCGATGCCGTCGCGAAGATCACCTCGCCGTCCACACTGCTCGAGCCCCGGCTGAAGGGCGACACCGCAACCTACCCGGGTGCCTACGGCGAAGGCCGCGACCTGGTGGTGACCGCGACCGCGACCGGCTTTCAGCAGCAGGTCACCATCGCCGAGCGGCCCACAGGACCGGTCTCCTTCCGGATGCCGGTAGATCTGCCCGAAGGGCTGTCCTTCGCGAAGAACGCCGCCGGCCGGCCCATCATCGTGGGGAAGGACGGCAAGACGCTCACTGAGGTGCGGCCCACCCTGCTGCAGGACGCCACAGCCGCTGACGCGACAGCCCCGATCGATGCGGGCAAGGTGGGCAAGGCCGCCGTCACGCTCGCCGGGGATGGTGAGGTCCTGGTGTTCACGCCCGACCCCGCTTTCCTCGCCGACCCCATGGTCACCTACCCGGTGACCATGGCCGCCGCCGTGAACGACTGGTGGGAGACCGACACCAGCGAGTATCACCTCGGCGGCCAGGACACCTTCGTCAACGACTACGAGTACCAGGACAGCTGGGACAACTTCCGCCTCGACCGAGTCCTGGTCGGTAAGTCCAACGGCGGAGACGTGCGCTGGCGGACCTACCTCCGGTTCCCCGACGTGCCGGATGAGTTCGCGGGTGCCAAGGTGGAGAACGCCGACCTGATCCTGTGGAACTATTACTCCAACGCGTGCGGGGAGTACGTGGGCTCTGGCATCACGGCGCGTCAGATCACCTCCGACTGGGAGGAGGCGACGCTGACCTGGAACACCCAGCCGTCCGTCACCAGCGTGGGCGCGGACACGGAGTACGGCGCCTACAGCGACTACGACTGCACCGGTTCGATGGCTTACGCCTGGGATCTGATCCACTCGGTCGACGACATCGTGCAGGCATGGGCCAACGGCGCTCCCAACTATGGCATCCAGCTCGCCGCCGGTAGCGAATCGGACATCACCAACTGGCGGCGCTACCGGACGGACGAGGCCGGCGGCTGCACCACGGCCCCGCGGGAAGAGTGCAAGGGCACGTTGCACCCGCCCATCCTCACGGTGGACTTCGAGATGGAAGGCCCCCTGGAGGAAGTCGTCATGCTGACCGGCACGCAGTTGACGAATCTTCCCGAGTACGAGGACGCCATCGCCATGTCGATGTATCAGCCGCTCGGCGGCGATGAGGACGTCACGATAAGCAAGGAAGTGGCCGCCCGCGTCGCCGGGCAACGTGACGGTCAAGAGTACCAGGTCGGCACGGACCAACTCGACTTCGACGAGAGTGGCATCGGAGGCACCGGCGACGGTGAAGACAACGGCGCTCCGCGAGTGATCGCGGTCGAGCCGGCGGACAGTGCCGTCGACGTCCCTCGGGACACCTTGGTGAAGGCCACCTTCTCGGAGCCGGTCGGTGAGGCTCAGATGGTCGTCAAGGACGCCGCGGGCGCCCCGGCGGCGGGGACACTGACGTACGACAGCACTGAAACGGTACTGACCTTCGACCCGGACCAGCCCTTGAAGGCGGGAACCACCTACACGGTCGAGCTGTCGGGTGCGATGGACTCGTGGGAGAACACCATGGTGCCGTACACCTGGTCCTTCACCACGCTCAAGCAGTCGGCGGCGCAGTGGACGTTCGACGAGGGAGACGGTCGCACGGCTGCCGACTCCTCCGGGAACGAGCACCACGCGAGCCTGAACGACACCGCGGCGTGGATTGCCGGCAAGAGCGGGAACGCGGTCTCGAACGTGCCGTCACAGGCGCGGATCGCCGCTTCCCGGATGGCGGCCGCACAGGGCAAGGCCGTCGAGGTCGCCGACGAGACGACCGCGACCAGCATTACCCACGCCCAGCCTGACGGGAAGAGCTTCAAGATCGAGGTGACCGCCGGTCCGGTACGGGCCAGGCGGGGCAGCGGATGGGCACCTATCGACACCACTCTGATCGAGCAGAGCGGTAAGCTGCGGCCCAAGACGATCGTCGAGGGCGCGCTCGTGGAGCTCTCCGCCGGCGGCACGGACCCGTTCGTGAAGATGGCCGCCGACGGCAGATCGTACGCGTTGCGGTGGCCGACACCACTGCCCAAGCCCACCGTCAAGGGCAGTGTCGCTACCTACACCGACGCCGCCGGCGTGGGAGCCGACCTGGTGGTTACGGCGTTGCCGGCTGGATTCAGGCATGAGGTGGTGCTGCGCCAGCGGCCTGCCGAGCAGGTGAAGCTGCGGATCGGCGTCGAAGACGAGGGTCTGACCCCGTCCCAGGGCAAGGGCGGCCGGCTGCTGCTGAAGAGCAAGGACAAGAAGCTGGTCGCCGCAGGGACACGACCGCTCGTGTCGGACGGCGGCGTCCAGAACCGGCCCGGGTCGGTCAAGCACGGTGCGGTCGGCATGGACCTGGTCACCGAGGGCGGCCACACGGAGCTGGTGGTGAAGCCGGATCAGAAGTTCCTGGCCGATGCCGGCACCACCTATCCGGTGCGGGTGGCCGCTGCGGTGACACTGCCGCTCGCCGCCGACGTGGACGTCAGCACCTACGACACGGACACGCCCGCCTACTTCGACAACGAGTACCTGATGGCCGGCACCATCTCGGACGGCTCGAAGTACCGCACGCACCTGCGGTTCGACACCCTGGGACTGCAGGGCAGCACGGTGACCGCCGCCACGCTGTCCATGAACACCGTCGACGCCCATAACTGCGGCGCCGCACTCGCCCGCGGTATCCAGGTCGCCCGGCTGACCTCAGGCTGGGACGCGGAGAACATGTACTGGGGCAGCCTGCCCTCGGCTGTTCACCGCCTCGGAATACCTCGAGTCGGACGGCTACCCGCCCACGCTGACCATCACCACCAGCGGACCCGCCTCCGAGCCGGCCGTCTCTGCCCCGGCCATCACTCCGGCGCGGGTCGTGGACGGTGCCACGGTCGCGAGCTCGCTCACCCCGCAGCTCTCCGCAATCGTCACCGACACCACGGGCGGCAGCCTGACGGGTGAGTTCGAAGTCGAGCACGACCCGGCCGTGACCGGGCAGGGCACCGGCCGGATCTGGGCCGGCACCTCGCCGGAGGTCCCCGCCGGCGGTCAGGCCACGGTGGGCGTGCCCGCCGGCACGCTCACCGACGGCTGGAAAATTCGCTGGCGGGTCCGCGCGGCCAACGCCGCCGCATCGTCGACCTCGGCGTGGACGGACTGGCAGATGGCCACCGTCGACGTGCCTAACCCGGCCGTGAGCGCTTTCCAGGTCACTCCCTCCCAGGTGATGGACGGCATAACGGTGGCGACGAGCTTGACCCCGGCTCTGCGCGTCACGGTCACCGACCCGGCCGCCCAGCCGCTGCGGGCCGAGTTCGAAGTCGAGCACGACCAGACCGCTCCCGAAGGTCAGGGCAGCGGCCAGATCTGGACCGGGGGCGTGGACAACGTCACCTCCGGCAGCCAGGCCACGGCCACCGTTCCCGGCGGAAGGCTGAGCGATGGCTGGAAGGTGCGCTGGCGTGCCCGCGCGGTCAACACCGTCACCACGGTCGGCTCGCCTTGGTCGGAATGGCAGAATCTGATCGTGGACGTGCCGGACCCGGCCTCTGAGCCGGCCGTCGGCGCGTTGCAGGTCAGCCCGTCCCAACAAGTGGACGGCGCCACCGTCACCTCCACCCGCACTCCGGCCCTGCTGGCCCAGGTGAATGACCCGGCAGGCAAGCCGCTGCGGGCCGAAGCCGAGATCGAGCACGACCCGGCCGCCCCTGAAAGTCAGGGCAGCGGCCAGATCTGGTCCGGAGGAGCCGACAACGTCCCCGCCGACACTCAGGCGAGCCTGGCGGTCCCGGCGGACGTCCTGGCCGACGGGTGGAAGGTGCGCTGGCGGGCTCGTGCGGTCTCGGCCACCGCCGCCTCGGCCTGGTCGGAATGGCAATCCTTCACCGTTAGCCTGCCCAAGCCCACCGCTACGGGCCTGTCCATCACCCCGTCGAAGGTGGTGGAGGGCGTGACGGTGACCACCAAGCTCACCCCCACGCTGCAGGCGACCCTCACCCACCCGGCAGGCCAGGCACTACGCGCCGAAGCCGAGATCGAGCACGACCCGTCCGCTCCCGGAGATCAGGGCAGCGGCCAGATCTGGGCCGGTGCCGTGGACGCCGTCACCTCCGGCACCCAGGCCGACATCGCCGTCCCGGCCGGCAAGCTGGCCGACGGGTGGAAGGTCCGCTGGCGGCTGCGCGCCGTCGCCGGTGACTCTTCATCAGCCTGGTCGGACTGGCAAGCGGTCACCGTGGACGTCACCCTGCCCGGAGAGGAGCCCCTCGCCCGGACCGCCGGACCGGTGATTCGCACCGACCAGAGCTTCACCGCCGCCGCCTGGCTGCGCTGGAGTGACAAAGACGGCGACTACACCGTCCTGGAACAGAAGGGCATTCATCAGGCGCCCTTCCGTCTCGGTAACACCCCTGACCACGGGCTGGTGTTCACCCTCACCGGCGCCGACACCGCGGACGCGACGGCCGAGGGCGTCCTGTCCGGCGTCGAACCACCGGTCGGCGAGTGGTTCCACCTGGCCGGCGGGTACGACGCGGCAACCAAGACCGTCTCGCTGTACCTCAACGGAGTCTTGGTCAAGTCCGAGCCGCTCACGGTGTCGCCGTGGCATGCCGACTCCGCCATGACCGTGGGCACGCGGATGCGGGGCGACCTCGACGAGGTGGACCTCTATCAGCGGTTGCTCACGGACGAGGAGGTCGCCGCCCTCTTCTCCCGCGCGGACGCCGTAAATGAGAGCTCGCCGGCACAACTCGCACCGCCCGGTGCGGCCACGCCGAAGGCCGACGCTGCCGTCTCCAACTTCAGCAGCGACCACATAACGCTGGAGACCTACTACAAAACGCCTCCGGTCTACGGCAAGCCTGAGATGGCCCGCATCCAGGAGCACCCGTATTCATCCTGCTGGTCGTCCTACTACACCATTGGCGCTTACGCCGACGACGACGACACCACGAAGAAGCTCAAGAAGGGCGGCAAACATCCGGTCATCATCGCCGCGGCGAGAATCGCCGATGTGGCGGTCGACTCGCTCACCGATGACATGATCTTCTCCTTCCGCGCCACCTGGGTGATGCACAGTTATCTGGGCAACGCCACCGGCGACGGAGTCGTCGGCGACGACGGCACCACGAAGCCCCAGCACGTCAAGGCCTTCGTGCGCCTCCAGGACTTCGGGATCTTCCAAGACGGAGTGCGGCAGACCAGGTTCGACCGAGGGCTGCAGCAGATGAACATCGGCTTCGACCTGACGGTATCGTCATCGACTTCTTCCCGGTGCGCCGTCGAAGGCGAGAGCGACCACCTGAAGTCGATTTCGAGCTGGGAGTCGACGAGTCACGTCACCGTCATGGTCCGCGGCTATCCCGGTGCGGATAAGAAGAACGCCGTATGCACCATCAAACCGCTCATCACCTCGATCGGAGGTGTCGGCTACATCGGACGTCTGTGGTCGCAGGACGTTCTCGACCGGGAGGGCAAGCGCATCGGCGTCTACCGCAACGGGGATCCGCCCCCGGCGGCTGGCACCGTGTGGGCGCCCAACTTCCGCTGCGACTGGCAGACAATGGGGAAATCCGACAATGTCGATGACGGTGTGCCCGACCACACCGGAGGATGCGTCAACACCCGGGCCAATCGGATCTGGACCATGTCCAAGAAGGCGAACCCGCAGTTCGTCGAGGTCATCAAGCACATCGAGGATGCGATGGATCCAGCCGCGAACATCAAGACCTATCCGCCCCTGCGTCAGGGCGACACCACAGCATCACGGGACCCCGAATATCCGCCGGCCAAGGAAAAGGCTGGCACGCTGCTGTCCAAGGCCATTCCCGGCAACTGGGAGGCGGCCCCGAACACACCAGCGGGCCAGGCGCTGCACCGGGGCAGCGCGGCCGAGGAAGAAGCCAACCGCGCGATCTTCTCCAAGCATCAGTTCTGGTCGGACTACGGCACGGACGACCAGAAGTTCTGGCGCGCGGCAAGGACCACCAACTACTGCAAGTACTATGAATACGAGGAGAAGTTTAAGGAGAATTACACCGGGGTCTACGACTGCGATGAATATCCCTACGCGTCCACCAAGGAAGGCGCGGCCAAGGACAAGTTGCACTATTCGCTACGAGGCATCGACCTCCGTCAGAACCGCAGCCACGGCGGACATCTCCTGAGTTTCTACTCCCAGTATCGCCTCACCCTCGACGAGATCGGCGACAATGCGGATGACAGTCCGTTCTGGATGATGGTCGTGGATTAGCCGAACACAGTCCGCCGCACGCGGTATATTGGCGGGTGGTCGCCGGTCGGCCGGTGACCACCCGCTTCCCTTCCTCGAGGTGCCCGCCGAGCGGCGGAGAATGCGATGGCGACATGACCGGGCCGCTGCCCGCGGAGAATCAATGGAATCTCCTGCAGGAATTCGGGCTGAGCCGCTGGTTCGTCGGAATGTGGGTCGAGGGGGACGACCCCGAGGAATCGGCGCGACGGCTGCGCGTGGACCCCGGCTCGCGCGTGCATTGCGAATTCGCCGAAGCCATGAACGACCACCTGCGCTCCATCGACGACCAGGTCGTCTGGATCGGGCCCCACTCACCCGGTTGGACACATGTCCTCTGGCTCAGTGGCTTCCACACGACTGCGCAGGCGAAAGAACTCAGCGCAGGAGGACGACGGCTCCTCACCGTGTTCTACAACGGAGAGTTGGGCGAGCTCGACCACCTGTACCTATATCAGGACGGCGCTCTCGTCAACGAGATCGATCCGCCCTACCGCGAGGGCGGCGCGCCGGTGAGCGTGCCGGAGTACGCGGTGCACGCGGAGGGTCTCGAGCTGAGGCTCGAGATGCGAAGCACCGAGGAGCTTCACCTTCTCCTCTGCATGGCCGGACGGATCACCGGCCGCTTCCTCGACCGCGAGTGGTTCTCCTCCACCCGGATCCGCGCCCGCCTCCTGTCAGCGGAAGAAGCTCAGGAGTCGTAAAGGCCGGAGTGGGCGGGATGGCCCGGCTCCAAACTCCGTTGGTCGACTCATCTGAGGTGGCAAGGGTGGGTTCGAGTCGTGCCAGGTTGCTGATGTGCGTGGGTGCCCGCGCCGGCCTGGATGTGGTCGACCGCCATCGGCAACTTCTGTTGAAGGCGATCTTGGCCATAGCGAAGATCGCCGCCGACGAGCTCGGGATCACGGTCGGCATCATCGTATCGAGACCAGCGGCCCGGCCGTGCTCGGTGCGTGCTCCTACGCCCCGTCACGCTTCGTCAGGGCCTGGCACTACCCGACACGCGAACCGCGCTGAGATGGCACGAATTACCCTCAAATGACACTCCACGACACTAAAGGATCTTGCTTCTAATCCGACGGTCGCAGGTTCGAATCCTGCAGGGCGCGCTTCTCTGGCCAGGAAAAACCTGGGCCTGACCTGCGGTAACGCCGACCGCTCCACTTTCGGCGTGTGCCACCATGTGCCTGATCGCGTTCCTGCCGGACTGGCTGGAGTCACTGGCGATTCCGCTGCTGCCCGGCCTGATCACGTACGTGTCCGGGCACAAGGCCAAGCACACCGCCCGACCTGACCTGCCGCTCGACCAGCGGTAGCCGCTGATCATAGATAAGCCCTGCCGTCCTTCGGGACGGCAGGGCCTCTTTCGCGTTTCTGGACGCCGGTCATGCTCCTTGTACGCGGCCTGCGGCGTCCGGGTGGCAGTTGAGATGATGAAGGAGTTGCAGGACGGGGGTGTCGGCGGTGCGGGCCTGGATACCGATGACGCTGGCAGGAAGCCCTGGCTGCGGTATGCCGTCCCATGGCAGGTACGCGCCGAACACGATTCCTTGCGCGAGCAGTACACAGTCAGGCACGGCCGTCAGGCCGTGGACGCCCATGTCGATCTCGCTGGCTATGAGAGCCCGCTCCACGTCGGAGAAGGCGGTCTTGTCGTCGAGACCGTCCGGACCGTCGTCCTGTAGACCTCCGCTGAGCGGAAAGAAGACACCCTCGATGGCCACTTCCTTCGGCAGGAGAGTAGTGAGGAGGCGGACGACGTGGCCGACCTGGAACTCCGCTGTCGCGGAAGTGTCAGCGCCGATTCGCAGGGGCGCGGCGGCAAAGCGTGCGCGCAGAGCATCAGCGAGTTCGCAGGGGTCGGAGGTCACGTGGTCTCCCGGTGGTCGGCCATGTCGGCAGGAAGGTCAGACGTCCTCCCTGCCGTATCGGCACATGTCCTATCCGATTCATCTCCTGTCCTCTTGGACTGTCCGCTGCGCGAGATCCGGTTCGGCCGTGAGGCAGTGACGCGCGGCCCGGGACAACGGGTCGCAGTTGTTGATTTGGGGAGCCCCCGCTCACCTCTTCGGAGGCGGGCGGGGGCCTTTGTGTTACCGCTGTTGATTTATCCTTCTCAGACCCATGTGTAGTTCTGGTCGGTGACAGGCGGGAGAAGGGGATTCCCGGGGTAGAGCTCGATCCGGGTCAACAGGTCCTTACGGAGCGTGCTCGCGGCAGATTTTCAGCGAGCAGGTTCGGCAGATCTGGCTCGCTTCCGCTTGTCCGAGTAGCTTTGCGTCGAACCACTACCTTCGATTTCAATAATTTCTGCGATTCTGCTCGCCAGTCGCTATATGCGCCGCGCCATCGCACGGTTGTTCATGATTGCGCTGGTCATGGCCAGCGGGCGATGCCACCCAATCGCTTGGAGCGGTTCAACTTGGGCGGATGCATCGCATCATACACATCAAGAAGCTGATATTTGACATATTGTCAAGCCCTTGTAGGAAGTCTTCATGCGCGGTAGCTTCCCGAAGATGTAAGGCCGCAGACAAGTCCACCGGTCAAGTCGCCTTGCCTGCGGCACATCTCGCGATGCACTGAAAGGATGCAATGCGTAACAGACTGTTGGGAGTTTTCGTAGCGATCCTGTTATCGATCCAATGGCTGGCGGCGCCCGCAGCCGCGCAGCCCGAGGCGCGAGAGAGTCGCACGCCGATCGACGTAACTTGGACTAGCGATTCAATCGACACTACACGCGACCAGGCACGCGCCGCCCAGAGCCAACGGAAGTCGCTTCCCGTTGCGCTGAAGGAAGCACAGGACACCATCATCAAGGACACCGCTGCGGAAGGTCGGCGTTACGATGTAGCCGACTTGGATGTGTTCGAGCTGACAGTGCCGGCGCAGAGGACCAAGGACGGCATTCAGCGCAGCGTCATCGCCACCGTGCCCAGGAGCTACGACCTTAAGCGAGTCCGGCTAGTGGAAGATGGCCCAGCGGTACTTGCGGTGGCAGAAGGTGCACCGGCGGATGCAGCGCCTAGCAACAGTGTTGGCACTACAGCAACCTGGAATCCCACAGATGGCGGAGACTTCCTCCTGACCATCAAGCGTGGTAGCGAATGGCTTGGGAAGCTCCACTCCATGTGGCAAGCCCAGAGCATCGAGGACGACAGCAAGACCGCCGATTGGCACGGTTACACCAACAAGGGCATCGCCACCCCCAACGAAAACCTGAGCGGTACGACCGACTTCGAGATAGGCAACGCAAGGCTTGAATCCACAGCTTATGACGAGGAAACCGCCAGCCATCCCGTGAACGTGGGCGGCCAGTGGCAGGACTATGATCCCGCCAAAGACTTCGAGGGGACTGTGACACAACCGAGTTCACCGCGACGGCCAACTTGGGGGCAGTGGGCCTAGAGGTTCCGATCAAGTTCGTCGACTGCGATGAATATTTCATTAAGGTGGACGAGGAACGGCCTTCGGATTACTCCATCGAGGTGGATCAGGGACAGTGGCTGAAGGATGGCCCCTACCAACTGGGGTTCGCCCTCGGACTCAAGACGAATGCTGACGTCAGCCTCAAATGGTGGCAATATGCCTGGCTTCAGTTGGTTGACCAGGCAATGGGTGAGGTCTTCGAATGTGGGACAGGCGGGACTTACATATGCGAGGTACAGAACCAGGAGAGAAATCGCGCAAGGCCGGATCGTGCACCTCAAGGCTAGGATAAGATGATCATGATCCAAGGCTCCACACGCGCCACGTTCAGCACTTATTGGCTGCTCGTTGCATTGACGTGCGGAGCCTTGGCTTTATCGTCCTGCGGGAATAATGGTGCGTATAACCATATGTCCCGAGAATCAATCGAGCGGGCGGTGCACGAATATGGAGGGCCGCTGCTCGTGCCGTTGTACGTGCCTTCAGGTTATCGGATCACGGGAACGGATTCGTTTCCACGGGCAAAGGCTGGTACGCACAAGCGATGTGTCCAATTTCAGCGAATCGAGACCGCAACAATTGGAGCGTTCTGCACTGAAAATATCGGCGACGACCAGAATCCATATCCATGGATCCCTGATGCACAGGTCCTGCGAAGAGAATTTCCCAGGGGGCTGCTGGTATATATCTTCACAACGGAACCCGAACCGGCCATCCTCAGGGATTGGGCCAATATTTCCTTCACGAAAGACCTAAATTCAGTCTCATGGTTCAGCCAGCCAGCCGAGTCATCATAGATGCTCCGCAGTAACGCCATCTACAGGGCGACTTGCTCTGAGGTCCAATGCCGTTCAGATAAGAAATGATCACGGTCCCGTCTGTGCGGTCGATGGCGTGGGCAAGAGTGCGACGGTCGGCGGTCCTGCGTATCGGGTGCCTTTGTCGGAGGGGCGTCGTTCGCGGTAGCTGCTCTTGCGAGAGCGTTTGACGGCTCGCGGGTAGGAACGGTGGCGGCGGTGCGGGTTGGTGTTCCGTCGGTGCGCGACCTGGTGGAGGGCCCGGTTCCAGGTTGCGTCGTGCGGCTCAGGGGGGAAAGGCCGCGCGGTCGGTGACCGAGCGGCGCACGATGCGGACGGTGCCCAGGAACTTGATCCGGTCGGGGTCGATGCCGGCCGTGGTGGCGGCGGTGCAGATCAGCGTGCATAACGCCCAGTGGGTGAGCAGGTAGGCCCAGATCTCCTGATAGGCCAGCTCGGGGGTACGGGAGCGCAGGATCCGACCAGGCCCGCGTAAGTGCGTCTTCAGCTGGTCGATGCCTGTTTCGGCCTCCCAGCGATCATGGTAGCAACGGGCCAGCTCCTCGGCGGTGGCCTCGGCTGGGTCGAGAATGCTGGTGATCAGCCGGATGTGCTCGCCTTTGCGGTCGGGCACGGTGTAGTCGACCACCCGGACGATCACCGCATCGTCGGGATCGAAGTCTCGGCCTTGGCGTGCTGCCTCGCGCAGCCGGTCCTTCTGCGACCGGCGCAGACCGGCGGGTTTGGTGATGACGGCGAGCCAGGACCCATCATCCAGGTCACGCAGCCAACACGGACGCAACCCGGCCTGAACCCGCCACAGCAGATGCGCGCCACTGCGACGGGCCTCGTTCCAGGCGGGAAAGCTGTAGAAGCCGCGGTCAGCGGTGAGCAGCATCTCCTTGCTCAGCCGTCGATACAGGGAGAAGGCGAGAGTCTGCTCGCCGGCCCAGCAGCCCGCCACATCGGCGGCCACGATGGCGTGACTCGCGCATTCGCTGATGGCGACCACCCGGGCCTGCGGGAACGCGGTCTCGTATCCGCCGGCGTTATCGCGGCCGAACTCGGCGACATTGGTTTCGGTGTCGGGCAAGTCCACGACGAACCCGTCGATCGCCATCACCCGCCGGCCCTTCAGCCACGCACCTGGCGTCGACTCGGTCGCAGCAGGCCGGGCGACCTGCTGGAACACCTCCTTGACCGGCTCAGGTCGCAGCCGCTGGCGGGCTTGAGTGATCGCCCCGCGGGTCGGCGCCTGCCAGCGCGCCCCCGGCACCAGCGCCAGCATGCCAGTCAGCTTCTCGGCGACTTCCTCGTAGTCGTCGTCCGGGTAGAGACACAACGCGATCAGCAGGTAGACGACCACATGCGCGGGGAGTTTGCGCACGCGCCGCTCCCGGCACCCGTGCGCGGCGATGGCCGCGTCCAGGGCCTGGCGAGGAATCAGCGATGTCAACGCACCAACCGCGACCAGATCCGTCAACCGCCCCGAACCACCTGTACCACCGGCCAAGATCATCGGGCGATGCTACCGGAAAGATCACTATCTAAACGGCATTGGGGCTGGGCAAGGGTAAGCGGAGACGGTTCTGCTCTGCGCGAAGCTGGCAGAACTCGAACGCGCCGTCGACCTATGGTGAGGTATGGCCTCATCCATGCCGTTGCGTCCAGCGATCAATCGGACCGCCTCCGAGCCGTCTCCGGCTCGCGAGCCGCTGTGGCGGCAGGTGCTCGGTGAGCGCTTGAGAGGGCTTCGCCATGAGCGGGGCGAGAAGTTGAGCGAGACGGCAAGCCGCGCCGGAGTCTCGCCGCAGTATCTCTCCGAGATCGAACGAGGCGTCAAGGAGCCGTCGAGCGAAATGATCGCCGCGGTCGCCGGGGCCCTGGATGTGACCCTGGTCGATCTGACCCTTGCCGTTGCCGAGAGTTTGCGGCCTGCTCAGCAGGGCGCGTCGAGAGGTGCCACCTGCTCGGCGGCGTATGCTCTGGCCGCGTAGCGCGGCTTGCCGGGGTTGTCCACGGGCCTATGAACGCTCCTCGATGATCTGATCGAGGAGCCCGTACTCCAAGGCCGCGGTAGCGGTGAACACGCGATCGTGATCGGTGTCGGCGCGAAGGGTCTCGACCGTCTGGCCGGTGTGCCGCGAAAGTATGCGCTCGATGTCCGCCCGGACACGTACGACCTCGTCGGCCTGCAAGATGAGATCGGGGATCGCTCCGCGCCCCTGGGCTGCCGGCTGGTGCAGGATGATCCGTGCGTGTGGGAGAGCGGCACGTTTGCCTTCGGCGCCCGCGGCGAGAAGTACGGCACCCACCGCGACGGCCTGTCCCACACAGGTCGTCGAAACCCGCGGGCGGATATGGCGCATGGTGTCGTAGATCGCGAGCATCGCGCTCGGGTCTCCGCCTTCGCAGTTGATATAGAACTGGATCTCCGCCTCGGGGTTGTCTGATTCCAGAAAGATCAGCTGCGCGATGAGAGCATTCGCGACGCCCGCGTCGATTGCGGTGCCCAGGTAGACGATCCGCTCGGTGAGCAGGTGCGAGTAGACATCCATGATCCGCTCGCCACGAGGGTTCGAGGCGATGACGTTCGGGATCGTATATGTGGTCACTGGCCGACTCCTTGGGTGACGCCGAATCCGAGCCGTGGGCGGTTTTGTGGCGCGATTTCGTCGAAGTTCTGCACGATGGCGTCGATGAAGCCGTAGTCCAGTGCTTCCTGTGCCGTGTACCAACGATCGTGCAGAGAATCCTCGAATATGCGCTCGACAGGCTGACCTGTGTCCTCGGCAATCAGACCGAGCACCGTGTCGCGCGTATGCCGAAGGTCGCCGGCCTGCAGTTCGATGTCGACCGCGGTGCCACCGATTCCCGCCGAGCCTTGGTGCATCAGGACTCGTGAGTGCGGTAGAGCGCGGCGCTTCCCACGGGCCCCCGACGACAGCAGGAACTGCCCGGCACTGTAAGCGATACCCAGGACGAGGGTCGATACGTCACAGGGAATGAGACGCATGATGTCGCGGATCGCAAGCATCGACGGGACCGAGCCACCTGGGGAATGAATCCACAAGGCGATATCGGACGACGCATCCTGCGTGGCGAGTGCCATCAGCTGGGTGGCCAGCAGCGTCCCATTGTCGTCGTCGAGAGGGCCGTCGAGAACGAGAACACGCTGCTCATAGAGTTCGCGTCTCATCCGTGGGTTGAACAGCGGAAGTTTCGATTCTTCGCTCATGCGTCCATCTTGTGAGGCGATCCGGACCCGTGTCGACACGATCTGCCTGGGGCAGATCTGCTCTGAGCAGCGAGAGCTGCTGAGCAGGGACAGCGCGATTACCGGCCGGTTCGGGGAGCGCGGTCCGGCTGCCGGGCCGGGTTCGATATTCGTATGGATATGCATGGCCAGGACGGTTTCGTTCGGCTCCACTTGGCGAGCCATACTTGTGGATCGTCTGGGCACTGATGTCCAGGTCGCGAGCCGGCTCGTGACCGTGCAGCCCGCCTCCCGCAGGTCCGGTCTCGAGTACGCGGCGATTACCAGAAACGTGAGCAGGGCCGGCCCCAGCGAGCTGAGACCTTGCGACCACGGCAACGCGACGGCTCGCTATGGCAGAGGCGACTGGATGCGATGGGCTCCGGCGAGGCGCTTGCCGAAGTGCCGCCAGAGGAAGGTGAGCAAGTGTTCGCGCGTGCCTCAGCTGAGCATTCGACACCCAGGTGACCGCCAAGCTGCCCGCCCTCCTGCGCAAGCATCACCCACGCCCTCATGGACGGCGGACACCACCTCGCCGCCACCGACACCGCACGCGGCGCAGCCCAACGCATGGACGCCGACCTGTCCGCACCCTCCCCGGACGACCTGTCCATCTACGGCTCACTGCTGCTGCGCGGAGCCATCGCCGCCGCCAGCACCGGCAACCGCCACAACACCGCCGAACTCCTCGACGAAGCCGCCGAAGCGGGAACCAGACTCGGCCACGACGCCAACCACATGTGGACCGCGTTCGGCCCCAACAACGTCCTGTGCCACCGCGTCAACGTCGCCCTGCGCTTCGGCGACGCCGGCACCGCCATCGACTACGCCCGCCAGGTCGAACTGGACCAGCTCCCGATCAACGAACGCAAGGCCACCCTGCTCCTCGACACCTCCCGCGCCTTCCTCATGCGCAACCAGCACGACCGAGCCCTGCACATCCTGCGCGCCGCAGGTGAGATCGCCCCCGAAGAAGTCACCGGCCGCCCCACAGCCCTCCGGCTCGTACGTGACATCCTGGCAACCGCTCCGATCAGCGTCCGCCGCGAAGCCCGCGAGTACGCGGCAACCCTGGGAGTCACCGCGTGACCCAACCCGGCAAGGTCCTCTACATCATCGTCTGCGCCGCAGGACCCGCCCCCGACGTCGGCCGCCTCGTCACCCTCGCCCAAGAAGCCGGCTGGACCGTCCAGATCATCGCCACCCCGCCCGCACTCGACTTCATCGACGTTGCCGAACTGGAAAAGCAGACCGGCCGCCCCGTCCGCAGCCATTACCGCAACGGCGCGCCGCGTAGCGCCATCCGCGCCATACCCACCGAACTCGCCGACCGAGCGCCGCATGAGACCGCTCCACCGCCGGTCTTCGCAAGGCCACTCAGGCCAGGACCCGGACCATCCACCGCCTCCTGAAACTCGATGGCAAGAGGACGAGCGGCAGCGCCATGATGTCCCGATGCACAAGGCGACTGCTTATCATGACGCACTCGGCGACCACTTCGCGGAACACGCAGGGACGAGCCCCTACAACGCCTACACCGACAGACCCGCGATGCTTCGACTCGCGGGCAATGTCTCCGGGGCCAGAATCCTGGATGTCGGCTGTGGAGCAGGCCACTATGCGGCCGAGCTCTCGGCCCGTGGTGCCCAGGTCGTCGGAGTCGAAGGCAGCGCCACACTACTGCGCCACGCGCAAGCACACGTGCACGGCCAAGCAGAACTATTCCTTCATGATCTCGAAGAGCCACTCGGTTTCGCCGCTGACGCATCCTTCGACGGAGCAGTCTGCGCCCTCGTATACGAGCACGTCAGAAACCGCGTGCAACTGCTGGGTGAACTACGCCGCGTCCTGCGTCCAAGTGGATGGCTCCTGATATCGACCACGCATCCCACAGCCGACTGGGGCCACTTCGGAGGCTCGTACTTCAGCCACGACTGGAGAGACCTCCCCATCGGAGACAGCAAGCTCTCGATCCACTACCAGCGCCTGCCACTGGAGACCTTCCTAAACGAGCTACTGGCCGCAGGGTTCGTACTTCAGCAGCTCATCGAACCGCGCCCCACGGCCGACCTCCGGGAAATCGACGAAGCCGCTTACAACAAGCTCCACCAAGCGCCATCCTTCCTTGCTGTAAGGCTCCAACGACCTTGAACACAATCCGGAAGCTCCATCTCGCCGACATAGGGAAGGGAAAGCCGGGGCCACGGGGACAAGGTGGAGCCCTCAACTGGAGGAACGACCTTGGCCCCGTGGCCCCGGCCTGCTCGGCTTGTCCCGGGTGGCACCGGGTCGGGGAGTTGCGGCATGGTCACACGCTCCAGGATGCATGATCGGGAAGACCGTCGTCTGACGACTGGCCTTTACTGGCCGCCGAGGTTCCGCAGGCCAGTTTTCGTATATCGACCTGTCCGCCCCTGATTTGCGACAATCACGCTGTGCGTCTCCTATTGAGGTCGGCCTTGGCCGGGTCCGCAGTGGCGGTCTTGCTGCTGCTCCTCCTCGCCTGGCCGACCACCGACTCGGATTCCGAGCTCAAGCTGGCAATGGCGTTTGCGCTGACGCCCTTCCCGCTCAGCATGGTGGCTGCGTGGTTGGCCCGCCTGCCCCACTGGCCGGCCGTTGGTCTGGTGGCCCCCTTCGTCATGCTGGCGGTCGTCGTCATCCAGCCGGACTATGACTCCTGGATGTCCAACGAGACCCTTGCATTCGGCATGCTGATAGGGGTCCCCGTGGTGGTCGGCTTCGTGCTCACGGCCCTGCTCTGTACCCTGCTCACACAAAAGACCGCATGCCCGGCAGGAGGAGATACGGCGTAGGGCGCAGATGGAAGCCCGATCACCATGTTCAGGCCTCCGGCCGTTCCCGGTCCCAGCGGTGGCCGCGCTTTTGTGATGTCTCAGGACATCGGAAACCCTCGAACCCCTGCTGCCTGGCTCCACCGACCGAGTATTGATCACCGCCGTGTCGGCCACCGAGGCCCTCGCCGCTCTCGCCGCGCGAGACGGCGCGCCGCCGACCGGATAGCGCCGCGCACGCTGGCCGTCATGCGTCATCATCGTCCTGACTGTGAACCGGCCAGCTCTGCGGCCTGCCGTCGAACTGGCCTTGGCCGCCTCGACAGCCTGGGTGAGGGGAGCTGTTTCCCGCTCTGGCGTTCCTCCTACGTGTTGAGCAGCATGACGGTCACCACCAGCAGCCGGGCGGCGGCCATCAGCGTGTCCGGCTGAACGCGATCCGGAGTCTCGGCCGGAGTCTGGTAGCCGGGCATGCCCATGCCGACACCGATCGAGGCCAGCCCGGCGGCGGCGTAGCGGCGGTTGTCGGAGGCCATCGCGCCCGCCTTCAGCGGCACGCCGGTCAGGCGGGCGGCCTGGTCCAGAGTGGCCAGCAAAGCGTGAGCGGGTCCGCCCGCCTCGACAGCGGCGGCCTCGTGCAGCTGTGCGGCACCGTCGAGGTTGATCACGAGCGTGTCCGGCGGCAGGGTGGCGGCGTGGTGGGCCGAGCCCCACGCGCCTGCCTCCTCGGCATCCAGGAAGGCCGCCGTCAGCTCCAGCGCCCCGGGTGGAGCAGCGGCCGCCAGCACTCGGGCGGCCTCCAGGACCGCGGCCACCCCGGAGGCGTTGTCCGCGGCCGCGGGCAGGCGCCGGTCGGGATCGTCGCCGACGCCGTCGTAGTGCGCGCTCAGCAATACCCGCAGCCCCTGGTTCACACCGACGGGCCCGTCGCCGTGACCGTCACCACCTCGGTGGCCGCGGGTCTCGGTGCGGGGAAAACGGGCGTAAACGTTGCGGCCTCGGGTGGCGATCTGCCGCAGCGGCATTGAGCCGGTCACCTGGACCAGGCCGTTGTCCTGGGCTTCGCCCAGATGCCGGTGGACCTCGGGACGCACGGCGATGACGGGCACCGCGCGGGCAGGCGGCCCCGCGATCATCTTGGGCATCCAGCCGTCGGTGTCGGTGCCGCGTACGGTCAGCACTCCGGCCGCGCCCTGCGCCTCGGCCAGCTCGCACGCTCGCCCCCAGGTGGTGGCGTCGGCCAGCACCCATCGGCCGTGCAGGCCGCTCTCCGGGCCGGTCTTGGGATCGGTCTCGGGGACCTTGGTCAGGAGGGCGGTGCGCGGATGTGGCAGTTCGGCGGAGGCCAGGTGCTCGACGAAGTCGCGGCGGTGCTCCAGGCGCCGCGTCCGCCCGGCGCTGCTCCATTCGAGCACGGGCGTCGCGTACAACTCGCGCACCCCTGCCACGTCGAACTCCGACAGCTGCACCTGCGCGCCCAGCCCGCCAAGTTGTTCGGCGAGCCAGGAGGCGGCGGCGCGGTTGCCGGGCGAGCCCACGCGCCGCCCGGCATAGCGGTCGCCGGCCAGCTCACGCACCGTGGCGTGCATGCGGGTGGCCGACACCGCTTCCACCAGGAGGGCCAGGTCCGGCCTGCCCTGGCCGAGGCGAGGCGCTGTGGTGGTCATCCGCAGCATCCGGCGGCCGGCTGGGAGCCGGCCTGAGTGCTGGCCGGAGCCGGTGCTTGGCCGCAGCAACCGCCCTGGGCGGCCTGACTGGCGGCGGCCGGGCTGCCGCAGCAGGCCGTCGCCGCAGCGGTCAGCTCCGTGGCCTGCCCGGCGCCGTCGGACTGCCGGCCGGTGGGGGTAGTAGGGGAGCCGCAGCAGCCTCCGGCGGCGGGCGGGGCGAAGGCCTCCTCCAGGTCGCCGAGGAAGCCGCCGCTGGTCTGGTTCGTCATCGTGGTCTCCCTGCCGAGCAGGGTGGATCGTCCACCCCAGCCATAAGTTAGATGGATATCTAAGCAGTCGCCACCATCTCACGTTGTTTCGATGCCCGTCAAGATAGATGAGAATCTAATTAGAGGTCGGTCTGGTTGCCAGGCGCGGCGCGAAGCGCACTACAGCTGGGTGGAGATCTCGGCGGCCAGCTGCCGGGCGGGCCGGCGCCGATCAACGTGGCCGAGGCGGGCCGTGGGCTCGGCCTTGAGCACGCCGCGGTCGCGGGCCTCGCGCACGGGTGGGACGGCGACGATGTCACCCAGGTCACCTCGGCGAGCGTGGACGCTTCGGCCAGCAGCTGGGCGGCGGAGTTGCCGCCGCCGACGATGACCACACGCATGCCGCGCAACGGCTCGGGGACGCGGTGGCCGGCGGTGTGCAGGTGCTCCCCGCCGAAGTCGCGCAGGCCGGGATGGTGCGGGATGTAGGGACGCCACCGGGTGCCGGTCGCGCTGATCACGACCGTGGCCTGCCAGACGCCGTGACCGGCCTCGACCAGGAGGTGACCGTCGCCGCGCCGCGCCGCGTGCACCGTCACCGGGCGCAGCACCGTTAGGTCGTAGCGGCGTTCGTAGTCGGCCAGGTAGGCGACGACCTCGGCCGCGCTCGGGTAGCCCCCACCGGGGGATGGGCATCATGCGGCCGGGCAGTGAGCTGTGTTGAGCGGGCGAGAACATGCGCAGACTGTTCCAGGCGTGCCGCCACGCGCCGCCGGCCCTGTCCTGGGCGTCGAGGATGACGAAGTCGGTTTTCGCCGGGCGCAGGTAGTACCCGGCGGCCAGGCCCGCCTGCCCGCCGCCGATCACCAGGACGTCGACGGGCCGGGGGCGGCCGTCATGCGGGCAGCAGCTCCAGCTCGGTGCTTCCCGCGGCAGGCCCAGGGGTCAGCTGAGGGCCGGGTCCGGGAGAGGGCTCCGTGAGCGGGGTGAACAAGGCTCCGAGCCTGTTCACCGCCTCGGGGATGATGCGGTAGTAGACCCAGGTGCCGCGCCGTTCGCCGTCGATCAGCCCGGCCGTGCGCAGCACCTTGAGGTGGTGGGAGATGGTGGGGGCGGTCAGGTCGAAGGTGCCGGTCAGGTCGCACACGCAGGCCTCGCCGCCGGCGTGGGAGCCGATCATCGACAGCAGGCGCAGCCGTACCGGGTCGGCGACCGCCTTGAGCATGACGGCGAGCTCGGCGGCGGCGTCCTCGGCCAGCGGTTCGCGGGCGATCGGGGCGCAGCACTGGCCGGCGGGGACGGTCATGACAACCCTCCTGATTAGAAGTCTGTCGAAATTATAAGCGGTGGTAGGCCACCAGCGCGAACGCGGCGATCGCGCAGGCGGCGGCCACCGCGCCCATCACCCAGCCATACCCTGCGGCCTGGGCGAGGGCGACCGCGCCGAGCGGGGCCAGCGCCTTGTCGGCGACGGAGAAGACGGCGATGCGGCCGGCCAGCGAGGCGTAGGCGGCGGTGCCGTAGCGGCCGACCAGCAGGTGCGGCAGGGTGATGGAGGCGATGCCGAAGCCGAGCCCGAACAGCAGCACCGCGCCGATCGCGCCCGCCACGCTACGCCCGATCAGCGGCAGGAGGAGGGCGGCCACGCCTTGCAGGGCGAAGATGGCGGCGGCGATGAGGGCGGCGGGCAGCCGGGTCTGCAGGCCTGTGGTGACCAGTCTGCCGGTCACTGACAGCACGCCCAGCAGCCCGGCCAGGGTGGCGGCCAGCACGGGTGAGTGGCCCAGGTGGATCAGGTAGGTGATGAGCAGGACCGCCACGGTGGCGACCGCGCCGCCGTTGGCGGTGAAGGCGATCACCAGCAACCAGAACGGCCGCCGGCGGGTGGCCGCCTTGACGATGTCGGCCCGCTCCCGCGCCGCGGCGGACGCCTGCGTGCTTGCCGTACGGGTGCGGCGGCGCAGTACGAGGGCGTGCAGCGGGATCGCCGCCATCCCGTAGACCAGGGCCAGGATCGCCAGCGCCGTACGCCAGCCGTACCGGTCGACGAGGAGGCCGGTGAGCGGCAGGAAGATCGAGGAGGCGAACCCGGCGACGATGGTCAGTGCCAGCAGCCCGTTCGCCCGGCCGCGCTCGTTGCCGGCGTAGAGGGAGACGATGACGGCGAAGGCGGCCTCGTACAACACCATGGAGCAGGCGACGCCGACGAGCGCGAACACCGCGTACAACTGCGGCAGGCTCTCCACCCTGGACCAGGCCAGCACCGCTGCGGCGCCCAGCAACGACCCCGCCGTCATCAGCGCGCGCCCGCCGCGGACGTCCAGCAGGCGGCCGACCAGCGGCGCGCACAGGGCCGCGATCAGGATGGACAGGGTGAGGGCGGCGGCGACCTGTGTGTTGGTGGCGTGCAGGTCGCGCGCCATCGGGGCGAGGAAGACGGAGAAGGCGTAGTAGAGCACGCCGTAGCCGATGGTCTGGGTGATGGCCAGCGCAGCGACGACCCGCCGGCCATGTCCGGAACGCGGCGGACCGCCGCCCTGCTGTTCGAGGGCGGCGGTCTCGGCGGTGGAACTCATGCCGGACAGGCGATCAGCGCGCGGCCTTCAGCCGTGGTCGCCCACCCGCCTGCGTGGGTCTCGGTGATGAAGCCTTGGGCTTGCAGACGCCAGGCGAGCGTTCCCGCCATTCGGGCGATCGCCGGCGCGTATCCGGGGTTGGTGCTGGGCCTGCGGGCGGCGACCAGTTCGTCGGCCAGCCGGTGGGCGGGCATCGGCTCGTGGTCGCAGATTAGGCGCAATGCCTCCTTCTGGGCGGCGGTGGGGTAGCCGTCGGACATCGGGGTTGTTCCTTTCACCCGCAGCAGCCGCCGCCGGACTCGGCGGTGGCGGTGGCGGTGGCGAGGGGAAGCGGGGTGGACAGCAGGCCGCCGCTGATGCCGGTGGCCAGGCCGACCCGCTGCTCCTGGGCCTCGGCCAGGTTGGAGGAGCACACGCCGGTCTCGGGCAGGTCGAGCTGGACGTCGCGGGCGGCATCCCAGTCCCCGGCCAGGGCGGAGACCACGGAGCGAACCTGCTCGTACCCGGTGGCCATGAGGAACGTGGGGGCGCGGCCGTAGCTCTTGACGCCGACCGCGTAGTAGCCGGGCTCGGGGTGCGCGAGCTCGTCCACGCCGTGGGCGGGGACGGTGCCGCAGGAGTGCTGGTTGGGGTCGATCAGCGGGGCCAGGGCGCGGGTGGAGCCGAGCACCGGGTCGAGGTCGAGCCGGAGTTCGGCGGCGATGGAGTGGTCGGGGCGGTAGCCGGTGGCCGACACGATCCGGTCCACGGTGACGCTCTGCTCGTGCCCGGACGGGTCGCGGCTGACCACCTCGACGCCCTGGTCAGTGGCGTTGACGCGGTGGGCGAAGAAGCCGGTCAGCAGGGTGATGCGGCCGGATTCGACGTGGGCGCGCAGCCGGGTGCCGAGCGCCCCGCGGGCCGGAAGCGCGTCGGCGTCGCCGCCGCCGTAGGTGCGGCTCGCGCTGCCACCGCGGATCGCCCAGGTGATCGGCGTGTCCGGCAGCTCGGCCAGGGCCAGCAGGGTGGTGGCGGCCGAGTGCCCTGCCCCGACCACCAGCGTGTGCTTGCCCTCGTAGCGGTCACGGTCCGCGCCGAGCACGTCGGGCAGGGCGTGGTCGACGAAGACCGCACCCTCGCCGTGCGCGGGCAGGCCGCTCGCCCCGAGCACGTTCGGACTGGTGTAGGTGCCGGACGCGTCGACGATCGCGCGCGCCTGCAGCTCTTCGCCGCTCTCCAGGCGGATCAGGAACGGCACCTCCTCCCGGCCTGCCGTGCGTACCCGGTCGTAGCCGAGGCGGCTGATCGCGGTGACCTTCACGCCGAGGCGCACCCTGTCACCGAACAGCTTGGCCAGCGGGGCGAGGTAGTCATCGATGAGCTCGGCGCCGGTGGGTAGCCACTCGCCGTCCGGAGCGGTCCAGCCGTCGGCCTCCAGGAGACGGCGGGCGGCTGCGTCGACGTTGTACTTCCACGGGCTGAACACCCGAACGTGGCCCCACTGGGCCACCGAGGCGGCGACGCGGTCGCCGGCTTCGAGGATCGTGAAGTCGATGCCGCGCTCCGCCAGGTGGGCGGCGGCGGCCAGGCCGACCGGGCCGGCGCCGATCACGACGACCGGCAGCGCGCCGGTCTGCCCGGGGGTGGTCTGCTGAGGGGTGGTGAACGGCTCGATCTCGATGGCGGTGGTGCCACAGCAACGGTCACTCATGACGGCTCTCCAGATGGCGCGCGGGTCAGCGGAAGGACAGGGACGACAGGGCGGAGGTGCGGGCGCGCTCGATGGCGGCCTCAGCGCGGCAGGTGCGGTCGCACACCTCCGAGGTCGCCTCGTTGAAGGTGACGCCCGAGATGTCCCCCGAGATGCCAGCGGGGCGGCGCAGGCGGGTGAGCAGAGCGCGCATCGCGCACCTCCTGAATAGAAGCTCATCTAAACAGCTCAGATTCTGAACCATTGATTAGAGGATTGTCAAATTAGACGAGAGCCTAAGCTGGGACGTGTGGCCGCTTCCGGCCCGGTCAGCCGCAACCGCCGGCGGAGGGGTCATCGCCCGGCGGGCAGCACGCGGCCAAAGCGGCCTGCAGGTCGGCCAGCGCCTGTCGCGCCCCGTCGGGGTTGGCGCGATAGTAGACGGTCTTCCACTCGCGCCGGGAGGTGAGCACCCCGCCCTCGCGCAGCGTCGCCAGGTGTGTGGAGGTGGCCGACTGGGCCAGCGACAGGCGCTCGGCCACCTGGCTCACGGTCAGCTCCACCCCGCCCTCGAACAGGAACAGGATCTGCTGGCGGGTGTCGCTGGCCAGTGCCTTGAGGAAGCCGCGCGCCGCGTCGGTGAGCTGGATGCCGCTGCCTGCCGTCTGCATGGCACGACTCTACCGTATTGTCATTTCTGGATATGAGGATATGATTCGGCGGCATGGACACCATCGTCATCGGCGCCGGCCAGTCCGGCCTGGCCGCCGCCCGCGCCCTGCGCGCCGCCGGTCGCACGCCCGTCATCCTCGAAGCCGGCCCGACGCCCACCGGCTCGTGGAGCAGCTACTACGACAGCCTCACCCTGTTCTCGCCCGCCCGCTACAGCGCCATGCCCGGCCAGGACTTCCCCGGCGACGACGACCATTACCCCACCCGCGACGAAGTCGTCGCCTACCTGCAGCGCTACGCCGACGGCCTGGACGCTGAGATCCGCACCGGCATCCGCGTCACCGCGGTGGAGGGCGACGGCGCAGGCGGCTTCCTGGTGCACACCGCCGCAGGGGAGACGCTGCGCGCCATGGGTGTGATCGCGGCCAGCGGCTCCTTCGGCAACCCCTACATCCCCGCCATACCGGGCCAGGACGGCTTCACCGGGCAGGCCCTGCACGTGGCCGACTACCGCAGCCCCAAGCACTACGCCGGGCAGCGCGTCGTGGTGGTCGGCGGCGGCAACTCCGCCGTCCAGGTCGCCTACGAACTGGCCGAGGTGGCCGACGTCACGATCGCCTCCCGCCAGCCGCTGCAGCTCATGCCGCAGATCGTCGGCGGCAAGGACGTGCACTACTGGCACACCACCACCGGCTTCGACCAGCTCCCGCCCGCCTGGCTGGCCCGCGTCGCCAGCGGCACCCTGGTCATGGACACCGGCGACTACGCCGCCGCCCTGGCCGACGGCCGCCTGCAGCGCCGTGCGATGTTCTCCGCCTTCGACGGCGACCAGGTGGTGCGGGCCGGCGGCGAGCGTGAGCGCGTCGATGCGGTGATCTACGCGACCGGCTACCTGCCGCACCTGGACTACCTGGCTCCGCTCGGCGCCCTCGACGAAACAGGGCTGCCCCTGCACGCGGGCGGCCTGTCCACCACCCACCTCGGGCTCGGCTACGTCGGACTGGAGTTCCAGCGCTCCTTCGCCTCCAACACCCTGCGTGGCGTGCACCGCGACGCCGAACACGTGGCGGCGCCGATCGCCGCCTACGCCGGCGGCGTCCTGGCTGCCTACGGCCTGTGACATGGGGTCTCCACTGGTCACGCTGGGACTTCTCCTGCTGCTGGTGGCGACCATGATCACCATCGGCACCGCGCTCACCGGGCAAGGCTTGACCGCCATGCTGCGCCGCCCGCGCGCGCTGGTGGCGGCCATGGCGGTGAACGTCGTGGTGGTGCCGGCCGCCGCGGTGGCGGTGGTGCACGGCCTGGCTCTGGACGGGCCGATCGCCTACGGGATCGTGCTGGCCGCCGCCGCGGCCCTCGTCAGCCTCATCGTGCCGGCCTACGGCCTGGTGATGTACGCCGTCTCCGGCCTGGCCCTGACACCGCTGCGCAGAACCGCTCGACTTGGAAAGGACTTCGCCCGATGAACACCGCTTTGCCCGTGGCCGTCATCGGCGCCGGCCCCGTGGGCCTGGCCGCCGCGGCTCACCTGGATGAACGTGGCCTGCCCTTCGTCGTCCTGGAAGCCGGGCCCGTCGCCGGTTCCTCGGTGCGCCAGTGGGGACATGTGCGCATGTTCAGCCCATGGCGCTACAACACCGACGCCGCCGCGGTGCGCCTGCTGCGCGCCTCCGGCTGGACGCCGCCCGGCCCCGAGACGCTGCCCACCGGCGAGGACCTCGTCTCCGCCTACCTCGAGCCGCTGGCCGGCCACCCCTCGATCGCTCCGCACGTCCGCTACGGGGCGCGCGTGGCGGCGATCAGCCGCGTACACGTCGACCGGCTCCGTACGGCGGGCCGCGAGAACGCTCCGTTCGTCATACGGCTGGCCGACGACAGCGAGATCCGCGCGCGGGCGGTGATCGACGCCTCCGGCACCTGGGCAACACCGAACGTGCTCGGCGCCAACGGGCTGCCCGCCCACGGCGAGCGCCAGGCGGCCGACTGGATCTGCCACGCCCTGCCCGACGTGCTCGGCGCCGACCGTGACCGCTTCGCCGGCCGCCACACGATCGTGGCCGGCGCCGGGCACTCGGCCGCCACCACGCTCCTCACGCTCGCCGACCTGGCCGAGCAGGCGCCAGGCACCCGCATCACCTGGGCCATCCGCGCCGACGCGCCGGACCGCGCCTACGGCGGCGGCGAAGCGGACGCCCTGCCCGCCCGCGGCTCCCTCGGCTCGGGCCTGCGCCTGCTCATCGACAAGGGCCTGGTCGACCTGGCGGCGGGCTTCAAGGTCAACGCCGTCCGCGTCCTGACCGACGGCACCGTCGAACTCCGCTCCCGACAGCCCGCAGGCTCCGATCGCACCCTCAAGGCCGATCACGTCGTGGCCGCCACCGGCTACCGGCCGGACCACTCCATCGCCGCCGAACTGCGGCTCGACCTCGACCCCATCCTCGGCACCACCCGCCTGCTCGCCCCGCTGATCGACCCCAACGACCACTCCTGCGGCACCGTACGCCCCCACGGCGTGGACGAGCTGGCCCACCCCGAGCCCGGCTACTACGCCATCGGGATGAAGAGCTACGGCCGCGCCCCCACCTTCCTGCTGGCCACCGGTTATGAGCAGGCCCGCTCCGTCATCGCCGCGCTCGACGGCGACTGGGCAGCGGCGCGAGAGGTCCAGCTCGACCTGCCCGAGACCGGCGTCTGCTCGATCACCCTGGCCGTGCGCGCCATCACCGACGACTTCGGCCTGCCGCCCGACACTCCCGCCAAGCTCATGGCCGCCACCACCCGCCACCTCACCCAGCACACCAACCCCGCCGACGCGGTCATGGCCGCAGCCCACGAACTGGGCGTCGAACCGGCCGCCGCCCTCAAACTCGCCGCCCTGGCCGGATAACACCGCCCACCCCCCACAACGCTCGGCCGCCGCTCAGCCCATCGTCAGGGCTGGGCGGGCCGCCCCGCGTTCCACGGCTCAACCGGCGTGCATGAGGTGAGGAGCATCTCGATGCGAACTGCCTTCTCCACCGGCTCCACTCGACCTGCCATCCTGTCCGGCGCTCCCCCATCGAGGCGGGTGACCGCGCGGGTTCAGGCCGGCCACCCGCGGCGGCGCTCGGTACATGCGCAGCCACGATCCGCAAACAGCTCAGGCGACCCCGTGAACCTGCATGATTCCGCAGGTCAAACGCGCCGGCATGCGGCATGGCGACAACGTCGGCTTGAACCGAGCCGGTGGATCGGCCGGGTCCGCTCGGCGATCAGCAGCAGTGCTGGAGATAGGCCTGCAGGTTGGACAGGGCAGAGGCGACGGTCTCCTTGTCGGCCCGGTACAGAACGACCTTGCCTTCCTTGCGGGAGGTGAGGATGCCGCCCCTTTTCAGCTCAGCGAGTTGCTCGGAGGCCCGGGGCTGACCGATTCCGGCGAGCTGGGACACCTGGTTCACCGACAGCTCCGCGCCCCGGGCGAACAGCAGCATGATGCGCTGCCGGGTCGGGCTGGCCAGCGCCTTGAGGAAGCCGTGCACGGCAGGGCTGAGCTCGACCGGCTCTTCCTGTGCGTCGGGCGCTGTTGTGTCGGACGCTGTTGTGTCGGGCGCTGCGCAGGCATGCCTATCGGCGTCCGGACCGGCGGTCGTGGTCGAGGTTTGCGGCATGGGTCCCCCCTTCCCGGGACATTCAATCAGCATATCTGCATTTTGACATATCTCTAATCACAGATATATATTCCCGGGCATGACCACACCAACCGATCCAGTCGTCATCGTCGGAGCCGGGCAGTCCGGCCTGGCCGCAGCGCGTGCCGTGCGTGATGCGGGTATGCGGCCCCTCGTCCTGGAGGCCGGCGATCGCCCCTCGGGTTCCTGGCCGGGCTACTACGACAGCCTCACGTTGTTCTCTCCCGCCCGCTACAGCGCGATGCCCGGCTTCCCCTTCCCGGGCGATCCCGATCGCTATCCGACGCGTGACGAGGTCGCCGACTACCTGGAGAGCTACGCCGCCCAACTCGACGTGGAGATCCGCACCGGGACACGAGTCAGCGGCGTGGAATCCCATGGCCGGGGGTTCGTCGTCCGGACCGCCGACGGTCAGGCCATCCCCGCCGCCGGGATCGTTGCCGCCAGCGGCTCCTTCGGCACGCCGTACCGGCCCGTCCTGCCAGGCCAGGAGGACTTCACCGGAGAGATCCTGCATGTGGCGCAGTACTGCGACCCCAAGCGGTACGCCGGCCAGAGAGTCGTCGTCGTAGGAGGCGGCAACTCGGGCGTCCAGGTGGCCTACGAGCTGGCCGAGGTCGCTTCGGTGACCATCGCGACCCTGCAGCCGATCTCCTTCATGCAGCAGCGGATCGGCGGCCAGGATCTGCACCACTGGCTCGAGACCAGCGGCTTCGACCTGCTGTCCGGCTCATGGCTCGGGCACCTCCTGCCCGGCCCGCTCGTGCTCGACACCGGCGACTACCACGACGCCTTGGAATCGGGCCGGTTCGACCGGCAGCCGATGTTCACCGCATTCGACGGCGACGGGGTCGTCTGGCCGGATGGGAGGCGGGAGAAGGTCGACGTAGCCCTGTTCGCCACCGGCTACCGGCCCGATCTCGGCTACCTGCGCTCACTGGGAGCTCTGGACGCCGCAGGGTTGCCCGCACACGTCCACGGGATCTCCACCACCCACGTCGGGCTGGTCTACCTGGGGCTGGAGTTCCAGCGCTCGTTCTCCTCCAACACCGTGCGCGGGGTGAGCCGCGACGCCGACTACGTCGCCGGTCAGCTTGCCGCCTATATCCGCGATGCGGCCGGCTCCATCGGACTCTGATGGAAGGTATGCGATGTGTGCTCTGTCGACCGTCCTGTCCAACAGGCCGGGCAGGTCTTCGCAGAGCCGGCCTGCTGCCCCTGGCGGCATTCATCGAGCGCGCCCGCGCTCTCGCCGGAGGCCCGCCGAATCCTGGCCCCCGGCCGGCCGCCACCTCGCACGTTGCGGCCTTGCCGCGTTGAGACATGAGCCGGTCGCATGACGGGTGTGCAGCGTGGACTGCGACGCGCCCTGATCGCGCTGTGCGTCACCCAGATCACCGGATGGGGCGTGCTGTACTACGCCTTCCCGGTGATGGTGAGTACGGTGAGCGCCGACACCGGCTGGTCGGCCGCCGCCTCGATGGGCGCCTTCTCCCTCGGCGCCGTCGTGTCAGCCGTGGCCGGGATAGTCGTCGGGCGGCTCATCGACGTCCGCGGGCCCCGGCAGGTCATGACGGCCGGATCGGTGGTGGGCGTCGTATCCGTACTGGCGATCGCGGCGGCTCCGAGCCTGCCGGCCTTCTACGCCGCCTGGGCGCTGTCGGGCGTGGCCCAGGCCGCGGTGCTCTACCCTCCGGCGTTCGCGGCGCTGACCTCGTGGTACGGCCCGCACCGGTTGCGGGCACTGACCACGCTGACCCTGGTGGGGGGTCTGGCCAGCACGGTGTTCGCCCCGTTGACGGCGTACCTGCTGGACTTCATGAGCTGGCGGGGTGTCTTCCTGCTGCTCGCCGTGATTCTGGGAGCCGTCACCATTCCGCTGCACGCGCTGGCGCTGACGCCGCCTTGGCCCGGGGCGAGCCGCGTCGCGCACCGGCAGGACCCCCACCCGGCGACCGTCGTACGCAGCCGTGCCTTCATCATGCTCACCGTGGCCATGTCGGCGGCCGCGCTGGGCATGTTCGCGGCCACGGTCAACCTCGTGCCACTCCTGACGTGGCGGGGGATGGACACCCATCTGGCCGCCGTCGCCCTCGGTCTGTGCGGCGCGGGACAACTGCTCGGGAGGCTGGGCTACGGGGCTCTGTCAGCCCGGGTCGAGTCACGGCCGCGTACGGTCGGACTGCTCGCCGCCGCTGCCGTGTCCGTGCTCGCGCTCGGGCTTCTTCCCGGCCCCACGGCGCTGCTGATCGTGGTCTCAGTGCTGGCGGGGGCGATCCGCGGACTGTTCACCCTTCTGCAGGCCACTGCGGTGGCCGACAGGTGGGGCACCCGGGCGTTCGGCCGCATCAACGGTGTGTTCACCGCACCCGTCACGGCTGCGACCGCGCTGGCGCCGGGGGCGGGAGCGTTGCTGACCGAGGTGATGGGCGGTTACGTCGCCTCCTATGGTGTCCTCGCCGGCCTCGTGCTGCTCGGAACGCTGGCTGCGGGCATGGCCGGGACCGGCCGCCTTCCGGCCGCCGGCTCCGACATCGAGCGAAGCTGCGCCAGTTGATCCTCGGAGAACGTCTGGGTCGATATCGACCGCCCCACACACCGCCACCGGTCTCAGGGACCGTACGAACCATGGCGGAAGCGATCAACGAAACGGAACAACGAGGTCCTCGAGCACGGCACGGAACTGCAGCAGATCGCCCACCAGACAGCCGACCCACGCGGCCGGCGGGCTGGGTCAGGTGTTCTGCTCGTGCCAGCGGTTCAACAGGGCGGGGAGTTCGCCGAGCAGGAATGCGTAGAAGGCGCGCATCTGGGTCAGCCGCTGATGGGCGGGATCGCCGGTTTCGGTGGCGGCGATCCCGGCGGCTGCGGCCTGGAGCATGGCCTGGATGACGGTGTTCTGGCTGGTGAACAGGGTGGCCCAGGCGTCGTCGCGGAGCCGGTAGTGCTCGCGGCGGCTGCCCGGCGCGGGCAGGCGTTCGATCAGGCCGACCGTCAGCAGGGATTTGATCGCGCCGGAGACCGAGCCCGCGCTGGCCTCCAACCGGTCGGCGATCTCGCCGGCAGTGACGCTCTCCTGGTCGGTGAACAGGAAGACCGCCAGAGTGCGCGCGGACATGCGTTGCAGCCCGCCTTCGACCAGGGTCAGGGCCAGCCGTTCGGCCGCCTGCCACTGCTCATGCCTGTCGTTCACGTATGCCTCCTTGCGCAAGCAGGATAGCGAATGAACCGAGACTTCAGAAATTTCTGAAAAGTCGGTATAGTTTCTCGTGTCGGCCTCTCGCGAGAGGTTCGGTGGTGTGCCGGGAAGCCTGGTCGGCGATGTGACATCCAGTTCCACGTCGATAGGGAGTTGACCGGCTATGACCCTGCTCAGCCGTTTGTACGGCGTGCGGCCCGCCTTGCGTCACCGGGTGCGCGTGCGGCGAAACGTGGAGATCCCGGCCGCCGACGGTGTGCGGCTGCTGGCCACGCACTACTACCCGGCGGGCCAGCACTGCCCGCCGCTGGTGCTGCTGCGCAGCCCGTACGGCCGCGGCAACGTCCTGGACCGGCTTCCCGCGCTGCTGGCCGAGCGCGGCTACCAGGTGCTGTACCAGAGCGTGCGCGGCACGGCCGGATCCGGTGGCCGCTTCGACGGCTTCGTCATCGACCCGGCCGACGGCGACGGCACCCTGAGCTGGCTGCGTGCCCAGCCGTGGTTCGGCGGCGAGCTGGCCACCTGGGGAGCCAGCTATCTCGGCCTGGTGCAGTGGGAGTTGGCCGCCCGCGACATCCCGGAGTGGAAGATCGCGCTGATTCAGGACGCGCCATCGTCGTTCGCCGAAGGCTTCATGTACCCCGGCGGGGCTTTCGCAACGGGCAACGCGCTGGGCTGGGTGCAGCTGGTGGAGCGGATGTTCACCGGCGGCTACGGCATCACCCGCCAGATGGCCGGCCTGGTCGGCGCCGCCCGGCGGCTGTCGCGCGCCACGCTCACCCTTCCCCTGCAGGAGGCTGACCAGGTGCTGACAGGGCACCCCGTGCCCTGGTTTCGGGACTGGGTGCGGCACGGTCCCGGTGAGGAGTACTGGGCGAGCACCGACCACCGGGCCAACGCCGAGCGCATGCCGCCAGTGGTGCATGTGCAGGGCGGCTGGCACGACTTCTTCCTACCAGGGATGCTGGCCGACTACGCCGCCCTGGTCGCGGCCGGGCGCCAGGTGCGGCTGCTGGTCGGCCCTTGGAGCCACGGGCGCGGCCTCTACACCCGCCAAGGGCTGAACGACGCACTGGCCTCGCTGGACACCGTGCTGCTCGGGCGGCAGGCGCCGACCGGTGTACGGCTGTTCGCCACCGGGGCGGGCCGTTGGATCGACGTGCCCGCGTGGCCGCCCGCGCACGAGCCGACCCCATGGTTCCTGCGTCCGGGAGGCGGCCTCAGCCGTACCCCGCACGACGGCCAGAGCCCTCCCAGCCGCTACCGCTACGACCCCGCCGACCCGACCCCCACCGTCGGTGGCACTCAGGTGGGCTTGTCGGCCGGGGCGCGGGACAACCGCGCCGTCGAGGCCAGAGCCGACGTGCTGACCTTCACCACCGCGCCCCTGCCCGGCGACGTCGAGGCGGTCGGCCCGGTACGCGTGCGGCTGCACGCGCGCTCTGCCAACCCGCACGTCGACTACTTCGCCCGCCTGTGCGACGTGGACGCGCGCGGCCGGTCGATCAACGTGTGCGACGGGATCGTGCGCCTGCGCGACCCGGGCGACATCCGCACGGTCGAGATCGCATTGTGGCCGATGGCCCACAGGTTCAAGCGTGGCCACCGCATCCGGCTGCAGGTCTCCAGCGGCGCCCACCCGCGCTTCGGCCGAAACCCCGGCACCGGCGAGCCGCTCGCGACCGGGACGGGCCTGCGCGCGTCCGAGCACGAGATCTTCCACGACCACCATCACCTGTCAGCCCTTTGGCTGCCCCTCACCCCAGGAGCGTCATGAAACTGCTCGTTCTCGGCGGCACCCACCACGTGGGCCGCGCCGTCGTAGAGACCGCGCTGGAGCGCGGCGACGATGTGAGCACGCTCAACCGCGGCCTCAGCCGCGCCCCCACGCCCGGTGTGCGGCCGCTGATCGCCGACCGCACCGACCCCGAGGCGGTCCGGCGGGCGCTGGACGGCCACGAATGGGACGCGGTCATCGACACCTGGGCCTGGGCGCCCCGCGTGGTGCGCGACACCGCCCGCCTGCTGTCCGGCAGGGCCGGGCACTACGGCTACGTCTCCAGCCGCGGCGTGCACCGCTGGCCCTGGCCCGCGGGCGCCGACGAGCAGGCGCCCCTGGTCGACGGCGACCCCGGCAGCACCGACGACGCGGATTACGCCGCGGCCAAGCGCGGCGGCGAACTCGCCGTCCTGGAGTACTTCCCCGAGGCGGCGTTGCTGGCCAGAGCCGGGATGATTCTCGGCCCGTACGAGGATGTCGGCCGCATCCCGTGGTGGCTGCGCCGCCTGAGCAAGGGTGGCAGGGTCCTGGCACCCGCCCCTGCCCACACGCCCCTGCAATACATCGATGTCCGGGACCTGGCCACCTGGCTGCTGCGCTCGGCCGAACGCGGCCTGAGCGGAGCCTTCACCACGACCGGCCCACCGGGCGCGATCACCCTCGGCGACCTGCTCACCACGGCCCTTGAGGTCACCGGTTGCGACACCGAACTGGTGTGGGCCGAGCCGGAGCTGCTCCTGCGTCACGACCTGCCGCTCGGCATGGAGTTCGGGCTGCGGCTGCCCGACGGCAGCGCGCCAAGCGGCATGCACGACGCCGACGTCAGCGCCGCCCTGGCCGAAGGCCTCACCACCCGCCCGCTGCGCGAGACCCTCGCCGACACCTGGATTTGGCTGCAGTCCGAAGGCGACCCGGCACCCCGCGCGGACGCCCCCTCCCCGGACACCTGGCTGGACGCCGCCGCCGAACAGCGGCTACTCGACCACCTCTCACGCTAAGGAAGCACACCCTTTCATGCGCGCCATCATCATCGGAGCCGGCATCGCCGGCCTGGCCACGGCCCTGCGTCTGCACCAGATCGGCTGGGAGACCCTCATCGTTGAACGCGCCCCAGAACGGCGCGGCGGCGGCTACGCCGTCGCCTTCGGCGGCATCGGCTACGACGCCGCCGAACGCATGGGCATCCTGCCCGACCTGCTCAAAAAGGGCTTCATCACCGACGAACTCGTCTACCACAAGCCGAACGGCGAACGCCGCTTCTCCCTCGACCGCGCCACCATCACCGCCACCACCGGCCCCCGCTCGATCACCATCCTGCGCGGCGACCTCGAAGCCGTCCTGTACGAGAAGGTCCGCGACCACACCGAGATCCGCTTCGGCGCCACCCTCACCACCGTCGACCAGGACGAGCACACCGTACGCGTGACCTTGACCGACGGCACCACGCAGGAGGGCGATCTGCTGATCGGCGCCGACGGCCTGCATTCGGCCACCCGCGCCCTGCTGTTCGGCCCGGAAGAGGACTTCCTGCTCGACCTGGAGCACAAAGTCGCCGTCTACATGCTCGACAAGCGCCCTGCCACCATCGCCACCGGCGCGACCGGCACCCTGTCATCCCGCGGCCGCACCGTCGCGGTCATCAGCATCCCCGACGGGCGCAACGTCGCCTTCTTCGGCTACCGCACAAGCCACGCCCACCCGGGCGAGGACGTGACCACCGAACTGCAGCGCGTCTATGGCGACCTCGGCTGGATCATCCCCGAAGCCCTGGCCGGACTTCAGCGGGCCGAATCGGTCTATTTCGACACCATCAGCCAGGTCGTCGCAGCATCCTGGAGCAAAGGCCGGGTGATGCTGCTCGGCGACGCCGCCTGGTGCGTCACCCTCTTCGCCGGATACGGCTCGTCCCTGGCCGTCGGCGGCGCCGACCGCCTCGGCACGGAACTGGCCGCCCACCCCGGCGACGTCCCCGCCGCGCTGGCCGCGTGGGAGGCGGCCATCCGACCCGAAGCCGAGCGCAAGCAGAAACTCGGCCGCCGCGTCAAAGGCGTCTACGCTCCCACCAGCCCCCTCCTGCTGTGGTTGAGCTTGCTACCTCTGCGGCTGGCCTCCCTGCCGCCGGTTCGCCGCTACATAATCCGCCGCTTCACCTAGGGCTGAGCCGGCTGCTCGCCTGGCCGATCACGCGCCGTTCTGAGTGATCAGCATGTACAGCACCCACGCGAGGAGCACCGTCTGGACGAGGAGTTCACGCCAGGCCAGCACCGGGCTGGCCTGGATGGCGTACGACATGCTCTTGATGGGCGAGGTCGGCGGCGAGGGAGCTTTGTCCGGTTCAAGCGGCCGGTTGAACCGGTGGAAGAACAACTGGGTCAGCGTCAAGCCGACCATCAGACCCGTGGTGAAGCTCAGGTGTTCCAGCCCAACCGCCGCCTGCAGCGCCACCAGCACCACCATGAACGCCAGCAGCACATCGTCGAAGATCTTGATGGAACGGCCGTTGCCGCTGTACATGGCGGCGATCCGCTTGATTCGGACCTTATAGGGCACCGCGAACATGTTGGCGAACTTGACCAGGGCCTGCAGCGTGTACAGGCCGAGCAGGATCTTCAGGGCGATGACCATCTTTCACTCCTTCGCGAGCCAGTTGTGCAGTGTCGTTGGGTCGACCAGCGTCACCGAGCCGACGGGCACGCCGAGCACTCGCTCGATCGCGTCCGTGTACGCGGCCACGGCGTGTTCGATCTCGACGGCCGTCGTGCGGTCGGTGAGAAACAGCTCGCCGAGTGTGTCGTTGAGGTCCTGGATGAGGGCGACCAGCACGCGGCCGGTCTGATCGGGGTGGCGTACGGAGAAGGCGCCCTCGTCCATCCCGGAGCGGACGATCGCGGACAGCAGCGGCGCCATGTGATCGGCCAGCCGGGGACGCATCTTCTGGCGGACCACGGCGTTGTCGTCGCAGTACCACACCGTCAGTAGCGCCATGAGGGCGTCTCTGCGCGCCAGCTTCCACCCGGCCAGCGCGGAGAGGAAGCGCTGGAGCTGTTGCACCGCCGTGAGACCGGGTTCTTCCAACGCTGTGGACAGGTGGGCGCGCAACTGGGCCGCGGCCCTCTCGATCAGGGCCTCCAGCAGCGCCGGTTTGGAATCGAAGTAGTGGTAGAAGGCGCCCTGCGACACGCCCGCCCGCTCCGCCAGTTCCTGCACGCTCATCTGCGCGTAACCCTTGGTCTCGATGAGGTGCTGTGCGGCGTCGAGGAACGCGTCCCTCCTTGCTGCGTACGCCGTCGCGTTGACCGTCCGTGCCACTCTCAACTCCTATTAATAAAGCGAGGCTCGCTTTATTAATACACCAGCCCACAAGTGGAGCACAACGCCCGCATCCAGAGCCCTTCGACGAGCCTGTTGATCGTTCATTAGTTTTAGTTCATACTGAAATATCTGTAATGAAAGGGGAGGGGGCAAGTGAGCGATCAAGAGTCGTTGCTGGAGTGGGTCGAACGTGTGGCGATGTACCTGGCGCGTGACGGGGTACCGCCGATCGCCGGGCGGGTGCTGGGCTGGCTGATGGTCTGTGACCCGCCGGAGCAGTCGGCCGGGCAGATCAGCGAGGCGATCGGCGCGAGCCGAGCCTCGCTGACCTCCAACCTGCGCCTGCTGTCCGGTATGGGCTTTCTCACCTGGCGCACCCGGCCGGGAGAGCGGACCGTCTATTACCGGATGGCCACCGACGCCTGGCAGGTAGTCGTCCGCAAGCAGATCGCCGGCATCTCTTCATTCCTCGACATCACCCGGGAGGGCCTGGACCTGGTGGGTCCGGGCGAAGAGCGGGGGGCGCGCATCCTGCAAGCGCACGCCGCCTTCGCGTGGATGGCCGAGGTTTTCGACAACGCCCCGCCCCTGCACACCGGCATCGAGGAGGAGATCCCGTGACCAGACAGGCTGTCGTGGTCGGCGGCGGCATCGGCGGCTTGGCCACAGCCGTCGCGCTGCAGCGCATCGGCTGGCGGGCCACCGTACTTGAGCGAGCCGCCGAGGTGCGCGAGATCGGCGCAGGTATGTCCCAGGCCCCGAATGCGATGCGGGCGCTGGAGGCGCTCGGCCTGGGAGAGCAGGCCCGATCGGCCGGGGTGCCCACCTATTCGGCCGGCAACCTGCGTCTGCCCGACGGGCGCTACCTGCAACAGGCCCGTCCCGGCGACCCGACCCCCCTGGTCGCTTTCCATCGTGCGGACCTGCATCGAATCCTGCTGCAGGCGCTGCCCACGACCTGGGTGCGCACGAACGCCGAGGTCACCGGCGTCCGGCAAGCCGAGCAGCAGGTGACGGTCACCTGGACTGGCGGCCAGGCCACCGCCGATCTGCTGATCGGCGCGGACGGCATCCGCAGCACCGTGCGCCGGCTGCTATGGCCGGACGCGCCGGCTCCGCGCTTCTTGGAGCGCACCGCCTGGCTCGGCATCACCGACGCCGAAGGGCTCCCCGGCAGCATCACCATGGGTGCCGGCGGCTACTTCCTGATTCATCCGATCAGCCGCGGTCGGGCCTACTGGGCCTACGTCACCACCGCCGGCCGGCCGGCCATCCGCTACGAGACGGAGAAGATCGAGGTTGCCCGCCGAGTCGCAACCTGGCACGATCCGATCCCTTCGCTGATCGCGGCAACGCCGGACGAGGCGGTGATCCATATCGATATCTGCGACCTGGACCCGTTGCCGGCCTACGTCCGCGGCCGGGTGGCGCTGCTCGGCGATGCCGCGCACGCCATGAGCCCCGACCGCGGCCAGGGTGCCGGGCAGTCCCTGGAGGACACCGTCGTGCTCGGCGCAGCGCTCGCGGGTGAGTCCACGATCGAGGCCGCGCTACGTCGCTACGACACCGAGCGCCGCCCGCGTACCCAAGCCACCGCGCGGGGCGCGCGCGCCGACGGGCGCCGCACCACCTCCCGCGCCCTCCACCGGGCTCTGGTCACCATGATCCGGTTGACGCCCACCCCCCTTTGGCGCAGGGGCATCGCGGACGACGGCAACCCCACCTGGCGCTGGCGTCCGCCCCACCTGCCGTCCCCGACCACGCCTCACTGAGCCACGGGCGGGTGCGGGGCGTGAACCAGTCCTCTGACCCCAAGCCCGGATGAGAGGACTGGTTCCGCCGTAGCTTTGCGGCTGTGGCGCACGGTCATCGCCGGACTCGACACCCCAGCCGCTCCCGTGCGGCGGAGCGGCGCTGATCCTGCGTGCGCTGAGAGGTCGCGGCCATCTGGTGGACGCCCGGCGGCGCTGTTACTGTCGTGCTGGAGCGCCGGGAAGTCTGGTCGGCAACGTCATATCGGACCGGCTTCGCGGAGGCTCTCTTGACGAACAGCCCGGCCATCATTGTCAGCGGCTTGACCAAGCATTTCGGCAAGGTTCGTGCCCTGGACGGACTCGACCTCACGGTACGAACCGGTGAGGTCCACGGCTTTCTCGGTCCGAACGGTGCGGGCAAGACCACCACCCTGCGCATTCTGCTCGGCCTGCTGCGGGCCGAATCGGGGCACGCCGAGTTACTCGGAGGCCAGCCGTGGCGAGACGCGGTCGAGCTGCATCGGCGGCTGGCGTACGTGCCCGGCGACGTCGTGCTGTGGCCAACGCTGTCGGGCGGGGAGGCCATCGATCTGCTCGGCCGGTTACGCGGTGGGATCGACCGGCAGCGCAAGGCGGCGCTGCTGGAACGCTTCGACCTCGACCCCACCAAGAAGGGACGCGCCTACTCCAAGGGCAACCGCCAGAAGGTGGCCCTGATCGCCGCATTGGCCTCGGATGTCGAGCTGCTGCTGCTCGACGAGCCGACCTCGGGCCTGGATCCGCTGATGGAGGCGGCGTTCAGGGAGGTCATCGCCGAGGAACGGCGCGCCGGCCGTACGGTGCTGCTGTCCAGCCACATGCTGTCGGAGGTTGAGGCGCTTTGTGACCAGGTCACGATCATCCGCGACGGGCGGACAGTGGAGACCGGAACCCTGGCCGGGCTGCGCCACCTCACTCGCACCACGATCAGCGCCGAACTCGACCACCTCCCCGACGGCCTGCCCAGTCTGGACGGAGTTCATGGCCTGACCGTCGACGGCTGCCACGTTCGTTTCCAGATCGACGGTGAGCATCTTCAGGCGGTGCTGCGCCTGCTCACCGACTCCGGCGTGCGCGCGCTGACCTGTCAGCCGGCCACGTTGGAGGAGCTCTTCCTGCGCCACTACCAAGTCGCGGCATGACCGGCACCCTGACGATGGTGTGGCTGGCGCTGCGCCGCGACCGCCTTCTGCTGCCCGTCTGGGTCGTCGTGGTCGCCGGCGTGATCACGGTCAGCGCCGCGGCCATCGCCGACCTGTATCCGCAAGCCGGCCAGCGTATCGCGCTGGGCGTGACCATCGGTTCGGCGCCGGCGTTGCAGGCGCTGACCGGGCCGGTGTTCGACGCGACCTCGGTCGGCGGGCTGACCGCGTGGCGGGCCACCACCATGTCCGCGGCGCTGGCGGCGTTGATGAGCATAGTGGTGGTGACTCGGCACACGCGGGCGGAGGAGGAGACCGGCCGGGCCGAGCTTGTCGGTGCCTGCCGGGTGGGCCGTCACGCATTGTCGGCTGCGGCGGTGCTCGTGGCCACGGGCGCGAACGTGCTCATCGCTCTGCTGATCACGCTGGGCCTGGCCGGGCAGGGGCTGCCCGTGGCGGGCGCTACAGCCTTCGGCGCGGCCGTGGGCGGCACGGGGTGGGTGTTCACTGGTGTTGCCCTGCTCGCCGCCCAGCTCACCACTCATGCGCGAACCACCAACGCCCTCGCCGCCGCAGCGCTCGGCCTGGCCTTTCTCCTGCGCGCGCTCGGCGACGCTGCCAAGGTGGAAGCGCTCGCGTGGCTGTCCCCGCTGGGCTGGGCGCAGCGGGTGCGGGCGTTCGCCGGCGAGCGCTGGTGGGTACTCGTCTTGTTCCTCGTCACCGGGCTGGCGCTGGTTGCCGCGGCGGCGCTGCTTGCCAGGTGTAGGGCGACGCTGAAGATGGGCATGTAGGCGGCGTTCGTGGTGTCTATGTGGACGACATGAACGACCCCGCCAGGCGATGGCCTGACGGGGTCTGGTGCTCATGGTGTCGTGGTGGTGCTCAGTC
>NZ_JBDPMJ010000033.1:0-76833 GCF_039880665.1 Nonomuraea sp. B5E05
CAGCTGGAGCCTGGGGGCCTGGCTGGCCAAAGCGGGCAGCCCCGTGCGGCCCTGCACGCTCGTGGATGAGGCAGGGCACGACAAGGAGCACACCGAGGAGATGGCGAGAGGCTGACAGTGAGGCTCCGGCGGGGCGGCCATGGCCCCGCAGGAGTGCAGGCCCGCGCCGAACAACCGGTGTGCCAGCGTCTTCACTCGCCGCAGTGGATCGGCGACGGCCTCCAACTCCAGGTGGCGGTTCATGTCGAGCTCGAAGCGCCCGTACAGGTTCAGTGAAGATCCGATCAGTCGATGCCTTCGACGATGCGGAAGTCGCGCTCGACGCCGTCGGGGAGGGCCCCCAGCGCCTTCTGGTATGCCTCGCTCTCGTATGCCGCGACGGCCTGTTCAAAGCTGTCGAACTCGATCAGAACGACGCGTTGCGTGATTCCGGCCTCGTGGGCGACGACTCGACCGCCACGGGACGGGAGGAGGGACAGGGTGCGCCCGCCCCCAGCCTGGACAGCCGGACCGGCCAGCTTGTCGTAGGCAGTCAGCCTCTCAGGGTCGGAAATGGCGGGGTAGACACTGACCCAGTAGCCCTTGGCCATGGAAACCTCCTGTGTTGGGCCGGACATGTCCGACTTCGAATTGACACTCAGATCGATCGATCCCGGCGACCGGTACTGCGGCCGGTTGAATCGTCATATGCGCAGGTTAGGGCGTGATGTGCGGTCGAGGGAAAGACCGGTTCGGGATAGACTCAGAACGGATCGTTATCAATCGGCAGGGAGGGCACGTGGCGCCGGATACGGTGAGCCTGCGGTACTTCCTGGTGCTGGCGCAGGAGTTGAACTTCACCCGCGCGGCCGCACGGATCGGTATCGCACAGCCCGCACTCAGCGCCCGGATGCGCCGATTGGAGGCGGAACTCGGTACGGCCCTGCTGGTCCGCAACACGCGTAGCGTCGTATTGACCACGGCCGGTGCGGCTTTGGCGGAGTCCGCGCCGCCCGCGCTGGCGGCGCTGGACCGGGCATGGGACACCGCCCGGAGCGCGGCGGCCGGTGAACTGGGCACGCTGCGCATCGGATACAGCCTCAGCGCCGGGGCCGAGACGGCACCGGCCCTGGTGGACAGGCTGATTCGCGGCAACAGCGGACTTGAGGTCGGCGCGGTTCCGATGGCGACACCGGAGATCTCCCCCGCGGTCGCCGACGGCCGCATCGATGCCGGGATCACCCGCGGTGAACAGCCGGGCCGTGGCGTGCGCCGGTTCCTGCTGCGGCGTATGCGCATCGGGGTCCAGCTGGCGCAGCACCATCCGCTGGCCGAACACCCGGAGATCGAGATCGCCGACGCGGCCGCGTATCCTCTGCGACTCCCGGACCGTGCGACCAACCCCGTGATCCACGATCAGCTGTCCGCACTGTTCCTAGACACCCGACCACACCCTCGATTCCACACGCCCGCGGTCTCTCTCGACATGTCTCAGCGGGACCTGCGCGACGGGGTCACCCTCGCCCCGGCCGGAGAAGCCGCGGTCTCGGCACAACCGGCCGGTCTCACCTGGCGACCGCTGCGGGGCGCGCCCAGCCTGACGATCCACCTGGTCCTCCCACGCGAGCAGTCGCCGCTTCACCGCCGCATCCGTGCCGTCGCCAAAACCCTGGCGCACGAGCTGCACTGGCTGTCGGACTGACGCGCAAGAGGCCAAGCGAGACGGACGCCTGCGGTGGCGAGGCCGAAGACCTTGCGCCCGGCGGACTTCGCGGTGATGACGACGGCGGTCTTGCTGAATGTCCGGCACGACCTCGCTACGCCGGCGGATCAGCATCCGATGATGTCCCCGGGTCCGGTCCGAGTCGTACACCGCGGCGACGTCCTCGCCCAGCCCGAGATCTCGGCGGATACCGCGCCTTCGCCGACGCCGAACCGGACAAGCACGGGTAACCCGCACCACGAGCTCTCGCCCTGCCCTGGCGGAGCTCCCGCTCTCGCCCGGCACTGAACCCCTTTTCTAGGGGCTGACATGACCATCGAGCGACTGTTGCTCATCGACGGCAAGGACGTCCCGGCCCGGTCCGGTCGTACGGCCGACGACATCGCCCCCTGGGCCGCAGCCTCCACCACCTCGTCACGTCCCTGATCACCTGGGTCGCCGACCACCACGGCCAGATCCGCGAACACCGGGCCCACACCGCCACCAGGCCCTGACGCCCGACCCGTTTCGGGCACGCGACGGCGGCTTGAGCGAGACAACCGCAAGAAGGTCAACACGCAGACTTGACGGGCGACGACAGGAACTTCCCGGACCGTCCCCATGATCGCGTTCGCGGTGCCCTCGCTGCGACACCGCCGTCGTCGGGGAGCGGGTACGTGACGTGGACGTCGTCAGCAACCCCGGCAAGCTCGCCTCCATCCCCTCTGGCAGCGCGCGATGATGAAGTTCCGCAGGAGCGTGAAGACGTCCGGCCCGCCGGCGACCGGCGGGCCGGGTGGGTTCAGAAACCGATGGCTTCGCGGAGCAGCAGGACGGTAGCGCGTCCGGGGCGGGGTTCGGCGTTGAGGATGAGAAGGCGGTTGATGGCGCTGGGCACCCCGTACACCTCCTGGCTCCGGACGTTCTCCAGCGGGAAGACGTGCTCTTCCACGCGGCGCAGCGCGGTGCTCAGGTCGGGGACCACCTTCTGCGCCCCGACGATCCAGATGGCGTGGCCGGCGCCGCCGGCGTACCCGGGTAGCTGGCTGCCGCTGCCCGAGGCGATCACGATGGAGCCGGTTTCTGTGACGGCGGCGACGCTGCCCACCTCGACGTCGGGGCTGGCCTGCAGCCGCCGTATCTCGTCGGCCTCGGTGGCGCGGTCCATGGCCAGCAGCCGCGGCTTGACGGCCTGGTACTGTCCGCCGGTGTTGATGTCGTCGTCGATGCCGGACAGGCGCAGGGTCTCGCTGGCCGCGGTGAACACGCCGGCGCCCGCGGGGATCAGGGCTTTGAGGTGGGTACGCGCGGCGGCGACGTCGTCGAGGATCTCGACGGCGAAATTGTGCGCCCTCAGCGCGGCGGCCGCTCGCTCCAGGCGCTCTTCCGACGCCGGTTCTGTGAACTGTGCCGCCGTCACCTGGGCCGAGCCCGGCAGCGGGGTGGTGTCGAAATACCTGACCTCGAAGACGCGTTCGGTGAACTTCCAGCCCTCGGGGGTGCGCCGGTAGCGGTCGTGGAAGAGGGCGTAGTTGAGCATCGAGCCGCCGTCGCGCAGGCGTCCGAGTTCGCAGACGTAGGCGCGGCCGGACGCGGTGTCGCCGTCGAGCAGGATCGCACCCGGGTGCGTGGTCTGCACGAAGTAGTCCCACGCCTGCGACAGTTGCCCGGTGCCGGCGCGGATCGCCTCCCGGCCGGCGTGCTCGATGCCGGCGTCGGGGATGCGGTACACGGCGTCGTGGGTGAACAGGGACGCGAGGCGGTCGTGGTCGTCCATCATCGCCGCGTCGGTGAACTCGCCACGCAGCGCCTCGATCTCGACGCGGTCCGCGACCGCCTGAAAGTCGTTCATCGTTGCCTCCTGGTTCTCCGCCTTCTGGATGACGGATTCGCCGCTAAGACGACGCAGTGCCGCGGATTGTGACGTGCCGCTTCACAATCGGGGGGCTGCGTCGTCTGACCGGTGAGGAAGACGCGACCAAGGGAGTCCTTTCCGGCCGGCTGTCCATAGGACCCCGAGAAAACGTTCGCCGAACGATGCAACATCTTCGTCCCTTCGGCCGTCTGGAACGTGACTACCGAAGGGACGACAAGTGGATGACGAACCCGGCTTCGACGACTTCGTGGCAAAGCAGACGGATGCGCTGCTCCGCTACGGATACGTCCTGACCGGAAACCCTCATGACGCCGCCGACCTGGTCCAGGAAGCTCTGGTACGGCTGTGCAGCGCCTGGCCGAGGGTGAGACGCAAGGACAGCCCGGACAGCTACGTCCGGACCACGATGGCGCGGTTACACATCAGCGTCTGGCGGCGGCACAGGCGTGAACACCTCACCGGAGAGCCTCCGGACCGGGTTCACCGCGAAGTCTTCCCTCTCGACGAGGAACAGGGCCTTTGGGAAGAGCTGGCCGAGCTGCCCCGCAGACAGCGTGCCGTGCTGGTGCTGCGCTACTACGAACAGCTCAGCGACGCCGAGATCGCCAAGGTGCTCGGCATCTCTCCCGGAACCGTGCGCAGCCAGGCCTTCCGGGGCCTGGACAAGCTGCGTTCCTCCCTCGTCTCCTCACCGACCCACAGGAGTATGCGATGACCGATCTGGAAGACAAGCTGAGCCGCGCCCTCTCTGGGGCGGCGCATCGTGCGCCGCAGGCGCCGGCCGGGCTGCTCGAGACGGTCAAGACGCGCCATCGGCGACGGCGGGCCCGGACCGCCGCGGTGCGTGCGGCCGTGGCCGTGGTCCTGGTGGCGGGCGGTGTGGGCGCGGCGGTTAACGCTCTGGGCGCGGCGGCCGAGCCGCAGCCCGCGGTAAGCGCGACCGACGAGGCAGAGCCGTCGGCGGACAGGATCCCGCCGCCCGTCGAGAAGGTGTGGCCGCAGGCCGTACACAGGATCCCGGCCAAGCTGCCCGACGGCCGTGCGTACTACCCGCAGCTGCTCCTCGACGACAACACGCTGCTGGTCATGACGGGCGCCAGTGACGGAAAGCGTCAGTTCCTGTGGAGCTACGACCTGGACACCGGCCAGCCCAGGAAGATCGCCGAGATCCCCCCGACGAAGGGATCGGCGATCTTCGCCGACGGCGTCGCAGCCGGTGGCGGCAACATCGTCTGGTGGGCGTCCTACAAGGAGACGGGCAGCCCGCGGGTCGCCCGGATCTGGACGGTGCCGTCCGCCGGCGGACGGCCTCGGCGGGTGACCGACGTCCCTCTAGGAAACGTCATGAAGCAGGGGCACATCAACGGGCTGACGGTGACGGGCTCGGACGTGGTCTTCGCGTACGAGAAGGGCGGGGTTTACCGGGTGCCCCTAAGCGGGGGTTCGCCGCAGCCGGTGGAGGGCGCCGAGCGGCACCACATCCTGCAATGGCCATGGGTGGGCGTCCACCGCGGAAAAGCGATCTTCCGCGAGTTGCTCAACGCAGAGACCGGTGAGCGGCGCGACGCCGTGGTCAAGGCCGACGAGGAGGTCAGGTGCGGCGTCGACCGGTGCGCGGGCGTGGCCGTGCGATACAAGACCGTCAAGGTCAAACGCCCCCGCGACCGCTCCGGCAAGGAGATCAAGTGCGGCACTCGCCGGTGCCCGGACACGGTGCAGACCCGGACCATCCTGCGGAGGTTCGTCCGCGACCGCGACGGCTCCCACGAGCGCGACCTGCCAAGCACCTTCCAGCAAGGCGACGACGCCGGCCTGGAGCGCTTCTTCAAGGTCACGTTGCGGGGACCGGGAAACCAGGCCGTCCTGACGCTTTACGACGCCGACACCGGAAGGTCTGCCGATCTCGGCGTACGGCCGGATGCGCGAGGAGCCATGGCGATCCCCGACGGTGGCCTCGACCGGCTGATGACCTACCCGATCAGGAACGAGATGTACGTCCTGGACCTGGCGGCGATCACGTAGGGCTGCCCGTCCTCAAGCTCTGACAGGCTCGGCCTCGTACGGTCGGTCGAGGCCTGATGCCTACTCCCTTCGGTGCAGCGCGTACGGCGAACGGTGCACGGTCGAGTGACGATCAACGGACGACGCGCTCCCGCCACGACCCGGTCTAGCGTTTCTCCTCGACACAGCCGGATGAGAACTGGAGAAAGCGCCATGAGCAAGAGAACGATGACTGCGATCGCCACGCTGAGCCTGACGGCCGGTCTGCTGGGAGCGGCCGGCTCGCCGGCTGGTGCCCAGGCCGGCACGGCCAGCCAGGCGGCCGCCACTGCGACGGCCGCGCCGAAGCCGCCGAAGGGCGCCAGGGCGGTGGTACGGGTCAGCCCCAACCCCACCACCAAGCGAGGCCAGGAGGTGACGATCACCGGCCACTGCGGCGGCGGCAAAGGGCTCAAGGCCGTGCTCGCCGGGCTCGACAGGAAGCACCCAGTGCTCCAGAACATCCGCATCGTCAAGGACAGCCCGAAGGGATTCGTCGCGAAGGCGACCCTCGCCCCCAAGATCGGTAACGGCGTCGGTCCTGTTTTCGTCGACTGTGGCGGCGAGGCAGGCGTGACCCTCCTGGTCACCCACGTCTGATCAGAACCTTCCCATCCGGGCAGGTCGACAGATCCAGCACTCCTTGCGTTCCGCCGGTCGACGCGGCCACGGAAGGCGAACATGGCGACGCTGCCCGGCATCGCGCCCGTCACCCCTCGAGAAAAGGCCTCCTGCATGGCAGAACCGCCCTCGCGACGTGTACCCGCTCCTGTCCGGCATCTCGCCTGGATCGCCGACATCACGCTCGCTGTTCTCACCCTGGTGTTCTTCGTCGCCGTAGCCCTCGCCACCGGGGTGCGCAACCCCTGGGACGGCACGATCCCTCTCGCTCTGCTGCTCGGGGCGCTCCTGCTGGTCAGACGCCGCTGGCCGATGACCGTGTTGCTGCTGTCGATCGGCGGGATCTTCGCCTATCACCTCACCGGGCACTGGCCTCCCGCCGGTTGGATCTGGCCCGCCGCGGTCGCCTACTTCACCGCCTCCACCACGCCGCGCGTGCGCTGGGTCGCCGCCATCGGCCTGGCCCAACTGGCCTACTCCGCGGTCGACGCCCGCTGGATCGTGGACCGTAACCTGACCCGTTACCTGATTCACGTCGTGGGGGAAGGACTGCTCCTGGCGATCCTCATCGCCGCGGGCCTCACCTACGCCGCCGCGATGCGCTGGCGCGAACGGCTGCGCGAAACCGACAGCCGTGCCCGCGCCGCCGAGGAACGGCTGCGCGTCTCGCACGAGGTTCACGACGTCATCGCCCACACGCTGGCCGTCGTGGGCGTTCAGCTCAATGTCGCCGCCGACGCTCTGGAGGAGGACCCGGCCGCGGCCGCCGCCGCGCTGCGCCTGGCGAAGGACGTCAGGAACCGGGCGATGGCCGACCTTCGCTCTCTCATCGCGGTCTTGCGCGACGGCCCCGGCGACACCGCGGCCCAGCCCGATCTGGCCTCCTTGGGCGCTCTCATCTCCGAAGCCCGCGCCGCCGGGCTTGAGGTGACCCTCGATGAGCACGGCGACCCGGCGGCCGTCCCCGCCATTCCCGCCATCGCCGTCTACCGCGTCGTGCAGGAGTCGATTGCCAACACGCTCAAGCACGCGGACGCGCGCAAGGCCGAGGTGACGATCAATTACGCGCCGCGCTCGGTCACCGTCGAGATCACCGACGACGGCCGCAGCGTCCCGGCCGGCGCCGAGGTCATCGAAGGCCATGGCCTGGCGGGCATGCGCGAGCGGGTGAGCGCACTCGGGGGCGTGCTCACCGCGGGGCCGGTCCCCGGCGGCTTCGCCGTGCGGGCCGACATCCCTGTGGCAGGCTCGACGGCATGACGATCAAGGTGCTCCTCGCCGACGACCAGGCACTCGTACGGGCCGGCTTCCGCAGCCTGCTGGTCCGCTCACGGGACATCACGGTCGTCGGCGAAGCCCAGGACGGCGACGAAGCCGTACGGCTGGCCGCGAGCACCCACCCCGATGTGATCCTCATGGACATCCGCATGCCGGGCACGGATGGGATCATCGCAACGCGCCGCATCGTCACCGACCCGGCCACTCCGGGCTGTCGCGTCATCATCCTCACCACGTTCGACACCGACGAACACGTCTTCGCCGCCCTGCGCGCCGGAGCCAGCGGCTTTCTCACCAAAGAGGTCGAACCCGCCGAACTGCGCCGGGCGGTCGCCGCTGTCGCCGGCGGAGACGCGCTCCTTTCTCCGGGAGTGACCCGCCGCGTCATCGAGCAGTTCGCCCACCGGCAGGACCTCACGCCCAGCGCGGGGCAGCGTCTGGCCGCCCTCACCTCCCGCGAACTGGAGGCGGTCAAGCTCGTGGCGCTCGGCCTGTCCAACGTCGAGATCGCCGAGCGCCTCGTCATCAGTCCGCTCACTGCCAAGACCCACATCACCAGGGCCATCGCCAAGCTGAACGTGCGCGACCGGGTCCAGCTGGTCATCCTGGCCTACGAGAGCGGCCTCGTACGGCCCGGCTCGTGACATCGGGATCAAAGGTCAGCCACCGACGATCGCCCGCAAACTGAGGGCCGGCGGGTACCACGGCGATCGTCGCCTCGGCAGAGGAGCCGGGCACCAGTCTCCCTCACATGGTGGGGTGGGCGGCGGCCATGACGCCGTGCACGGCCGCCGTGATGCGGTTGGCGGCCTGGTCGGGGTCGGGCTGGCCCGCGTCGAGCCAGGCGATGACGGCCTCCAAGGTGAAGGCGGGGATCAGGGTCGCGGCCCAGTCCAGCCACGGCCCCTCCGGGATGACGCGCGCCAGGTTGCGGCGGCCGACCTCGCGCGAGGCGTCGGTGATGGCGTCGATCAGCTCGCGGAAGTCGGGCTCGCGGGCCGCGTGGCGGAACAGCAGCCGGAACCCGTCGGGATCAGCCGCGGCGGCGCGCAGCAGCGCGGGGATGGCGTCGTCGTCGAAGTCGTCGCCGCCGGTGGCCTCGGCCAATCGCGCGCACGCGCGGTCCAGCACGGCCCGGTAGAGGTCGGCCTTGGAGTCGAAGTGCCGATACAGCATCGCCCGGGTCAGCTCGGCTTCGGCGGCGATGTCGTCCAGGCCGGTGGCCGCGTATCCGGCGCGGGCGAAGGCGCGAGTGGCCGCGTCGAGGATCTGCTCACGCCGCTCCGCGCGGCGCAGCCTGCGCACCGGCTGAGCCGGTCCGGCCTCGTGCTGGCTCTGGCCCGCTTCAGTGCCCATTTCTACCTCCACTTGTAGAAGTCAAAGTATACATGTAGCTTCTTATACATCGAAGTATACAAATCTGCATCTACTTCAGGAGGAGCTGTGTCCGATCCCGTACCGCTGCCGTTCGAACAGCCCGGCCCGCTGGAGCCGCCGCCGCTGCTACGCCGGTTGCAGGCCTCGGGCCCCATCCACGCCATTCGCACCGCCGTCGGCGACCCCGGCTGGCAGGTGACGGGGTATGCGGAGGTGCGCGCCCTGCTGGACGACGCCCGGCTCGGCCGCGCCCACCCCGAGCCCGAACGCGCCTCCCGTACCGGCGAATCCGAGCTGTTCGGCGGTCCGCTCGGCGGCTTCGACACCGAGCAGGCCGACCACCGGCGGATGCGCTCGCTGCTGCAGCCGCACTTCTCGCCCAAGCGGATGCGCGCCCTGCAAGGCCGCATCGAGCAGCTCACCACGCGGCTGCTCGACGAGCTGGCCGCCGCCGGCCCGCCCGCCGACCTGCATGCCGCGCTGGCGCTGCCGCTGCCGATCGCCGTCATCTGCGAGCTGCTCGGCGTCCCGTACGAGGACCGCGACCAGTTCCGCGCCTGGACGCAGGACGCCGCAGACATCACCGACCGCACCCGATCGGCTCAGGGCCTGGGCGCGCTGTTCGCCTACGGGCAGCAGCTGGTAGCGCGCAAGCGCGCCGGCGGTGGTGCGGACGCCGACGTGATCTCCCGGCTGGCCGCCACCGGCGGGGTCAGCGATGACGAGGCCGCCGCTATGGGGATGTTCCTGCTGTTCGCCGGGCACGAGACCACGGTCACCGCGATCGGTAAGGGTGTGTTGTGGCTGCTGGCCGGTCCCGGCCAGTGGCAGGCCCTGGTCGCCGACCCGTCCCGCATCGACGCCGCCGTGGAGGAGATCCTGCGCGCCCCCGGCCTGGGCGGCGGCGGCATCCCCCGCTACGCCCGGGAAGACCTGGACATCGCCGGCGTCCGCGTCCGCGCCGGGGACCTGGTGCTGCTCGACACCGGCGCCGCCAACCACGACGCCGGCGTGTTCGCCGACCCCGACCGGTTCGACGTCGACCGCCCCGCCGTGCCGCACCTGGCCTTTGGGCACGGCGCCCGCTACTGCGTCGGCGCGCCGCTGGCCCGCATCGAGCTGCAGGTCGTCTTCTCTCAGCTCGCCGCCCGCTTCCCGACTCTGGAGCTGGGCTGCGCGGTGGAGGAGCTGGCCTTCGACACGCGTACGCTGACCGGCGGGCTGACCGCTCTGCCGGTGACCTGGTGACCGGCAGAGCGCGGCCAAGACGAGCAGACAGGTGAACAGGCGGCGGCCGCTGTTCGGCCGGATGTATCCCAAGATGGCCGCCGGCATGGACAGGGGCGGCATGATCGAACGCCGGCGAGACGGCGGTCCCCGTGGAGGTGGCGGCCGAGCTGGTGGGCCGGCTGCGCGTGGGCATGGTGCTGCTCGCCGCGCTCACGGAGTCCTCACCTGAGTCGTCGCGGCGACCCTGGGAGGGCGCGGCGTTTGCGGCTCTCAGCGTAAGGCGTCCGGGTCAACGAGAGGGGTCGGTGATCCATCGGGCGGCGAGCAGGCCGGAGGCCGCGGTGAGGACGGCGGCGGCGATGACGGTGGCGTTCAGGCCGAAGGCGTCGGCCAGCAGGCCGGCGAGCAGGGCGCCGGCGGCGTAGCCGATGTCGCGCCAGAACCGGTAGGTGCCCAGAGCGTTGGCGCGCCAGGCGGGGTGGGCGTGGTCGGAGACCGAGGCGATCAGTGCCGGGTAGACCATCGCGGTGCCGATGCCGAGCGCCACGGCGGACAAGACGCCGGCCAGCAGCGGCCACCGCAACAGGGCCAGCACGAGGACGAACCCGCCGGCCTGGAGCAGCATGCCGGACACGATGAGGGGTTTGCGGCCGATGCGGTCGGCCAGATGGCCGGTGGGGATCTGGCCGAGGCCCCACAGGATCGGATACAGGCCTTTGATCAGGCCGACGGCGGCCAGGCCGAGCCCGTGCTCGGTGAACAGCAGCGGGAACACGCCCCAGGTCAGGCCATCGTTGAGGTTGTTGATCAGCCCGGCCTGGCTGGCGCCGCGCAGCGAGCGCTCCCGCCAGGAGGTGCGCACGAACTTGGCCGCCAGCCCGGTGTTCTCGCCGTCGGGCAGCGGCTTGGGATGCTGGGCGAGCTCCAGGGCGACGTGCGCGGCGGTGTCGCGCACGACCAAAGACAACGCCAGACCGGCGAGGACGAAGACGACACCGATCAGCTCAGGGGCGGGCCGCAGCCCGTAGGCGGTGGCCAGGTAGCCGGTCAGCAGCGCAGTGACGCCGACTGCGGTGTATCCGGCGGCTTCGTTCAGTCCGGTGGCCAGGCCGCGGCGGGCCGGACCGACCAGGTCGATCTTCATGTTGACGGTCATCGACCAGGACAGGCCCTGGTTGAGGCCGAGCAGCAGGTTCGCGGCCACGATCCACCACCACGACGGCCCCCACGCCAGCATGAACGGCACCGGAGTGCCGATCAGCCAGCCCGCGACCAGGAGCTGCTTGCGGGTGAAGCGGGCGGCCAGCGCGCCGGCGGCGAGGTTGGTGGCCGCTTTGGTGAGGCCGAAGGCGATGATGAAGGAGAACACCGCCAGGTCGCTGGTCAGGCCGAAGATGTCGGTGCCGATCAGTGGGACGGTGGTGCGCTCCAGCCCGACCAGGCCGCCGACGCACACGTTGACGATGACGAGCAGGGTGAACTGCAGCCAGTTCTCCCGCAGCCCCAGCCGCACCGGGGGGAGGGTGGCGGTGCTCACCGAGCACCGCCGTGGGCGGTGTCGAGCCGCAGGCCGTGGGCGGCGGCGTACTCGGCCGGGCCGCCGTCGAGGACGGTCACGCCGGTGTGGCCGGCGCGTTCCAGCACACTGGCCGCGGTCATCGCGCGCTCTCCGTGCCCGCAGGCCACCACCGCACCGGCCGGGGCGTCGGCGGCGTGCCCGGAGAGCTCGCCGAGCTCGAGGTGCAGCGCCCCGGGCACGTGACCGCCCGCGTACTCGGCCTCTTGCCGCACGTCGAGGTACGGCCCGGCAGGCGCCCGATCGGCGGTGACGAACGCCGTGACGGCCTCGGCTCCGCCCGACTCCCGCCAGGCGCTCATGCCGCCGGCCAGGTGCCCGGCCAGCCGCTCGTAGCCGATCTTGTACGCCTGCCAGACGACCTCCTCCAGGTCCTGGCCCTCGCCGGCGACGAAGACCAATGGCGCCGTGTCGGGCAGCAGCCAGCCGAGCCAGGTGGCGAACTGCTCGCGCAGCGGGATCGACAGCGCGCCGGAGATGTGCCCGGCCGCGTATTCGGCGGCCGGTCGGACGTCGACGACCTGGCCGCCGTCGGCGAGCAGCGCCCGTGCCTGCCCCGCCTCCAGGGCGGGCAGCGGCGGTGTGCAGGCCAGGACGGCGGGGCCGCGCCGGTTGTGCTCGCTCAGCCGGTCGAAGTAGACAGGGTAGGTACCCAGGCTCGCGAGCAGCCGCCGGACGAAGGCGTCCTCGTCCGGCGCGGCCAGCAGCGCATTGGTGCGCTTCTGCGCGCCGATGGTGGTGATGCGCTCGGCGCCGGGTGGTGCCGAGCAGAACGAACCCGCCCCGTGCGTGGGCCACACCGGCGTGTGGTCCGGCAGCGCGGCCAGGCGATGCAGCGAGTGGTACTGGGCGCGGGCCAGTTCCTCGGTGCGCTCGGCGCCGAGCAGATCAGTACGGGCGGCCGAGCCGACGATCAGCGATCCGCCGGTGAACACGCCGATCTCCTGGCCGTCGTCCAGGAGCAGGAACGACAGGTGCTCGTCGGTGTGCCCGGGGGTGGCCAGCGCGCGCAGCCGCAGCCCGCCCAGATCCACCTCATCCCCGTCGGCCAGGCCCCGGTGCGCGAAGGCGCGTTTCCCGGCTGCGGAGGCCAGCACGCTCGCCCCCGTTTCGTGGGCGAGTTGCACGGCGCCGGACAGGAAGTCGGCGTGCAGGTGCGTGTCGGCCGCATACGCGACGCTCAGGCCGCGGCGGCGGGCGGCGGCATGCAGGTCGCGCAGGTCACGGGCGGCGTCCACGGCCAGCGCCCGGCCGTCGCCCAGGTCGAGCAGGTAGGCGCTGTTGCCCAGCCCCTCATCGACCAGCGGTATCAGGTGATCCTCGGCGAATCCCACGATGTCCTCCAAGATCTGGGGTCCGGCGGCGCCGGAGAGGTCGCGCGCACCGCTCCTCGATAGGTACGATATTCCACAGATTAATGGAGGATTGGATGAGTGACGCAACCCGAGCCCAGGCCAAGGGTTTCCTGTATGAAGCGTTCGCAGCCAGCGGCAAGGCTTTGGCCAGCGGAAAACGCCTGGAACTGCTCGACCTGCTCGCCCAGGGAGAGCGCACCGTCGAAGCTCTGGCCAAGGCCGCCGGGCTGAACCTGACCACCGCCTCGGCCCACCTGCAGACGCTCAAGCAGGCCGGGTTCGTCGCCACCCGCCGCGACGGCGTGCGCATCTACTACCGGCTGGCCGGCGACGACGTCGCCCAGCTGTTCGCGCTGCTGCGCAAGGTCGCCGAGGCCCACCAGGCCGCCGTTCCGCAAGCACGCGAGGCTTACCTCGGCAACGACGGCGCGGTGGAGGTCTCGCGGGAGGAGTTGTGCGCCCGGGTGCGGGCGGGCGAGGTGGTGGTACTGGACGTGCGGCCGGTGGAGGAGTACCTGGCCGGCCACATCCCCGGCGCTTTGTCCATCCCCGTCGCCGAACTGGCCGACCGCATCGGCGAACTGCCCGCCGACGTCGAGACCGTCGTGTACTGCCGCGGCGAGTACTGCGTGCTGGCCTACGACGCGGTCCGGCTGCTGACCGACCGCGGCCGGCGGGCGATCCGGCTCAGCGACGGCATGCTGGAGTGGCGGCTGTCCGCCCTGCCCGTCGAGACCGGAGCACCCGCATGACCGCCCGCACCGCCCCACACCCGATGCGGCATCCGGGGCTGGCCGGCGGGCCGGTCTACCTCGACTACAACGCCACCACACCCGTCGACCCCCGGGTGACCGAGGCGATGCTGCCCTACCTGACCACCTGGTTCGGCAACCCCTCCAGCAGCCACCCGTACGCCGAGCGGCCGCGCCGCGCGCTCGCCGACGCCCGCGCGCAGGTCGCCGCCCTGATCGGCGCGCACGCGCCGCAGATGCTGTTCACCGCCTCCGGCTCCGAGGCGAACCTGCTGGCCGTGCGCGGCGCGCTGCTCGCCGCCGGCCGCCCGCACCCGCACGTGATCACCCAGGCCACCGAGCACCCGGCCGTGCTGGAAACCTGCCACGCGCTGCCGGGCCGCGTCCACCTCAACGGCCCCGCCGGCCAGCGCCTGCCGAACACGCTGAACATCAGCATCGACGGCACCCGCGGGCACGACCTCCTGGCCGCCGCGCCCGCCGTGGCGGCCTCCACCGGCTCGGCCTGCCACAGCGGCACCCACACCCCGTCCCCGGTGCTGTCGGCCATGGGCCTGGACACTGCCCGCGTAGCCGGCGCTCCAGCTGATCGAGCAGGGAGGCGCGCAGGCTGGCGGCGCGGAGGTCACGTGGAGACCTCATGCCGGCGGCCGGGCGAGTTTGGCGGCCACGGCGTCGAGGACCCAGTCCAGGCCGGTCGCGAACGACGTCTCCGCGTCCACGTCCGTGCCGTCGTGCACGACCTTGGCCAGCGCCGGGAAGCGGCCCGTGGCCAGCATCCTCATCACATGAGGGCCGGAGGTGCGCTGCCAGTCGCGCTCGGACAGGCCCGTGGCGCGCTCGGCCCGCAGGTGCGCGATCTCGCGCCTGATCGCGCCGGTGAAGTAGGCGCTGACGGTTTCCACGGCGCGCATGACGGTGTCGAGGTCGGCGAGGCCGTCGAAGGCGGCGAGCGTGGCCTCGGTCACGGCGAGGGCGTTGGGACCCAGGGCCGGACGGCCGCCGAGCAGGTCGGCCAGCCATTCGTGACGGAGGGCGGCCTGCCTGGTGCGGCCGGCGAGGATGCGCAGCGCCTCCCGCCAGTCGCCGGGTTGCTCCTCGGGGAGGATCTCGGCGTGGACCTCGTCCATCATGAGGTCGAACAGTTCCTCCTTGGTGGAGATGTATCCGTACAGCCGCATCGGGCCGGCTTCCAGCCGGGCGGCGACCTTGCGCAACGACACCGCTTCCAGCCCGCCCTCGTCGGCCAGCGCGATGGCAGCGGCGACGATGCGCTCCCGGTCGAGCGGCGCGGGGCGAGTCGGCGGCTCCGGACGGTCCCACACAGTCATGGATACATCGTACTGTTGCGATACATTGTCTCAGAGCAATACAGTGTATCGACATGAGGCACCGTATCGCCGTGATCGGAGGCGGCCCCGCCGGGCTTACCTTCGCCCGCGTCCTGCACCGCCGTGATCACCCCGTCACCGTGCTCGAACGCGATCCCGCCCCCGACGCCCGCCCTCCGGGCGGCACGCTGGACCTGCACGAAAAGCTGGGCCAGCTCGCGCTGGACAAGGCAGGGCTGCTGGCGGAGTTCCAGGCGCTGTCCCGTCCCGAAGGGCAGGCCATGCGTATCCTGGACACGGACGGGACCGTCCTTCGCGACTGGCAACCGCGCCCGGACGACCGGGCCAATCCCGAGATCGACCGCGGACAACTGCGGGACCTGCTGCTCGGCCCCCTGGACGTTCAGTGGGGGCGGGGCGTGACGGAGGTGCAGCCGGGGACCCGGGATGGCGTGCTGGTCCGTTTCGCGGACGGGCGGCAGGAGACGTACGACCTCGTGGTCGGCGCGGACGGCGCGTGGTCCCGGGTCCGCCCGGCGGTCTCGCCCGCGACGCCGCACTACACCGGCGTCACCTTCGTCGAGACCTCCCTGGACGACGTCGACACCCGCCACCCCGACCTCGCCCGGCTGATCGGCGACGGCTCCGTGGCCGCGTACGGCGTGAACCGCGCCCTCGTCGCCCAGCGCAACAGCGGCGGCCACGTCAAGGTGTACGCCCAGTTCCGCGCGCCACTGGACTGGCACACGGATCTGGACCGGCATCTGGGCTTGAACCGGCGCGCGGACCCGGACACGAGCCTGGACCTGGCCGACGTCGAGGCCGTGCGATCAAGCCTGCTGGCTCTGTACGACGGCTGGACCGCTCCCGTCCTCGACCTCCTCCGCCACGGCACCGCTTTCGTCCACCGCCCCCTCTACGTCCTGCCCGTGTCCCACACCTGGGCCCACGTGCCCGGGGTGACCCTCCTGGGCGACGCCGCCCATCTGATGCCCCCCTTGGGGGTGGGCGCCAACCTCGCGATGCTGGAAGGCGCCGAACTCGCCGAGTCCGTCGCCGCCGCCCCTGGCGATCTGGACAAGGTCGTCCGCGCCTTCGAGGAACAGATGTGGGCACGGGCCGGCAGGTGGGCTGAGATCACGGCGGCCGGCCTGGAACGCCTCGTGAGCCCGGACCCCACCGAAGCCCTCGCCTTCTTCGACGAAGTCCAGCCGTCCTGAGCGCCGCCGACGAGTCGGTTTCGTGGGCGGTGATCGATCCAATGTTCCTCGGGCCCTCGCACCCCAATCGTCAATTTAGGAACGCAACTGGCCTCTTGCGCATCTATTTTCCTTGCTGACAAGCAGTGCCGGCGAAAGGACAGCGATGCCTAAGCAGACCAACGCCGCGCCCGGGGGCTACACCACCGTCGCACCCTGGGTCGTCACCGACGACACAGGAGCCTTCCTCGACTTCGTTACGCAGGCATTCGGCGGCGAAGAACTCGGGCGGGTGGCTACCGAGGACGGCTTGATCGGTCATGGTGAGATCCGAATCGGTGACACGGTCGTGTTGGCCTTCGACCGACACGCGGACTGGCCTCACAATCCGAGCCTACTGCGCGTGTTCGTCGCGGACGCGGATCAAACGTTCTCACAAGCCATTACGGCCGGCGGCCATGTCATCACCCCACTGGCGGACAACGCCTTCGGACAGCGTGGAGGACGCATCAAGGACCCCTTCGGCAACATCTGGTGGGTGGTCAGCAGCGTTGAAGACGTCTCCGAGGATGAGATGTGGAGGCGACTCCAGGATCCGGTATACGCCGAGGCCATGCGTGTGGCTCAAGAGACGCTCGACACCGAACTCAGCGGTCGACACGTGGGACGCAGCAGCGCGCCCGTCAAGACGACCAGCTAGCGCGCTGGTGGATTTCGGCGGCGAGCCGGGGTCTTTTTTCACACCTCAGCTCTCACAATGCGGGCGACCGACAGTTACCGACTACAAGATCCAGTCCGGGGTTCAAAGACAGGCACTGACCGCCGAACGCAGCTCGGTCGCGTACTGCAGGGTCAGTGCGTTCGGCGAGTATGCCGCTGACGGGACGATCCGGTCGGCCGGGGATCGCCGTAGCAGCGTTGGCCATGGTGATCACTCCGAAGGCACACGCATGACGGGGGCTTTCAGGCGTTCTTGACGGCGGACACGTCGAACTCGAGCGTGATCCTCTCGGAGATCATCACCCCGCCTGTTTCCAGGACGGCGTTGAAGCTGACGCCGTAGTCCTTGCGATTGATCACGGTGCTGCCCTCGAAGCCGGCCCGGGTGAAGCCCTGGGCGTCGACGGCGGTGCCGGCGAACTCGAGCGGGATGGTGATCTCGCGGGCGACGCCCCGGATGGTCAACTGGCCGGTCACCTCGAAGCGGGCGTCGTCGATGTGCTTGACACCGGTGCTGGTGAAGGTGATGTGCGGGTGTGTCTCGGCGTCGAGGAAGTCGCCGGTGCGCAGGTGGCCGTCACGCTGTGGGTTGCCGGTGTCCACGCCGGTCGCGTCCAGCTTCACGCGGACGGTGGAGGCGGACGGGTTGGCGGCGTCCAGGTGGGCGGTGGCCTCCACGACGGGGAAACTGCCGCGCACCTTGGTGACCATCGCGTGGCGGGCCACGAAGCCGAAACGGCTGTGCGCCGGGTCGATGGTGTAGGTGCCGCTGAGCTCGTTGGGGTACACGTCGCGCTCCATCCAGGATGGTTCAGTGCTGAATGATTCAGTACGACATTACCTCCGGGTATTTCAGTGCGCAACTATTGCGTACGATGTGGTCATGACGAGATGGCTCACCGACGACGAACAGCGGACCTGGCGGGCCTTCGGCCGGGCCAGCCGTCTGCTGGCCGACCGGCTGGAACGCGACCTTCAGGCTGGGGCCGGCATGCCGCCCACCTACTACGAACTCCTGGTTCTGCTGTCGGAGGCACCGGACCGGACCATGCGCATGAGCGAACTGGCTCACTGGACCCACTCCAAGCCCAGCCGCATCTCCCACGCGATCAACAAGCTGGAACAGGCCGGGTGGGTGCGCCGGGAGCACTGCGCGGGCGACCGGCGTGGCTGGCTCGCCATTCTCACCGACGAAGGAAAAGCCGCGCTCGAGACCGCCGCCCCCCTCCACGTGGAGAGCGTGCGCACCCACCTCGTCGACCTCCTGTCGCCCGAACAGATCCGCCAGCTCGGCGATATCAGCGAGACCCTCCTGAAGCACCTGACCGACACCAGGTAGGGCGCAGGTCGGACCACGACCGCGCGGGGAGCAGCCGCCCGGCCTTCGGTGACCTCCACCGTGCCGCGCCCCAGCGGATCGGATTTCGGCGACGTGGCTGGCGATGCCGTACCCGCAGCGTGGTCAGCCCGGTGTTCGTCGGCCGGGGCGAGGACTTGTCGGCGCCGTCGGCGCGTGGGGCCCGCTGCTCGACGTACGGCGAGGTCGCATCACCCGACGGCGGTCCCCTCAAGCTCGACCATCAGGGTGGGGATCGCCAGCCGTGTCACCCCCAGCATCGTGGTGGCCGGCGCCACCCCGGCGGCGCCCAACCGCGACGCCAGCACGCCGTAGTGCTGGAAGAGCAGATCGACGTCGGTGGTGTAGACGTTGAGCCGGACGAGGTCCGCGAGGGACATGCCGGCCTCGCCGAGAACGGCCTCCACGTTGTCGAGGCTCAGCGCCAGCTGCGCCGCCATGTCACCGTCATGCTGGGGCTTGCCGTCGCCGCTCATCGCGGTCTGCCCGGCGCAGTAGAGCGTCCGGGTGTGCCCGGAGACGACCTCGCCCTGGTTGTACCCCAGCTCCACCGACCACGCCCACGGGTTGACCGCCGTTCGCTTCATTGCCACATCAGCTCCATTCGATTCATCGAAAGTAGGGACGTACACCGGCCTCGGTGGGCCGCGATGACAAGCCTCCCGGCAAATTACGACATCCTTTGTCGTGTATTCCGATAACTTCCTCGTATGCGCGCCGACCGGTTGGTCTCGCTGGTGTTGCTGCTGCGGCGGCACGGCCGGCTGTCCGCGGCCGCGCTGGCCCGCGAGCTGGAGGTGTCCACCCGCACCGTGCTGCGCGACATCGAGGCTCTGTCCGCGGCCGGCGTCCCGGTCTACGCCGAACGCGGCCGGCACGGCGGTTTCGCGTTGTTGCCCGGTTTCCGTACCGAGCTCACCGGGCTGAACCACGACGAGGCTCTTGCCCTGCTGATCGCCGGATCGCGGCGCGGCGCGCAGGCGTTCGGCCTCGGCTCGGCGCTCGCTTCGGCGATGCTCAAGGTGGTCGACGCGCTGCCCGAGAGCTACAGGAACACCGCGGCCGGCGCGGCGGAGCGATTGCTCATCGATCCGGAGACCGACCTTCTCTCTCGCCGGATGGTCGCTGAGGAGGTGCCTGACGCCATAGTGGCCGAGGTCCGGCGCGCGGTGCTCGCCGGACACAAGCTGCGCATCCGCTACGCGGCGGTGGGCCAGACCCCGAAGTGGCGTACGGTGGACCCGATCGGCCTGGTCACCGTACGCGACCGGGGCTACCTGCTGGCCACGAGGTCTGGCGCGGACCGCACCTACCGGCTGTCGCGGGTCCTGGCCGCCGAGGAACTCCCCGAACCGGCACAGCGACCAGACCGGGTCGATCTCGACCGGGCCTGGCAGGAACGCAGCACGCGGTTCCGGGCCGGCGGCGACCAGGTCACCGTGCTGGTCCGCGTGGACCTGGGGCGGCGGGAGGAGCTGGTGGGCACCGCGGTGGCCGTCCACACCGAGGAAGCCGACGCGGACGGCCGGCTGCGGATGGAGGTGTCCTTCCAGGACGCGCGACACGCCGAATGGGCGCTGTGGCAGCTCAGCACGGGCGCGGAGGCCCTGGCCCCGCAGTGGTTGCGCACCTCCCTGCGCAACCGCGCCGCCGCGATCGCCACCCGCTACGCGGGCTGATCCTGAAAGGGGTCTCCAGCAGCAACGGAGCAGAATCCACCGAACCCGCCCCCGACCTCTTTTGAGCTTACGTTCTCGTTCCGCTGTACCGGATGCGGGCAGCTACCTGCTTGCTGACGTAGATCTCAAGCTGCCGGAGCAGCGCGCCCTCGCGAAGGCCAAGATTTCACCCTGTTTCATGACGACACAGAGTGAGTGTTCGGAAGCCGGGGCAGCATGTCTGAGTGGTCCCGAGGGGCTGCTCACCAGCCTGGGCCTCACTTCATGTCTTTGGGGGATTTCGATGGAGATGCCTGTTGTCAACGCGTGCGAAGTGGAAGCGTGCGCCTACAACTCCGACCGTACCTGTCACGCACTGGCCATCACCGTGGGTGACGCCCGTCATGCCCACTGCGACACCTTCTTCAGCGCTCCGGCCAAGGGAGGTGACCCCACAGCCGTAGGCCATGTCGGCGCATGCAAGATGTCCGATTGCCGGCACAACAGCCAGTTTGAATGCCAGGCTCCGGGCATCAGAGTCGGTTACGTGGAGAACGCGGCGGACTGCCTCACCTTTTCGCCCGCCTGAGCAGCAACTCAGGTCGGGCGTGGCAGCAGGTCGTCGTCGACTTCGGGGACTTCGCGTGAGAGGCTGCCGATGTTCCGTCTCCTGGCCATCCTGGCGGCCACCGCGCCGACCTTCTTATCCATCCTGATGCTCCGCAGCTTCGCCTGGTTCGGCCACGAGCCGCCGCAGCCGGATCCGCTGGAGCTCGCGATTGGGGTGGCCTACGGCTACGCCACCGACTACCTGCCGGTCCTGCTGGCGTTCCTCGCGCTCTGGGTGCCGCGGTGGCTTCCCAAGGTCGGCGCGATCGCCGCGGCCGTGGCGTTGATGCTCACCGTGTCGACCCTCGTGGTCTCTGGAACCGGCGGCTTCGGCCCGCAGTTCGGCTCCATACTGGCCTGCCAGGCGATCGCCCTCGTCGCTCTCCTGCGGACCCGCCCGGAACAGCGGGTGCCATGGCCACGGGCGATCATCTGGAGCGCGGTCGTGCTGCTCGCGCTCGGCCGGACCCTGGCCAGGAACACCCCCACCAGCGACTTCGGCTGCTACGCGGACGTGAAGGGGACATGGGCGCTGGCCTTTTACCACCTCGACACCGCCCACGGCCTCTACTACTGGGTCGCGGCCGCCGCGATCGGTGCCGTGCTCTCCGGATATCGGGCCGCACCGCTCTGTGGCCTGGTGCTGCTGGCGCCCGCATTGTTCCAGCCCGCCGCCTGGCTCCTGTCCAACGCGCCGCACAACTGCTCCAGCCCTCTGGAGCTGTTCGACTGGCCGTACCTGATCGCGGGGGTGCTGGCATTGACCTCCCGCGCTCGCCTGCCCAACCGGACCTAGCCGATGCGCCCGTCTTCTCCCGGGGAAGACGGAAGGTCACCAGCAGGTCCCACGGCACTGACAACTCGCGACGGTCGAATAGGCGACCTCACCAGTACGGCCTGAAGGTCAGCGGGGCGCCATGACCGTGCCTGGCCCCTGGCTGCGGTGGTCAGGCTTGTACGGTGGGCCTGACGACGACCTCGCTGATGTCGACGCCGGCGGGCTGCTCGATCGCGAACCCGATCGCGGACGCGACGGCGGAGGGCGGGATGGCGATCTCGTCGCGCTGCCGGATCATCGCCTCCGCCACGGACGGGCTTGCCCCCTTGCCCACCCCCTCAGTGTCGGTGAATCCGGGTGAGACCAGGGTGACGCGCAGGTCGGGCCCCGACTCCTGCCGCAGGGCCTCGGTCAGCACCTTGACCGCAGTCTTGGTGGCGGCGTAGACGCCCTGCGGGGATTTCACGACGTAGGCCGCGGTGGAGGCGACGTTGACGAACTGGCCGCAGCGTTGCCGCCGGAAGACGGGCAGGGCCGCTCCGATGCCGTTCAGCAGACCGTTGACGTGTGTGGCGACCATCGCGTCCCAGTCGTCCTGGCGCAACTCGTCGAACGGTGACACCGCCATCGTGCCGGCGTTGGAGACCAGGACGTCGAGCCGGCCGTACTGATGGACCGCCGTGTCCGTGAGGAGCTTCAGGTCCGCACGGCGCGTCACGTCGATGACGGCTCCGACGGCTGAGCCGCCCTGTGCGACGATCTGGTCCACCACCGCGTGCAGCCGGTCTTCTCTTCGTGCGCCGAGTACGAGCCGGGCCCCTTTCCCGGCGAGGTGCGCAGCCGCCGCCGCTCCGATGCCGCTGCTGGCACCCGTGATCGCTATGACCTTGCCGGCGATCCCTGTCATGATCGGTAGTCCTTCCACGAGGAACAGACCGCAGGTCGATCCTTGACCTACAGTGGAAGTGGAGGCGCCACCACTTAGTGCAGCTTAAGTGGGCGCGCCTCCGTTTAGCAACCGGAGAGGACGACGGCCGCCGTGAGCACATATGCACCACGCCCGTTGCGAGCCGACGCGCGCCGCAACCGGGAGAAGATCATCGCGGCTGCGGCGAGCGTCTTCGCCGAGGAGGGACTGGACGCGCACCTGGAGCGCATCGCCAAGGAGGCGGGCGTGGGCACCGCGACGCTCTATCGCAACTTCCCCACCCGGGACGCCCTGATCGAGGCGGTCTACCGCAACGAGGTGGCTCAACTGTGCGATGCCGTGCCCGGCCTGCTCACGGCACACCCGCCCGATGACGCCCTGCGTGCCTGGACACGCCTCTTCCTGGACTACGTAACCGCCAAACTCGGCATGGCCGACGCCTTGCGCGCCATCGTCGCCACGGGAGGAAACCCCTACGGTCAAAGCCGCGACATGATCCAGGCCGCCATCACCACCCTGATGGACGCCTGCGCCGCCGCCGGGACGATCCGCACCGACATCAGCCCGGCGGATCTGGGAGCCGCCCTCGCGGGCATCGCCCTGACCTCGGCCGAGCCCGACCAACGAGACCGGGCCGAACGCCTGCTCGACCTCACCCTGGACGGACTGAGGTCTCGTCCGTGAGTCCGCCTGCGAGACCGAGCGTCAGGGCCGGTGAGCGGGTGGGCTGGCGGCGTCGGCCGGAGGTCACCGATCCGGCGTGCCGTGAGCCTGCGCCGAGAGGTCCTGCCAGTCGGCCCAGGTCTTGAGCCGGTCGGCGTAGGCCTGCTGGAGCATCGGGTAGAAGCCCTGCCCGAAGAGCACCCGCAGGGGCGGCTCGTCGGAGTCGACGAGCTTGAGGAGTGCCCGTGCCGCGGCGGCCGGATCGCCCGCGGGCTGCTTGCCCGCGAACCCCGCCAGCCGCTGGCGGAGGCCGTCGTAGATCGGGTCGGGCTCGGCCAGGTGGCCGTTGGCGAGGGGATCGGGGTTCTTGCCGTCCCTGGTGGCGAAGCCGCCGGGCTCGATGATGGTCACCTTGATGCCGAACTCGGCGACCTCCTGGGCGAGGGATTCGTTCACCGCTTCCAGGGCCCACTTGGAGGCGCTGTAGGCGCCGCTGAGCGGCATCGCGAGGAGCCCGGCGGCCGAGGACAGCTGGATGATGTGCCCCGCGCCCTGCTCGCGCAGGCAGGGCAGTGCGGCCTGGATCACCCACATCGCGCCGAACAGGTTGGTCTCCAGCTGGTCGCGCAGGTGCTGCTCGGTCAGCTCCTCGATCGCGCCGACCTGGGCGTAGCCGGCGTTGTTCACGATGACGTCGAGACGGCCGAAGTGCTCGGCGGCCCGCTTCACGGACTCGAAGACGGCGGCCTTGTCGGTCACGTCCAGCTCCAGCGGAAGCACCGCCTCACCGTGGGCGGCGACCAGCTCGCCCAGGCTCGCGGCGTTGCGGGCGGTCGCGGCCACCCTGTCACCGCGCGACAGCGCGGCCTCGACGAACTGACGGCCCAGGCCTCGGGACGAACCGGTCACGAACCAGACCTTGCTCATGATGTCTTTCCGATCTTCATGCGGTGGTCACGCCACGCGGATCGTCCGCGCGGCGTCCTGACGAACATGAGGCACCGGCCGCCCGATCCCTGTGACAGGGCGGCCCTGTGATGTGCGCCACCACACGCGGCGAGTACCGATGAGTTCTCCGCCCTCGGCCGGTCGGTATGGGGGAACGGTACGCAAGGCAGGAGGAGCGTCATCATGACGGTGATCGTGGCGGGAAAGGTGTTCGTCGATCCGGAGGCCAGGGATCGTTGCGTCGAGGCGCATCGCGGGATCGTCGAGGCGGCGCGCGACTATCCCGGGTGCATCGATGTGGCGATCTCAGCCGACCTGGTCGACCCTGGCCGAGTGAACATCTTCGAGCATTTCGAGTCCAAGGAGGCGCTGGACGCCTGGCGGTCGGTCGCCCCCAGGCCCACCGGGGACTGCGAACTCAAGGACGTCCAGGTGTTCAAGCACGTGATTGCCGCCTCCGGCCCGCCTTTCGACTAGCGCCTGCGCGCTTCAGCGGTCACTTCGTCGGGAGGCCCACCGCGTTGGCCGCGTCGGCCTCGAAGTAGTCGGTCGTGGCGAAGGCGCCGACGTGGCCCTCGAGGAAGTTCCTGACGTCGTCGATCGAGTCGTGCATGATGACGTTGACCGCCTTGGCCCCGTCGGTGCTCGCCACCGCCAGCGTCCACCTGGCGCCCTGGGGGAGCCGGCCGTACGCCTGCTTCACGGAATCCCAGAAAGCGTTGGTGTCAGAGATCGTGGAAACAGCCATGACGGGCACCGTGCCACCCTCCTCACGCACTCGCGGATGCACTCGGCAATTGATGTGCAGATACCGTGCGGCGCCATTCTCGAAGTCGTAGATCGCGACGGTCTGAGGGTCCTCCAACGGATCGTCCGAAGGCATCAGGAAGTGGGTCTCGCTGATCTGCAGCAGCTCGTAGTCGAGCTGTTCCGGCCGGTCGAGGAGTCGTGCCTCCGTGGGGTTCAGGGAGAGTGTGAGGTGCAGCTTCCCGTTCTCGGCCGCCACCTCGTAGCGGGTGCCGGGGCGCTGGTAGGAGCCTTCATACCTGGACAGATCGAGGGCCAGGGTGGGGTCGGGCGCCGGCAGGCCGGGGATCGTGACCGCGCCGAGGTCGGCCAGGATCTCGTTGAACACCTTCCGGTAAAAGCTGTCGCGTGGTCCGGCGTTGGCCAGCATCGAGACGGCGATGTCCGACTCCGGCAGGATCCGCAGCCGGGCGCTCTGGCCGACCGCGCTGCCGTCGTGGGCGTAGACGGTCTGCCCGTGCCAGTCGCACACGATGAGGCCGAGTGCCCATTCCGGCCCGAACGTGTACGGGTCAGGTATGGGAACCCGCGACTGCGTCATCTCGCGGATGATGCCGGGGGGAGACGATGGTGGTCCCGTTCGGCGCCTTTCCTTCGTGGAGGAAGACGTACGCCATCGTGAGCAGTTCCGAGGCAGTCGTGTTGACGTTGCCTCCGGGGCCGAAGGAGCGTGGCAGGTGACTGAGCGGTGAAAGGACGGCGCCCTCTTCGAGGGATCGGATCAGGTGCCCGGTCGCGGCCCGGTCCTGGTCCACGTGCTCGCGCCGGCTGCTCGTCGAGATCAGTCCCAAGGGGTCGAACAGGCGATTTTTCATGATGTCGTCCCACCGCCCGCCGTCGATCACCTCCATGATGCGGGCGAGGATCGCGTAGCCAAGGGCCGCGCTGTAGCCGTGCGTGTGGCCCAAGGGGTGGACCTGGCGTGCGCCGGCGGTGTTGCGCACCATGCGCTCGTACACGTCGTCGCCCTCGCCAGGATCTCCGTAGTCCTCCTCGATGCCGTGGGTGTGGTTGAGGAGGTGGCGGGGTGTGACCCTGGCGCTGACGTCGGGGTCGGCCACCCGGAAATCGGGGAGGTAGGTCCGCACCGGCTCGTCCAGAGCGACTTTCCCCTCGTCGACGAGTTGCATGAAGGCGAGGGCGGTCCAGGTCTTGGACACGGAGCCGCACTGGTAGATGGTGCCGGACGTCGCTGGGTCATGGGTGAGGACGCTCCTGACGCCGACTGCGAAGCCGGTGGTCTGCCCGCCGTGGAGGATGCCGATCGCGGCGCTCGGGATCCGGTATTCGGCCAGCAACTCGGCGACGCGGGCTCGAATGCGGGTCACGTCCAACGTTTTCTCCATAAGGGGTTCCTTGTCACCACTGAGTCTTTCGAAGCAGGGAAAAGCTACGTTGCCTTTCCAGACCAGTCAACGAATCAGCGGGCTCTAACGTGAATCGTTGCAACAGAAATGTCGGAAAATGCAATCCTTGCCGAGGCGTCGTTGCAATGTACTGTTGGTGAACGCACTCGCGGACCTGAAGAGAGGGAGAGCCGATGCCCGGAGGCAGGCTGACCCACGACGATCGCAGGCAGATCGGGACCTGGATGGCCGAAGGGCTGGGATACGCCGAGATCGCCAGGCGGCTGGGCAGGCCGACGTCCACGATCAGCCGCGAAGTGGCGCGTAACAGCGCGCCCGGCGGCTACCTGGCCGACCGCGCCCAGCAGGCCGCCGGGCAGCGCGCCCGCCGCCGCAGAACGGTTCAGGCCGCGCAGCCGCCGGCCGAGCCCGTGCACGGTTTCGTGGAGCGGTTGGCGGCGCTGCTGGCCGGCACCGGCCTTCCCCGGATGCCCGCTCGCGTGTTCGTCTGCCTGCTCACCTCCGGGCCCGGCAGCCTGACGTCCGCCGAGCTCGTACGCCGGCTACAGGTCAGCCCGGCGTCGGTGTCGAAGGCCGTCGGCTATCTCGAGGCGATGGAGCTGGTCAAGCGCGCGCAGGATTCCGGCCGCCGCGAGCGGTACTTCGTCGACGACGACGTCTGGCGCCACGCGTTCAGAGCCGACACCGGAGCCCACGCCGAGGTCGCGGCGGCCGCACGGCACGGAATCGAGGTCTTCGGCACCGGTTCGCCCGTCGCCGCCCGGCTGGGGGAGATGGCGCAGTTCTTCACCTGGATCAGCGAGCGGATGAACGACAGCGGCCCCGCCGGCGCCGTCGTCCGCGACGCGCTGACGGTGCTGGCCGCACTGGTGCACGCCGTCCGGCCGCTCACCGCGGACGACCTCGCCACGGCACTGGACTGGCCCGTCCAGCGGGCGGCCGACGCCCTGGACACCATCAGCCGCCGTCCGGCCCTCTCCGACCCGCTCGCCGTGGAGCGGTGCGGGCGCGGCGCGTACGCCGTCACCCCGAGGCCCGACCGCCTGAGCTCCGCGCAACGCGACGCACTGACCGCCGGTCCGCGCTCGACCCGAGGGACTCGACCGTGACGAAGCGCCTTCCGTGTCCGCGTCGGGAGGATCGCCCGCTGTGCGAGGACTTCTGTCAGCCGGAGAGGACGGGCCAACCGCCGCTGCGAACACATACGTCCGCGGCCACCTCGCCGACCGACCGGCCGTCGGTCTCGACGCGCAGGTGACCTGCCCCGGCATGGTCGAGCACCTCGGCCTCGCGCGCCGCCCGTTCGGCGATGCGGCGCAAAGCGTCGGAGCCCAGCCCGCGCAACTCGTCACCCGGTATGGCCGGCCCGCCGCCCCGGCCACGCTGCGCGACGCGCCCGGCCAGCGTCGCCGGTCCGGCGTGCAGGCGGCACACGGTCAGGGCCGCTCCGGGCAGCGACTCGGCGTAGCCATGGACGACGTCGTCGGAGTCGGCCTCCCCGGAGACGACCAGGCACCGGGCGCCCATCGCGCGATATCCGCTCCAGACGGCCGCGAGGTTACGCGCCTTGAGGCCATGGCCGTCCATGCGGGGACGCAGCGCACCGATCTGCTTCACGTCGACATAGGCGGCTCGCACGCCGGTTTCGTGGATCTGCCTGAAGATCTCGTACCCGACCGTCGACTTCCCCACCGCCGTGGCACCGCAGAGCCACAACACGGGGAGCGGCGCGGTGTCCCCTCGCGGGGCCGGCGGGCGGCTCTGCCGGTCGACGGAACCCTTGAGCGTCACGGCGGGAAGGACACCCGGCCATCCCCCCAACCGCTCACGGACCAGCCGGGCCGCCTCGGACACCGTGACCCCGCCGGTGGCCACGCACACGTCGGCGTACTCGCTGCGTTCCAGGGCCTCGGCCTCGGCGAGCGCGTCCTCCACCAGGTCCGGGCGCCACCCCCGCCCGAGGAAGCGTTCCCTGAGCTCGGCGCTGCCGATGCGCAGCCGGCACAACGTGAACGCGGCCTCGGGAAGAAGGTCCGTGTACGTGCGAACCTCCTCGGAGGTGTGGACGAAGCCGGCAAGGACCAGACATCGCACCCCTTCCTCCAGGAAGTTCGGCAACATCGCGGCCAGGTTCTTCGCACGAACGTGATGCGTCGTGCCCTCCGGCGTGGGATAGCACAGACTGATCTGGTCGGCATCGACGAACGCGGTCTTGACGCCACTCCGGCTCAGCTGCGCGAAGAGCTCCCAGCCGACCGAGGACTTCCCCACACCCGTCGGCCCTGAGAGCCAGAGCAAGGGCACACGTACATCGCTCACCCGCGCGACACTAACGAACTGCCGACGGAGCGAGCGAACGGATTTCGGCGGGCGTGCCCCGAGGCGGCCGCGGCCGCCTACCACGACACCCCCGCCGTGATCATCTGGCAGCTCCGCCGCCCTCTCTGAGAGTTTTCGACCTCCTGGCACGTGGCGGTCCCGGTCGGCCTATTATGTATACGCATCCGTGTGCGTTTACGAAATGAGGTGGCCGGATGGTGAAGATCCTCGGCAAGGTCGGGTTACTCGTTCCCGCCCTCTTGACCGGCGCGGCCTGGCTGGTCATCCTGCGGTTGAAGAACGTGCCGGCGCCGCTGCTGGTGGTCTACGGGCTGCTGCTGGCCGGGTCCGTGATCGGGCTGCTGTGGCCCCGTGTGCTCGGCCGGCGGTCCACACGACGCCGGGTGCTGGCGTTCCTCGGGGTGCCGGCCGGCCTGGGCACGCTGGGGCTCTACCTCGCGGTCGTGTACTACGTCACCGATCTGCCGGTGCTGCTGGCCCTCGCCGCCGCGGGCTGCCTGGGATGGGCGGCGGGCGCCCTCCTGCGCGGACGCCGGAGGGTGTCTGGTCCGCACGCCCGGCCGACCAGACGCGCCTTCCTGCTGGGCGGTGCCGGGCTGGTGCTGGGCGTGTTCAGCGGGCTGTCGGTCAGCCGGGTGGAAGGGCGGCGCCGCGAGATGCTCGCGCAGCGCGAGCAACAGCGGCAGGCTGCCGTACGCGCTCCGGGCGGGCGGCGGCGGGTCACTGACGGCGTCCTGCGAGTGTTCCCGATCCACACCGGCGACACCATCGTCACCTACGGCCAGTTCTACGGCGGCCTGGACGGCTGGGAGGGGTTGAACGGCTACGTGCGCACCCTGGTGGACAAGGCGCAGATCACGGTGCCGGTCTACGCCTACCTCATCGACCACCCCCGGCACGGACTCCTGCTGGTCGACACCGGCGTCAACAGGGAGCAGGCCCACGATCACGACGGGTACTACGACATGACCTCGCGCCTGCTGAGCGAGCGCGACGAGTATCAGATGACCCCCGAGCAGGACCTGCGGGTGCGCCTGGCCCGGCTCGGCTACGACGCCGATGAGGTCACCACCGTGTTCCTCACCCACGTTCACGACGACCACGCGGGAGGGCTGCGCCACCTGCCCCAGGCGACGGTGGTGATGGACCGCCGAGACTGGGACCACGGCGTGTTCTATCCGCACTCCTTCGACCTGGTCAAGGAGAACCTCTCCTTCCCCGCCTTCGACTCCGGCGCCTTCGGCGCCTTCCCGGCCAGCCAGGACCACTTCGGCGACGGCAGCATCGTTCTGCTGCCCACCCCCGGCCACTCGCCCGGCCACATGTGCGTGCTGCTGCGCATGGACGAAGGCGGCGTCCTGTTCATGGGCGACACCCTCTACACGCTGCCCCACCTGGCCGTCGACCAGGTCCGCCAGATGACCATCGGCGGGGCCGACACGGTCCACCAGATCGAGGCGGCCCGGCGCATCCAGAGCCTGCTGGCCTCCGACCCCGGGGTCGTGCCGCTGTTCGCCCACGACAACACCCGCTACCAGTCCGATAGGGTCTTGTCCGCGTTCGCCCAGGGAACGCCGGGCAAGGAGGGGCTGCGGGAGTTGCGCGCGCACATGGAGACCGTCCTCACCCCCGGCTGGCGGCTGCGGCCCGGGCACACTCCCCGCTTCGTACCGGCGGCGTCCGGTGCGCGATGGGGGCGGGTGGAGTTCGGATGACCTCGACGCGGCGCACCCGGGGCAGGCCGCGCGACCCCGAGGCGGACGAGGCGATCATGAAGGCGGCGCTGGAGTTGTTCGTGGAGCGTGGCCTGGAAGGCGCGAACTTCGAGCAGATCGCCAAGCGCGCCGGCGTGGCCAAGGTGACCGTCTACCGGCGCTGGTCGTCGAAGGAGGAGCTGCTCACCCAGGCGATCGAGCGGGCCCGCACGCTCGTCCCCGAGGCCGAGGTCTGGGCCGCCACCGACGCCGCGGCGCAGCCGGCCGGCGAACAGCTCATGGACTCCTGGGTGCGCACCTTCGGCGACGCCCGCTTCCGGGCTATCCTCGCCCAGCTCATCGGCTCCAGCGTCACCCGGCCGTCACTCCTGGCCACCTACCGCGAGCAGTACATCGAGCCCCGCCGCCGGGCGATCCACGCCGCCATCGAGCGTGCCCGCCGCGACGGGCGGCTGGACGGCGACGCCGAGATCGAAGCGGGGATCGACCCGGGGATCGACACGGTGATCGACATGGTCGTGGGCGCGGCCATGTACCGCATGCTCATCGACCCGGACGCGCCGGCCGACCCCGCCGCCGCACGCCGGTACCTGGAAGAGGTGCTCCGCCAGGCCGACCGGCTGCTGGGGCGCCCCGACCGGCCCGAGGACCAGCGCAGCGGTCACGCGCCGACGTAGGCCGCGAGGTGTTCGCCCGTGAGGGTGGAACGGGCGGCGACGAGGTCGGCGGGGGTGCCCTCGAAGACGATCCGCCCGCCGTCGTGCCCGGCGCCGGGGCCGAGGTCGATGATCCAGTCGGCGTGCGCCATGACCGCCTGGTGGTGCTCGATGACGATGACCGACTTGCCGGCGTCGACGAGCCGGTCGAGCAGACCCAGCAGCTGCTCGACGTCGGCGAGGTGCAGGCCGGTGGTGGGCTCGTCGAGGACGTACACGCCGCCCTTGTCGGCCATGTGGGTGGCCAGCTTCAGCCGCTGGCGCTCGCCGCCGGACAGCGTGGTGAGCGGCTGGCCGAGGCTGAGGTAGCCGAGCCCGACGTCGGCGAGCCGGCCGAGGATGGTGTGCGCGGCGGGTGTGCGGGCCTCACCGGCGCCGAAGAACTCCTCGGCCTCGGTCACCGGCATCGCCAGCACCTCGCTGATGTCGCGCCCGCCGAGGCGGTATTCCAGCACCGACGCGTCGAAGCGCCTGCCCTCGCACTCCTCGCACGTGGTGGTGACGCCGGACATCATCCCGAGGTCGGTGTAGATGACGCCCGCGCCGTTGCAGGTGGGGCAGGCGCCCTCGGAGTTGGCGCTGAACAACGCCGGCTTGACGCCGTTGGCCTTGGCGAACGCCTTGCGGATCGGGTCGAGCAGCCCGGTGTACGTCGCCGGGTTGCTGCGCCGCGAGCCGCGGATGGGGGACTGGTCGACCGACACAACGCCCGCGGAGGCGGGGATGGAGCCGTGGATCAGCGAGCTCTTGCCGGAGCCGGCGACGCCGGTGACCACGCAGAGGACGCCGAGCGGGATGTCGACGTCGACGTCCTGCAGGTTGTGGCGGTCTGCGCCGCGGATCTCCAGCTTGCCCTTCGGGGTGCGTACCGACGTCTTGAGCTGGGCGCGGTCGTCGAGGTGGCGGCCGGTGATGGTGTCACTGGCCCGCAAACCGTCGACGGTGCCCTCGTAGCAGATGGTGCCGCCCGCGGTGCCGGCGCCGGGGCCGAGGTCGACGACGTGCTCGGCGATCGCGATCGTCTCCGGCTTGTGCTCGACGACGAGCACGGTGTTGCCCTTGTCGCGCAGCCGCAGCAGCAGGTTGTTCATCCGCTGGATGTCGTGGGGGTGCAGGCCGATGGTGGGCTCGTCGAAGACGTAGGTGACGTCGGTGAGCGCGGAGCCGAGGTGGCGGATCATCTTGGTGCGCTGCGCCTCGCCGCCCGACAGCGTGCCCGCCGGCCGCTCGAGCGAGAGGTAGCCGAGCCCGATCTCCACGAAGGAGTCGAGGGTGTGCAGCAGCTTGGCGAGCAGCGGCGCGACCGACGGCTCGTCGAGGCCGCGGATCCATTCGGCCAGGTCGCTGATCTGCATCGCGCAGGCTTCCGCGATGTTGACGCCCTTGATCCGCGAGGAGCGGGCGTCCTCGCTGAGCCGGGTGCCGTCGCACTCGGGGCAGGTGGTGAAGGTGACCGCACGGTCCACGAACGCCCGGATGTGCGGTTGCATGGCCTCCCTGTCCTTGGACAGGAACGACTTCTGGATCTTCGGGATCAGGCCCTCGTAGGTGAGGTTGACGCCGTCGACCTTGACCTTTACCGGCTCCTTGTACAGGAAGTCCTGCAGTTCCTTCTTGGTGTAGTCGCGGATCGGCTTGTCGGGGTCGACGAAGCCGGACTCGGCGTAGACGCGTACCGTCCAGAAGCTGTCGGACTTCCAGCCCGGGATGGTGAACGCGCCTTCGGAGAGCGACTTGGAGTCGTCGTAGAGCTGGGTGAGATCGAGATCGGTGACCGTGCCGCGGCCCTCGCAGCGCCCGCACATGCCGCCGATCCGCGTGTACGTCGCCTTCTGGGCCTTGCGGTTGTTGCCGCGTTCGACCGTGATCGCGCCGCTCGCCCTGACCGTGGGCACGTTGAAGGAGAAGGCCTGGGGGGAGCCGATGTGCGGCTCACCGATCCGGCTGTAGAGGATGCGCAACATCGCGTGGGCGTCGGTGGCGGTGCCGACGGTGGAGCGGGGGTCGGCGCCCATCCGCTGCTGGTCGACGATGATCGCGGTGGTCAGTCCGTCGAGGACGTCGACCTCCGGCCTGGCCAGGGACGGCATGAAGCCCTGCACGAAGGTGCTGTAGGTCTCGTTGATCAGCCGCTGCGACTCCGCGGCGATCGTGCTGAACACCAGCGAGCTCTTGCCCGAGCCGGAGACGCCGGTGAACACCGTCAGCCGGCGCTTCGGGATCTCGACGCTGACGTCCTTCAGGTTGTTGACGCGTGCGCCGTGCACGCGGATCACGTCGTGGCTGTCGGCGGTGTGCGGCGCAGGCGACTGCGGGTCTTTCCTCGTGGTCATGCTCATCGTGTCTCCGTTTCTCGGGCGGGCCGCCTCTCGAGGCCCTGGGCTTGCGTCGCCTGGCTCGATCAGGCTTGAGCGTACGCGTGGTCGTCCTGCGCTTCTGCCACCACGGTCACGTTAGGCGAGAGCCGGAGGCCGGCGCTTCTCGAATCCTGATCGGTCCGCGCTCGGACCTCGCGTCGTTCGACGCGACTTCCGGGAAACCGCCGGCCGGGTGCGGCGCCTGTCCCCTCGACGGCTGCTCGTTCGTCTCCTCACCATGAGCGAAAACCTTTCCGCCCTCCCACGAGAGCGGCGCAGCAGGACCGCATCCACGACACCCGGTGAGTCCCGTCGATGAACGTGTTCCTGTGGATCGTGCAAATTTTCCTGGCCGTCATATTCGTCATGTCCGGCCTGGTGAAGATCCTCCAGTCGAGGGACAAGCTGGTCCCCAAGTATCCGTGGGTCCAGGATTTCTCCCCTGCGTCAGTGCGGTCGATCGGCATGCTGGAGTTGCTCGGCGCGATCGGGCTGGTCGTGCCGGCCGCCACCGGCATCGCACCCGTCCTGACGCCGGTCGCCGGGACCGGGCTGGCGATCACGATGGCGGGGGCGCTGGCCCTGCACATCCGCCGCAGAGAGCCGTCCGGGCTGCTGGTGCCCGGGCTCCTGTTCGTGCTCGCCGCGCTCGTCGCCTGGGGACGGTTCGGCCCCTACGGCTGGTGACCTGCGCCACATGGCACATCTCGCTGCGAACGGCGGCGAACACCAGAAATCAACCCGAGGATGGATCGTATGTCAGCCACCGAAGTGGCCCGTAACAAGGCAACGCTCCGGCGCTTCCATGACGCCGTCAGCAGCGGCGACGCGGAGATCATCGCCGCGACGATCGACGAGGTCGTCGATCCGGACGTGCTGATCCGCACGCCACTGCCGATAGAGACGAAGGGGGCGCAAGCGCTCAAGGAGGTGTTCGCCGTGCTTCATCAGGCCTTTCCCGACCTTCACATCGAGATCGAGGACGTGATCGCGGAGGGGGACAGGGTCGTCACCAGGAACACGGTGACGGGGACGCACCGGGGTGAGTACATGGGGCTGGCACCGACGGGCAGATCCATCACGTACAGGGAGATCCTCGTCGCCCGCTTCGCCGACGGCCGGGTCGCCGAGACCTGGGCGGTCGTCGACGTCCTCGCGCAGCTGCGGCAGCTCGGCGCCATCCCGTCCTAGCGACAGCGCACTCCGGCGTCCGGCGCCCTGCCGCACGCCGGAGTGCGGGATCACGTGGTCGTCCCGTAGACGGCCCAGCCGGGGTGAGGCAAGCCCTTCATGGAGGGGAGAAGGGCAGGCGTCGGCTAGCGTTACCAACATTGACGTCGAGTCATGGTGGTGACGGTGATGGCGGCGGAGGAAAGCAATGCCGGTGGTACGGACGCGCCGCGGCGACGCCGTGACGCCGCGGCGACGCGGCAGTCGTTGCTGGAGGCGGCGCGTCAACGGTTCGCCCGTGACCGCTACGAGGCGGTCAGTGTCAGGGACATCGCCGCGGACGTCGGCGTCAACGTCGCTCTGGTGTACCGCTACTTCGGGTCGAAGGCGGGCCTGTTCGCGATGGCGGCGGCGGACTCGGCGGTGTTCGGGCAGTTGGACGTGCCGGCCGAGGAGTTGCCTGACCGGATGGCCGAGCTGTACGCGTCCGGCGCGGCGCGCTCTCTAGCCCTGGACGACCTGCTCACGGTCTGGCGGCTCATCGGGGAGGCTCCTGATCAGGAGGGGCCGCCCGAACACATACGGAACTACGCCGAGAACACCGTGGTCGGGCCGTTCGCCACGGTCGCTGCCGGCGACGACCCGCAGCTTCGCGCGGAGCTGGCCGCCGCGTTGCTCGCCGGGATCAGGGTGCTCCGGTGGGCGTCCCCGGAGGGTCGGCTGGCCACCGCGCCGCCCGAGCAGGTGGTTGAGTACGTCCGCCGGGGAGTGCGGGCGCTGCTGCACGGCGGCCACTAAGTAAACGTATTTACTTGCTGCCCGGCTGGTGCTACCGTGCAAATGTAAACCTGCTTACTTCGCCGGGAGCCTGCCATGAACACCCAGCGCACGCACTACGTCACGGCCACCGACGGCGTCACCATCGGCGGGACCGTGCACGGTCAGGGGCGACCACTGGTGTTCCTGCACGGGGGCATCGGCGATGGCGACGTCGACTGGGACCGGCTGCTGGGACACCTGACCGGCTGGTTCACCTGCTACCTGCCAAGCATGCGCGGTCGTGGCCTCAGCGGCGATCACCCCGATGTCAGCCCGGGCCGGCAGGTGGACGACGTCCTCACCTACGTCGACAGCATCGGCGGACCGACGGGATTGGTGGGCTGGTCCGCCGGCGCGAACCTGGCACTCGGCGCGGCAGCGCGTTCCGACGCGGTGGACGCGGTGGCCCTCCTGGAGCCTCCGATGCGGAGCCTGATGGACGAGCAGGAACAAGCGGTGATCGGCGACGCCGTCGCCCGCATGGGCAAGCTGGCCGCCGAAGGCGACCTGACGGCTGCGGTCCGCGCGTTCGCGGGCGGACCCTTCAACGACGAGGAGATCGCCGCAGCCGAAAACGCCGGTTACTTCGAGGCCACGAGCCGCTACGTCATGCACCTGCTCAACCTCCTCCCGCAGGTCATGGCCTACGAAGGCCCCACCGCTGAGGATCCCGCCGTGCTCAACGCGATCTCCGCTCGCGTGCTGGTGCTGTACGGATCCGACACGCTGCCCTTCTACCAAGCCGGGGCGCGACACGTGGCCGTTCACGTTCCCGACGCACGGGTACGCGAGGTCCCCGGTGCCGGGCACGCCGCCCCGCTGACCCATCCCGAGGCGATCGCCAAGGCGCTCACCGAGTTCTTCGTACCGTCCGGCGATCTGACGAGGCGCGAGTAACCCACTCCTCATCGCCGACATTCCTCGTTAATCTTCGAGAATGTGGTCAACCTATCGACCGTCTGGCGCGTTAGCGTTCGTGGCGGCGGCCGCACTCGTCGGAGCCGCAGCCCCGGCATCGGCCGCGCCGGCGCACGAAGGGTCCGCGGGCGCGGCCGACCGAGTCCTTCGGGTCTACAACAACAACATCGAGAACCTGGTCAGAAACAACGCCGACGGCTCGTGCACCCGGATCTCGGGCCCCGACCACCTCAAGTCGATGCTGGTCGACGACAGCGGCAGGACGGGCACCTCCGGGGTGCGGGCGCCGGACCTCCTGATCGTGCAGCAGGTCCGCGGCACAGGACAGGCCACGGCCTACGCCGACCAGCTCGCAGCCAAGTTCGGCTACCCGGCGGGCACGTACGGAGCGATCGTGGCCTGGGACGACCCCCAGCCGTGGGGCGGCTCGCACCACTGCAGCCAGCAGTCGCTGGGCGACCTGAAGAAGAAGCAGACCAACGCGATCATCTACAACACCAGAACGCTGAGCCTGGCGGCGGGCGACATCTCGAAATACTGGAGCGCGGGCTGGCTGAAGCCCGGCACCTCGTATGCCGGGGGAGCGGGGTGCACGCTGTACAAGCCGCCCAACAACGACGACAGCGCGGCCAACACCCACAAGTGGAAGCGCACGAGCGCCATCGCGGCGCGATTCTCGATCAAGGAGACGGGGACGACGGTTTTCGCCGCGACCATGCACCTTCCGGAGCAGAACGGAGCGAATGCCTGCGCGGGTGCGGGCACCACCGGCATCGCGAACTCGGGCATCCATGTCGGCGCGGACGCCACGCGCCTGATGAACGCGTCGACGATCCGGGTGATCGGCATCGACGCGAATCGCACGAACATCGCCGCTTCGACGCTGAGCGGCTTCGGCATGACCGGCTACGGAGCGCGGCCGACCATGGGCTCCCGCAAGATCGACTACCTGTTCGTCAAGGGCGCCGTGCAGCCGTCGAGCATCGACCACACGGTGGGCGGCACGAAGTCCAACCACCTGGCGCTGTACGGATTCGTCACCTACTGAGCCTGCGGCAGCAGGCTTTCATCAGTGATCAGCGGCTGATGAGGCGGACGGGCGTCAGTACAACCACAGCTTCCCCGCGTCGCTGAAGAACGTCATCGACTGGCACTACCAGGAGTTCGGCGATCGGTGTCAGCCTCCCGAGGGCCTGCACCGCCCGGCCATCCGGTCCACCAGGCGCTGGCCGAGGCCCTCTTTCACGGCGCCGGCCAGTTCGACGACAGGGGCGAACCGGCGATCAGCACGTATCACCCAGCGCCACAGAATCAGCTGAATGCTTACGGTATTCCTGCGCCCGGTCACGGCTCTGTTCTCTGTGCGGACTGGCGCCTGCCGACCGGAAGGGATCTTCATGACCGAGCCTCATCCCGTTGACCGAGATGTTGACGGCGCCGTATTCATCCGAGACACCCACGCCGATGACACCAGGAGGGGCGGAATAATCAGCTGTCAGCTGAATTCCGTATTCATGCGGTCGTGAATTAGGTATTGCGGACGCCGGTAAGTTCGCGCGATAAGCGTCACGTACCAGGGCTTGGCATCGCCATGCGCTAAACCGGGAATCTTCTAGGGAATCGTCGCGAGCCGAATATGACCCCACCATATGGCGACTCGCGGAAATCTGCTGACTCGCCCCTTTACGCGGTGGAAACTTTCGCCCATGATGAGGTGGTTTTGCCAACCACCTTCTTGAAGGGAAGAGCATGAGCGCACGCTCAAGGCATGCCGCAATCGTCGTCTTAATGGCGTTGCTGACCGTCTCGGGGATGAGCGCGACCGCCTCCGGCCAGACCACCACCAGCACCACAGAACCATCGCCTGCCGCATCGTCGAAGGGGGTGGTGAACAAGACCGACGGCAAGCGGGTCCTCAGCTACTGGACCGAGGAGCGAATCCGCGCGGCCACGCCGGAACCGATCCCCTCGTCCCCGCCGCTCATCCAGAAGGGCGAGCCGCCCCAGAACGTCCTGCCGGGCCGGGAGGCCGAGGGCTCGCGGCCGACCAGGAAACTCGACCAACCCATCGGCCCATCGGCCGACATCCTCGCCGGGGCACAGGCCGAGCGCTGGCAGCGCCAGGGGAGCATGCCCGCCATAACCATCGGCAAGATCTACTACGTTCGCAACAACGGCACACCAGGCTACTGCAGCGGCAGCGTGATCACGGCCGCCAACAAGAACACCGTCTGGACCTCCGGCCACTGCATCCACGCCGGCGGCGGCGGTGAAGCCAACTGGTACAGCGACTTCATCTTCGTCCCCGACACCGACAACGGGCTCGAACCGCACGGCCGGTGGACCTGGCGCTACGCCGCCACCGCCAACGGCTGGTATGAGGACGGCGACTGGAGCTACGATGTCGCGGCCATCGCCTTCGACCCGCAGCCGGCGCGCGGAAACCTGCAGGACTGGGTCGGCTCGCAAGGCTACCGGTTCGGATACGGCCAGGACTTCACCGACATCCACGCCTTTGGCTACCCCGAGGACGGCTACCAGCGCACCGACTTCACCGGTGACGACCTGTGGTACTGCTTCGGCAACGTCAGCCGGGCGGGCATCTTGGACGACCGCATGCACATGGATAACGACATGTTCCACGGGTCCAGCGGTGGTCCGTGGCTCCAGGAGCTACAGCTCGACCGGGGATGGGGCTACATCATCGGGGCCAACAGCCACCGTGACGTCGACGACGACGAGAACCCGACCAGTATCGTCTACAAGTCGCCCAACCACGGTGACGCCGCCCTCAACATCTACAACGACGTGACCGCGAACTAGCCTGCCTTCGCGTGCGAGGGGTCTGCGCGGCTCCTCGCACGCGCTTCCCCCTCACCCTCCGGTGGCCTCGTCCATGCGCTCCCTGGTCCAGTAAGACGAGATGTCTTCAGGAGATCGGATGTTCTCTACGCCTCTGGACGCCTCCTCGGGAGCCATGTCCCCTAGGATCGCGACCACTCCAGCCACGACGAAGGCGGCGGCGATCACCAGCAATGCGACGCCCTTTCGTCTCATACGGCCATCATACGACCGACGCGGAAGGAGAACCGGTCAGCGGTTTCCTCGCCGGGGATGGCCCGGCGCAAGGCAGCGGACCAGGCCCGCGCGCGTCGCGCCGTGCTGAGCCTGGCGTGCGGTTCGCGACGGGAGCGGACCGCGGCCTGCCGGACATCGGCGGCCGGCTCGGCGGATGATCGGCTGGGCTACCGGGGTGAGACAGAACGTCGATCAGGAGATCCTGGCGGGTGATCATCCATGCGGGGACGTCGTGGGGGAGCAGGATACGTACTACGGGGCCGGCGGCGCGCAGGCGTGCCCGAACTGGAGCTCAAGCGGCTGGATCCGACGGCCGCGCGGGCGCTGCTGGCCGATCATGCTCCGGACCTGCCCCGCACGTACGCGACCGGGTGCTGGCCGGGGCAGACGGCAACCCGCTGGCCCTGCTCGAACTGCCCGCAACCGCTGACGGTGACCCTGGGCCCCTGCCGCTGCCGCATCGCCTTCAGGACGCCTACCAGCGGCGACGTTGGTTTCTGAAGGCGAAAGGCTGAAGGGGGTAGCCGGAATCCCTAAGTTACTGGCGAGTTACATGCCCCTCGCCGTAGCTTCGGGGGCACTGGGCCGGAACGCCCCAGCTCACCACGACCGGCAGGGTCGCCCGGTGAAAGTGAGCCGTCAAATGAGGGTGGAGTACAGTGCGGGCATGGGCAACGGCGGGCTGCGCGAGCGCAAGAAGGCCAGGACCAGGGAGGCGATCCTACGGGAGGCGTTCAGGCTCTTCCGCGAGCGCGGCTACAACGCCACCACCATCGATCAGATCGCCGAGGCCGCTGAGGTCTCGCCTGCTACCTTCTTCCGCTATTTCCCAACGAAAGAGGATCTGGTCACGCTCGATCGGTTCCCGCCGCTCATCGAGGCTCTTCAGGAGCAGCCGCCGGGTCCGCCGGTCACCGTGCTGCGCGGGGCGTTCCGTACGGCGTTCGGCTCGATGACGGCCGAGGAGATCGCCGCGGGGCACGCGCGGGAGGTGTTCGCGGCGACGGTGCCCGAGCTGGTGGCCGCCAACCTGCGCAAGAGCCCTGGCCTGCTGCGGGAGACGTCCGAGATCCTGGCGGGCAAGGCGGGATGCGACGCCGGCGACCCCCGGCTGCGCGACGCCATGGGCGCGGTGTTCGGGATCGTGAGCCTGATCTGGCTCCAGTGGGCGCACGATCCCGGCATGGACGGGCCCGCGGAGGTCGACCGGGCGCTCGCGCACCTGGAGTCAGGCCTGACGCGGTAAGCCGGCAGCAGGAGTGTCCGGATGGTGGGGCCATCCGGATGTTGTATCTTACGCCGCATGATTCGAGCGGAGGGCTCCCGATGGCCAGGCTGACCCGGGCGCAGCAACAGGAGCGCACGCGCGCCGCCGTGCTCGCCGCGGCGAGGGAGGAGTTCGCCGAGCACGGATACTCCGACGCCAAGGTCGACCGGATCGCGGCGCGGGCCGAGCTCACCCGTGGCGCGGTCTACTCGAACTTCCCGAGCAAGCGCGCCCTCTACCTGGCGGTCCTGATCGACTCGCTCGAACACGTGGGTGAGGCGACCTCGTCCCCCGCCCGCGACGAGGCGGCGGCCGCCTTCGCCCGGGTCTGGCTCGAACGGCTGCCGTGGTCCGGCGAGACGCCCGCCGGGGGCAGCCTGCAGTCGCGCTCGCTGGACGGCGTCCTCGACGACGAGCCAGGCCGTACCGCGATGGCGCAGGTCACCAAGCTGGAAGCCCTCCTGCTCGCCCTCTGCCTGGAGTCGCGCGAGCCGCGGCGCACGAGGCGGGTGCGCCTGGCCGAGCTCGTCCTCACCCTGCTGAACGGCGCCGGCCACCTCGCGGGCACGGCTCCCGGGTTCGGCGACCCCTTCGACGTGGCGCGCGCCTGCGGGCACCTGGCCCGCCTCGACCTCGCCGACACGTGGGACCCGCCGCACCTGCCCTTCGTCGCCCCTGCCCAGCGTGCCCGGGAGCCCTGGAATCCGCCCGCGGAGTTGCCTGATCTGCTCACCGGCCGCCCGGCGGGATTCGACGGCGACGGCGTGATCGTGTTCCTCGGGACCGGCCGGCTCGACGCCGCCGAGGAGGCCGTGCGCGCCGCCCGTCCCGGCGACCGGATCACCGTGGCCGTGACGACGGGTGATCCCGCCGAGCTGGGGCGGCTCGTCCGGCTCAGGATCGGTGACCTGGCCGGGTGCCTGCGCCGCGTGTTCGCGCCGGACGACCGGCCCCGCCTGCGCGTCGTCCTCGACGACCGCGCCGCCGTCGCGACGGCCGCCGCGATTCCTGAGACGGGCGACGCCACCGAGTGCGCGGTACGCGTCGAGGCCGGCTCGATCGTCGCCCGGGCTCGCGGGCGCGGCGCCGCGTACGCCGTGGCGTCCGTGACGCGTTCGGGCCAGGCGGGATGACCGGATCGGCGACCGGCGTCCCGCCGTGCTGAAATGAGAAAAATGTCGATGGTGTCCCTCGCGCGGGTGCTCGTTCGTCGTTCGGGTGAGAGCTTCTCGCCCCGGAGGTTGTGATGCGGTACGCCCTGATGATCTACCGTGAGCCCGGTTCCATCGAGGCGCTGTCGGACGAGGAACGGGAGGCGGCGTACGCGGACTATTTCGCGTTCGGCGAAGACGAGCGGTGTGTCAGCGGCGCGCAGTTGCAGCCCGCGGAGACGGCGACCTGCGTCCGCGTGGCCGGTGGCCGGACGCTGATGACCGACGGCCCGTTCGCCGACACCAAGGAGGTGCTCGGCGGCTTCTGCCTGGTCGAGGCCGCCGATCTGGACGAGGCGATCGAGCTGGCGGCGCGCATCCCGGCGGCCAGGTTCGGCGGCACGGTGGAGGTCAGGCCGGTGATGCGGTTCTGACCGTGCTGGAGGAGGTGTTCAGGGAGCAGTGGGGCCGGGTGCTGGCCTCGCTGGTCGGGTTCCTGGGTGACTTCGACCGGGCCGAGGAAGCCGCGCAGGAGGCGTTCGCGATCGCCGCCCAACGCTGGCTCGCGTCGGGTGCGCCGGACAATCCGGGCGCGTGGCTGGTGACGACGGCCCGCAACCGGGCGATCGACCGGATCCGCCGGGAGCGCACCCTGGCCGACAAGCTCCACCTGCTGCCGGCACCGGAGGCCACCGTGGACGAGTTCGACGACACCCTCATCAAGGACGAACGGCTCGAGCTGATCTTCACCTGCTGCCACCCGGCGCTGCCGCTGGAAGGGCAGGTGGCGCTCACGTTGCGGACGCTCGGAGGCCTGCGGACCGCCGAGATCGCCCGGGCCTTCCTGGTCTCGGAGGAGACCATGAAGCGCCGCCTGACCCGCGCCAAGAACAAGATCAAGGCCACCGGGATCCCGTTCGCGGTCCCCGGCGCGCATCTGCTGCCCGAGCGCGTCGACGCGGTGCTCTCCGTCATCTACCTGATTTACAACGAGGGCTACCGCGGCAGGGTCGACCTGGGCACCGAGGCCATCCGCCTGGGGCACGTGCTCGCCACGCTCATGCCGCGGGAACCGGAGGTCCACGGGCTGCTCGCGCTGATGACGATCCACCACGCCCGGCGGCGGGCCCGGTTCTCCGGCGAGGACCTGGTCCTGCTCGACGATCAGGACCGCTCGTTGTGGGACCTGCCCCAGATCACGGCGGGACGGGCGGTCCTCGACCGGGCGCTCGCACTCGGCGGGCGTGGGGCCTACGTCGTCCAGGCCGTGATCGCCTCGCTGCAGGCGAGCCAGCGCATCGACTGGCCGCAGGTCGCCGCGATGTACCGGCGGCTGGCCGATCTGACCGGCTCGCCGGTGGTCGAGCTCAACCACGCCGTGGCCATCGCGCAGGCCGGCGACCCCGCCACGGCCCTGCGTGCCGTCGACCGTCTCGATCTGGACGGCTACCTCTACTTCCACTCCACCCGCGGCGAGCTCCTGCGGCGGCTCGGCCGCGACGCCGAAGCCCGGACCGCCTACCGCCGCGCCCTCGACCTCGCCACCTCCACCCCCGAGCAGCGCTTCCTCACCCGAAGGCTCCAGCAAATCTGACATGAGCTGGTCGTCTATCCCTCGGTGGGGATGTCCAGGGCTGTGCCGTACAGGCGCGAGACGTGCAGTCTGATCACCACGCGGCGCTCGTCGACCACTTGCCGGAGGAAGGCGGCCTCGTCCGCCGGGTCCTCGAAGCCTGGCGTGAGTGACAGCAGCTCCTTGCCGACCGCGTCTCCCGGCTCGGTGGTCACCTCGGACACCTCCGCGTCGCCCTCGGCGACGGCGAACGACCAGATGTTCGGCCCGTTCACGTGCAGCGACAGGCGGGGGTTGGTGCGGACGTGGCGGGCCTTGAGGCGGCCGTCCGTGGTGGAGACCCGAATGATCCGCTCGGCGGGGTTCCAGTTGTACAGGACGGTGGACAGGTGGGGGTGGCCGCTGCGCTTGACGGTGGCAAGGACGCCGAACTGCTGGGCGGCGAGCAGGCTGCTGAGTTCCGCGTCGGTGAGGATGCGGGGCTCGGCGGGGCCGGAGTTCGTAGCGTTGTCGCTCATGTGGATCGGATCCTGTCTGTGCTGGTGGGGACGGTTGGTCAAGCTACGGGGGTGAACTGGGCCGCCTGCTGGGGGTTGGCGGCGTCGTGCTTGGGCTGGCGCAGGACGAGGAGGGCGACGGTGAAGGCGGCCACGAGCAGGGCCGCGGCGATGACGAAGGCCACGCGGTAGCCGCCGGTCAGCGCGGCCGCCTGGCTCTGGCCGGCGTCCAGCAACTGCTCGGTGCGGGTGGCGGCCAGCGTGGACAGTACGGCGACGCCGAAGGCCATGCCGATCTGCTGGGTGGTGTTGAACAGTCCCGAGGCCAGGCCCGCGTCGTCGGCCTTGGCGCCGGACATCCCGAGCGCGGTCAGCGCGGGCAGCACCAGGCCGCCGCCGGCGATGAGCAGCATCACCGGGAGCAGGTCGGTGACGTAGTCGGCCCGCACAGGGATGCGGGCCAGCCAGCCCATCGCACCGAACAGCAACGCCAGGCCGGCCAGCAGGACCGCGCGCTCGCCGAAGCGGGTGTTGAGCCGGGCCGAGACGAACAGGGAGAGCCCGCCGATGGCCAGCGCCGCCGGAAGCATCGCCAGCCCGGTCTCGAGCGCGCCGTAGCCGAGAACCTTCTGCATGTAGAGGGCGACGAGGATCTGGAAGGCGAACATGGCCGACAGCGTGAGGATCTGGACCAGGTTGGCGCCGGACACGTTGCGCGAACGGAAGATCCTCAGCGGCATCAGCGGCGCCTTGGCGCTCGCCTGACGCAGGACGAAGGCGGCCAGCAGGGCGAGCGAGACCGCGCCGAGGGCGAGGGTGTGGGTGGCGAGCCAGCCGTACTCCTCGACCTTGACCACGGTGTAGATGCCCAGCATCAGCCCGCTGGTGACCAGCGCGGCGCCGAGGACGTCGGCGCCGCCCGCGAGCCCGGCGCCGCGGTCGCCGGGCAGCGCCCGGATCGCCAGGGCTACGGTGGCCAGCCCGATGGGCACGTTGATGAGGAAGATCCAGTGCCAGCTGAGCAGGTCGGTCAGGACCCCGCCCAGAACCTGGCCGATCGAGGCTCCGGCGGCGCCGGTGAAGCTGAAGACGCCGATCGCCTTGGCACGCTCCTTGGCCTCGGTGAACAGGGTCACCAGGATGCCCAGCACGACGGCGGAGGCCATCGCGCTGCCGACGCCCTGCAGGAACCGGGCGGCGATGAGCATGCCCGGCCCGGTGGCCGCCGCGGCCAGGACCGATGCCGCGGTGAAGACCGCGTTGCCGGCGAGGAACATCATCTTCCGGCCGATCAGGTCGCCCAGCCGGCCGGCCAGCAGCAGGAGACCGCCGAAGGCGATCAGGTAGGCGTTGACGGTCCAGCTGAGGCCGGCGGGGGTGAAGCCGAGGTCTCGCTGGATGGCGGGCATCGCCACGGTCACGATGCTGCCATCGAGGATCGTCATCAGCATCGCGGCGGACAGCACGCCGAGTGCGAGCCAGGGCGATCGGGGTGTGGTGGGTGACATGACGTCTCTCCTGCTCCTTTAGGGGACAGGAGAGACCATAACAGATAGTTCCGTTGCAGACTATCTGTTATGGTCTTGACTTACGCCTTCTGTCGAGCCCGCCGTACGGCCTGCGGAGCCTCCGCGGGGGTGGCCAAATGTCCGGCCACCAGGCGGTTCATCGCTCTCAAGAGCACTTCGCGTTCATCGTCCGGCAGCGCGCCCAGGGTGGCCTTGTGCACGCCGTCGACAATCTCCTGGCTTCTCTTGGCCACCTCCTCGCCCTTCTCGGTGACCGCGATGATCCGCGCTCGCCGGTCGGTGCTGGACGGGCGGCGCTCGGCCAGGCCCGCCTTCTCCAGGGCATCGACCGTGACCACCATGGTGGTCTTGTCCATGTCGCCGATCTCGGCGAGCTGGATCTGCGTGCGCTCTTCTTCCAGGGCGTGGACGAGAACGCAGTGCATGCGCGCGGTCAGTCCGATTTCGGCCAGGGCGGCGGCCATCTGGGTTCTGAGGACGTGGCCGGCATGGTCCAGCAGGTAGGACAGGTCTGGTTCTGTGCGGGCGGGTGCCATCGCGGTCATTCGTCCAGCCTAGCAACTAGGTTCATTCCGGATTATCCGCTTCCTTTCCATCTAGCGGCCAGTTCTTCGGGTGAGCGGCGCGCCGACGCAATGTCGGTGCCCGGCGAACGGCGGGAACATCCCCAGCGCGGCGGCATCGTCAGCGCTCACTTCCCGCCGGCGGCGGCCAGCCGGGAGATCACATCGGCGCCGCGACTTTTCGTTCGCATGCTGTTCACCCCCCATCACCCGGCCGTGTGCGCGAGAATGGCGGCGGCCAGCTCCTCGTGCACCTCGGGCGGCAGGGTGTGCCCCATGCCCGCCACGATCATCAGCCGCGCCCCCGGGATCTGTTCGGCGATGATCGCGCTGTGCCCCGGCTTGGCCGGCTCGTGGCTGCCCTCGATGACCAGTGTGGGCGCCTTCACCTGATGGAGCACGCCCACCGGCTCGAAGTCGGGCTTGGCCATGGCGGCCAGCCGGTGGTTGGCCACCGCCGACAGGTCGCGGGCCCGGTCGTAGATCCGTTCCTGCAGGCGCCGCGCCGCGTCCTCGTCGAACGGCAACCCGGTGCCGTGCAGCAGGCGCTGCTCGGCGATCATGCCGTCGATCCGCGCGCGCCGGTCCGCCGGTGGTGGCGCGGCCATCAGCGTACGGTAGAAGGCCACGAACTCCGGCTCAGGCTCCGGCAGGCTCCCCTCGGGCTGCGGCTGTCCCATCAGGGCCCGCATGATCACCTGGCCCTCGCCGCCGCCGAGCGGAGAGGAGCCGATGACGGTCAGCGAGCGCACCCGCTCCGGCCGCTCCACGGCGACGAACTGGCCGAGCAGGCCGCCCGCCGAGTGGCAGACCAGGTGCGCGCTCTCCAGGCCGTGCTCGTCCATCACGCGGTAGACGTCGTTCTTGATGTCGTCCCACGTGTACGGCTCCGCCTCGAAGTCGACGGTGCCCGACATGCCGGTGTCGCGGTGGTCGTACCGGATCACCCGGCGGCCGCCGGCGGTCAGCCGGCCGACGAACTCGTCCGGCCACAGGATGCCCTGCGACATCGAACCCATGATCAGCAGGATCGGCGCGTCCGTCTCGGCGCCGAACTCTTCGCTCCAGATGTTCACGTTCTGCATGCCTCACAGCATGCCGTCGTCGGCTACGGGCGCCTTCTGTAGAACTACTAGCCGCGCCAGATCCGTACGGGAGCCGATGCCCAGCTTCGGATAGATCTTGTACAGGTGATACTCGACCGTGCGCGGGCTGAGGAAAAGCCGGGCGGCGATCTGCTTGCTCGACAACCCATCGGCGACCAGCCCCGCGATGCGCAGCTCCTGCGGGGTCAGCACGTCGAGCACGGCCGCGGGCGGGGCCTGCCCGCTCTCGCCCGCCGCCCGCAACTCCTCCTGCGCGCGCCGCGCCCACGGGCGGGCGCCCGCCCGTTCGAACGTCTCCCACGCCGTCCGCAGATGGGCCCGCGCCTCGCCCGGCCGCTGCGTCCGGCGCAGGCGCTCGCCCAGCAGCAGGGCCGTCCTGGCCGCCTCGAACGGGTTGGTGTGCAGCAGCAGCGCCTCGCCGAAGGCGTCCTCGGAGGACTCGACCAGGCCCCGGCAACGGGCCAGCAGGGCGTGCGACTCGGCCGTGGCGGCGTTCGCCGACCACTGCTCGTACGCGGCCAGCGCCGCCCGCGCGCCCGCCTCGTCGCCCGCGCCCACGGCCGCCTCGACGCGGTCCGGCGCGGTCCGCCACACCACGATCGGATGCCCGGCGCCCGGCCCCGCCGCGGCGATGGCGGTGAAACGGTCGTGAGCCGCGCCGTAGCGGCCCAGGCACAGGTCGAGCAGCGCCAGCGCGTACGACGCGACGCCGGCGCGCAGCCCCACCCGGTGCGGGATGGCGATGGCCAGCGCCTCGCGGGCCTGCCGCTCACACAGCTCCTCCTCTCCCCGCAGCGCCGCCAGCACCGCCAGGTTGGCCAGGTGCGCGGCCACCGTGTTCTCGTACCCGGCCTCACGAGCCAGCTCCAGACCCTCCTCTGAGACGGCCTGGCTGCGCGCCGGCCGCCCCGCGATGCGTTCGGCCGTCGCCACGAACTCCAGCACGACCGGCAACTGCCCGCGCATCCCCGACACCCTGGCCACCCGCCCGGCCTGCTCGGCCAGCTCGCCGGCCAGATCCGGCTCGCCCAGAGCGCTGGCCGCGGCCGTCGCCCACAGATATCCCGCCGCGTCCTCCAGCTCGCCGGTCCGCGCCAGTGCCCACCGCAGCAGCGCCGGCCCGCCCGGGTCGCCGTCCAGCGTCAGGCCGATCCCGGCCACGATGTTCCGCAAGAACCCCTCGGGGTGCGCCGCCGCCCGCCGGCCGAGCTCGGCCATGGCCGCCGTGTCGCCGACGTACGAGGCCGCCTCCACGGCGTCGGCCAGCATGTCGAGGCTGTCGCCCGCCGCCAGGATCCGTACGGCCTCGGCGGCGTTGCCCGAGTTCAGCTCGAACCGGCCGCGGAGCTGGGCGATCTCCATGGCGAGCGTGGTGTCCCCGCCGGTCCCTTCGCGCGCCTCGGCCAGCAGCGACTCCGCCTGTCCTGGGCGGCCGCCGAGCCAGGCCGCGACGGCGGCGTCCTTCAGGCGGACGGCACGGGCACGCGGCTCGGGGGTCAACTCGGCGGCCCTGGCCAGGGCGGTGGCGGCGGCGCCGTACCCGCCCCGGTCACGCGCCCGCTCCGCGGCGGCCACCAGCGCGGCGGCGACCTGCTCGTCCAGCCCCAGGGCGGCTCCGGCCAGGTGCCAGGCGCGGCGGTCGTCCGCGGTCAGCTCCGCGAGGACGGCGTGCACGCGGCGGACGTCGGCGGGGGCGGCCGCCTCGTGCACCGCGGACCGGATGAGCGGATGAGCGAACCGCACGCTCGTGCCCGACACCTCGGCCAGCCCGGTCTCCTCCAGTTCGGCCAGCGCGACCCGCCCAGCCCCTGCCTGCGTCCCTGGCCCGGAGGGGAGCGATCGGGCCACGTGCGCGCCGGGGCCTACCGGCTGCTCGGCGAACAGCCACTCGCCGGCGCTCAGGACCAGGCCGAGGTCGGCCTCCACGGCGGCGACCAAGGCGACCAGCCGGGCACGAGCGGACAACCCAATTACCCGATCGCCGAAGAGCCGGGCACCCACGGGCAGCGGGTCGGGCAACGGTTCGCGGCCGGTGAGCTGCGCGGGCGTCAGGCGGGCGGCGATCTCGCCCAGGGCGAGCGGGTTCGCGCCGGTCAGCGCGACGAGCTCCCGTTTCACCCGGTCGGGCAGCATACCGTGGCGGGATTCCAGCAGCTCGGCCGCTGCGGACTCGGGCAGGCCGCGCACCTCCACCGTCAGCGGCACGCCCCTGACAGGAGCCTGCCCGCGTACGGCGAACACCATCGCGATCCGTTCGGTCCCCAGCCGCCTGGCGGCGAACAGCAGTGCGTCGGCCGAGGCCCGATCGACCCACTGGAAGTCGTCGACCACGCAGATCAGCCCGTCCGGCGCGGCCGCCTCGGCCAGCAGCGAGAGCACGCCGGCTCCCACCAGGAACCGGTCGCCGGCACTGCCCGCGGCGAGTCCCAGGGCCGCGCGCAGGGCGTCGCGCTGCGGCTCGGGCAGCGCGTCGAGTGAACCGGCCGCCGGCCACAACACCTGGTGCAGCGCCGCGAACGCGAGGTCGGACTCGGACTCGACGCCGGTGGCCCGCAACACCCGCATCGCACCACCGCGCGCGGCCGCCGCGTCGAGCAGGGCGGTCTTGCCCGCGCCTGCCTCGCCCCGCAACACCACCGCGCCCCCGGACCCGTCGCGAGCCCGCGCGATCACGTCGTCGAGCGCGCTGATTTCCGCAGATCTGCCGTAGAGCACGAACACCCACTGTAGGCGGCCTCCATGCTGCTCCGTCCGCACGCCGCCGGCGAGACGGCGCCCCACGCGGCAGGGTGAGCAGGTCCCGCTCGGCCATGGCCGGCGGCGTGCCGGTCGCTCGACGCCGTGGACGTGCAACCCGCTCAGAGGTCCGCCGGCTCCGCCGCGCGTCACTCGGTGTTCGCGGCTCGCGCGGGAGCTTCCTGGTCGTCACGGGCGGCTCGGAGCCGGTGGATCTCGGCGGCGGTGCTGTGCTGGGCCGCTCCGAGGAAGCGGAGGACGACGCCGAGCTCTTCGTCGTCGAAGGCGCCGAGATCGTCCCGGGTACGTGCGACCAATCCCGCGTAGGCGCTGGTGACCCGGTCGAGACCGTCTTGCGTGGGTTCGATGAGGACCCGCCTGCGGTCGCCGGGGTCGGCCACCCGCCGGACACAGCCCGCGGCGACGAGCCGGTCGATCATCCGGGAGGCGGATCCGGTGGTGAGGTTCACGTGCTTGGCCAGAACGCCCGGCGTCGTGGGGCCGTGACGGCCCAATACGTGCAGACACTGCACATCCGTGTCGGTGACTCCCAGCCGGTTGGCGACGATGTTGTTGAGCTGCACGACCAGGATCGCCCAGCCGGGTATCGCGCGGCCGGTCAGCTCGGCGAGCAGGGCTTCCCTGTCCGGGTTCTGCTCCGTCATCGTGAGGTTCCCTCCGTCCGATGTTGCTGCGTCGCGCAGCAGTCGTGCTAATTTGCTGTGTGACGCAGCCACTGTGTGGCGCAGTCACTTTATCCCATCGCCCGCCGACCCAAGGAGCCCAGCGCAGCATGCCCACATTTCCGTCCCAGAGCGGTGGCATGGAGGCTCCCGACCCTTCCGCACGGGCACGCCGGCGCCGCTCACCGCGTGATGGCCGGCACACCGCGGCACCGCCCCGTCGCCCCGAACCGAACACCTTCCCGGGAGATCCGATGACCGACGCGCCCCATGTCACCGTCGACCCGTTCGCCGGCGCCGTACGCAAGTTCGGCGAACCCCATCCCGCTCGTGCCGTTCTGCGCGCCGCGGGGCCCATCGTTCAGGCCGAGGCCCCGGCCGGCGGCCCGGTGTGGATCATCACCGACGATGTGCTCGCCCGAGAGGTCCTCATCCACCCGCAAATCGTGAAGGACCCGGCCTACGCGCCGGCGAGCTGGGACCCACGGACAGCAGGTCTCGAACCGGCCGCCGCCGCACAACCGTCGCTCACCACCTACGACGGCCCGGCACACGAGAGACTGCGCCGGGCCCACGCCCCGCTCTTCACGGCCCGGCGGATGAGCGACTACTCCGACCGCATCGCGGCACACGCCCACCAGTTGCTCACCGGGCTCGCGGACGCCGGTGGAACGGTGGACCTGATGGCCGACTTCACCACCCGGTTCCCGCTCACCGTGGTCTGCGACGTGCTCGGCGTCCCGCTCGATCGCATCGACCAGGCCATCGCGGCCTGCCGGGGCATGTACAGCGACGACCCCGAGGAGGTGGGGGCGGCGATGGCCGCCTTCGGCGAACTCGCCGCCGCCGCGCTGAGCGACGGCCGGGACGGTCTCGCCGTCGAACTGCTCGATCGGATCCCGAATGAGATCACCGAGACGCAGTTGCACTACCTGCTCTTCACGCTGATCTACGCCGGACAGCTCACCACCGACCCATCACTGGGATTCCTGCTCGCGCGCGTCTTCGCCGCCGAAGGCGCCACGTCGGAGGCGACGACGATCGACGAGTTCGTCCGGGAGACACTGCGCCTGCACCCGCCGGCCCCCTTCAGTCTCTGGCGGTTCACCTCCGCCGACGTCGAGCTCGCGGGGGTACGGCTCCCCGCCCGCTCGCCGGTGCTCATCGACATCCAGGGCATCAACACCGATCCCGGCCGGTCGATCGGACCTGATCTCACCTTCGGTGCGGGCCCGCACTACTGCACCGGCGCCCAACTCGCTCAACTCGAACTGAGGGCGGTCGTGGAGGTTTTGCGGTCGGGCTTTCCCCGAGCGCGCCTCGCTGTGCCCCTCGCCGAACTCCGGCAGGTCGACCTCGGCGGCATACAGGGCAGCCGCCTGGCCGCTCTTCCGGTGAGACTACGGGGCTGACCGTCCGCGGGCGCGTACGGCGTCCGGGTCGGAGGTCAGCGGCTCGACGTGCTCGGACCCATGGCGATGACTCAGCGGTAGAGGACGGCGACGGCCGCCAGCACCTGCTCGCGGGCGGTGGTCGCGGGGGTGACGCCGGTGAGCACGTAGGCGGCGAGCCCTTCGGCCAGCGCCACGAGACTAAGCGCTGCAGCGTGCGCGTCGAGGGTGGTGGGGATGCGTCCGGCCTGCTGGTCGCGGGCGATGAGGTCGGCCATCTGGCAATGAAGGTCGGCGTACAGGACGCGCAGCCGGGCTGCGATGGCCTCTTCGGCGAAGGCGAAGGCGTGGAAGGACTGGCGTACGCGCATGTGGGCTTCGGTGTCGGCGTCGTAGGGGATGAGCTCGCCCAGCACCGTGGTGAGCACCAGGCGCGGCTCGGCGGCTTGCAGATCGGTGCCGGTCTTGGCCCGGATGCGGGCGCTGGACAGTTCGTTGCCGCGCTCGAAGGCGGCCTCAAGGAGTTGCCGCTTGGCCGGGAAATAGTGCTGCACGCGGCCGGGTGAGATGCCGGCCTGGGCGGCCACCTCGGTCAGCGAGACGGCGGCCAGGCCGCGGTCGGCGACGATGGCGAGCACCGCATCAGCGATTTCGGCGCGCCGCTGCGCGTGGTGCGCTCCCGGTCCCCGGCCCATGATTCCTCCCAATTCTCCGATGTGTTCACATCGCATTATCGCGCTCGGCTTCGACGCCCGGCACCTGGCGTGGGTGGGCAACGCGTATGCGCCGGCCTTCGGCGGGCTGCTGCTGCTCGGCGGGCGGCTGGCCGATCTGGACGGGCACCGGCGTGTCTTCACCGCCGCCAGTCTGTCCGGCGGGCTGGCGGACACCCCCGGCGCTCTGATCGCCGCCCGGGCCGGTCAGGGGGTGGGGGCGGCAGTGCTGGCCCCGGCCACGCTCACGATCTTGATGTCCTCCTTCCCTGCCTCCGAGGAGGATCGGACCGCGGATGGTGGAGCGTCCGACGCTGCACTCGGTGGCCAGGTCGGCCAGGGACACTCGCCCTCGGCGTAGCGGCGGCGGATGGAGCGCCGGGCGTGGGCGGGTTCGGGCAGTTTGGGTCGGGTCGATGGCGCGATTGCTCATCACGATGTCCCATCGGCGATCGATGGCCGGCGCTGGGTACGGGCTCATGCGGTCGCCAAGAGCTTCGTGACCGAGGCAGAACGCACCGGGCGCGGGATCGCTGTGGAGGATCTCCAGGGCATCCGCGAACGGGTACGGCTTCGCAAGCCCCAGCGGGTCACGCTGCACTCCTGGAGTTTCCACCAGCTCGGAGCTTTCATCGCCTACAAGGCGGTCCGGGCAGGAGTGGCGGTGATGGCCGTGGATGCGGCCTGCACCTCACAGCAGTGTTCGCACTGCGGGCATGTGGACAAGCGCAACCGGCCTGACCAGGCCACCTTCTCGTGTACGTCGTGCGGTTTCGCTGAGCACGCCGACGTCAACGCAGCCCGCAACATCGCCGCACGCGGTGAGACGGGCTGGGCAGTGAGTCACGCTGCCTGACGCGGACTTCGCCATCGAAGCCATCGACGGCGAGGAGCTGCAAGCTCGGTCAGTTCACGGCCGAGAAGCTGACCGCGGGGTTGCCCAGTCCGGCGCCCAGGTCTCGGCGGCGTCGTGGCTGGCCGCCGCGGCGGCGAGGTGGGCGCGGAGGGTGGCCAGCGCGGGGTGGGGGTTGTCGTGGTGCCACAGGAGTGAGTGCGGGTAGACCGGCGTGGGGTCGGTCACCGGGATGCGGCGCAGGCCGTGGTCGGCGGGCCAGACGAGGCGGGTGTGCTCGCCCATGAAGGTGGCCAGGGCCGGGGTGTCGGCGATGGTGTCGAGGAGCGCGTCGGAGCCGAAGTTGGGGCCGGTCGCCTCGATGGTCAGGCCGAACTCGGCGACGAGGTCGTCGTAGTAGGCGGCCCACTCAGTGCCGGAGACGATGCCGGGCATCCAGATCCGGTGCGCGGCGAGCTGGGTCAGCGTCACCGACCGGGCGTGCGCCAACTCGTGGGCAGGCCCGGTGAGAAGCTGGAGCGCCTCGTCGAGCACCTGTACGGACTCGATGTCCTCGGGAAGGGGCCGGCCGGGCATGCCGACGGCGCGGAAGGACACGTCGATCGCACCGGACCGGATGGCGGCGACGGCCGTCTCGATGTCGAACAGCATCACCACGTCGAGCTCGATCTCGGGGTGCGCGCGGTGGAAGCCGCGCATCAGGCCCGACTGCGCGCTGCGCGAGGCGATCACGTCGACGCGCAGCGGACGGCTGCCGGTGCGGACGGACGCGACCGCCCGCTCGGCGACCCGGAGCAGTTCGCGGGCGTGGGGCAGGAACGCCTGCCCGTCGATGGTGAGCTCGGCGCCGCGCGGGGTGCGGGTGAACAGCCGCACCCCGAGGTTGCGCTCCAGCGCGGCGATGCGCTTGGAGACGGCCTGCTGGGTGACCGCCAGATCGGCGGCGGCCTCCTGGAACTGCCCCGCGTCGGCGGCGGCGACGAAGGTTCGGACGGTGTTGAGGTCCATGTGGACACACCTTACGAGTACAACTGTTCGTTGTGGCCACAGGCTTCGCAGTTGTTTGATCCCTCGGTACGGCGCGCGCTTTGATGCTTCCGGTCGCGGATCGGTTGTGCGAGTGAGGGGCGAGGAGCGTTGAGCATGCGGAGCGGGCACCGGTTGGGGCGGCAGTTCGGGTGGCTCTGGGGAGCGTACGGCACCAGCGCGCTCGGCACGTGGCTAGCCTTCGGCGCGTTCCCGCTGATCGCGATCCAGGTGCTGCACGCCGGACCGGCCGAGGTCGCGGCGTTGTCCTCGGTGGGGGCTTTGGCGGGCGCGGCCGTGGCAGTGCCGCTGGGCCCGTGGGTGGACTTCCGCCGCAAGCGGCCGGTGCTGATCGGAATGGACCTCGTGCGGTTCACCGCGCTGCTGACGATCCCGGCGGCGTTCGCGTTCGGCGTGCTCTCCTTCGTCCAGCTCCTGCTGGTCTCGGTCGTCGTCGCGGCCGCCGACATCACCTTCCGCGCCGCCTCCGGCGCCTATCTGAAGACGCTGCTGCCGGCCGAGCATCTGCTCGTCGCCAACGCCCGCTTCGAGTCCACGGCCTGGACGACCACGGTCATCGGACCGCCGCTGGGCGGCGCCGCAGTCGGGCTGCTCGGTCCGGTGGCGACGGTGGTGGCCGACGCGTTCAGCTACCTGCTCTCGGCCCTGGGCATCCGCGCGGCGGGCGGCCACGAGCCGCGGCCCGAGCGCCGACAGGCCGCGCGCATGCGGGCCGGGGACCTGCTCGACGGCTGGCGGTACATCCTCGCCGACGCGACGCTGCGTCCGCTGTTCTTCAACACCGCCTTGTTCAACGGCCTGGTGATGGCAACCGACGCGCTGCTGGCCGTCCTGATGCTCGGCCAACTCGGGTTCGCGCCGTGGCAGTACGGCCTCGCCTTCGCCGCGCCTGCGATCGGCGGGTTGTTCGGTTCGCGGCTGGCCCGGCCACTCGTCACCCGGTTCGGGCAGCACCGGGTCCTGATCGTGGCCGGGACGCTGCGCGCGATCTGGGCCGTCGGGCTGGTCCTCGTGGGACCGGGGACCGGTGGGCTGCTGCTGGTGATGGGCGTCGAGCTCGGGCTGATCTTCTGCTGCGGGGTCTTCAACCCCGTCTGCGCCACCTACCGCCTCGAGCGCACCGCGCCCGACCGGGCCGCCCGCACGCTGTCCGCCTGGGCGGTGACGACCAAAGCCTCGACCGCGTTCCTGACGGCTGTTTGGGGCGTGCTCGGCGGCCTGCTCGGTCCGCGCACGGCCATCGGCTTGGCGGGCGTGCTCCTGCTGGCGACTCCGCTGCTGCTCCCCCGACGCTCTGCGGCGCTCCTCGCTGAGACGGAGCCGACACCGAACCACGCCTGACGGCCGCCACAGCCGTCACCGTGATCGGGCCGCGGCCCCTTCGGAGCGGTTCGCCCCTCCGCCTACAGCTCGGCGACGAGCGTGACGGCCTTCGCGCCGCAGCCGATGGGGTCGCGGCGCAGCACATCGTGGCTCACGTGCCCAACGTGTAGCCGGGCCTGGCGCGCGATCTCGCGTGTCAGGGCGCCCCTCATCACCCAAGGAGAGAAAATGACCGCCACGCCGCCGCCGCTGAACCCCCGGACGGCCGCACTGCTCGTCATGGATTACCAGCAGGGGATCCTGGCCTCGCTCCCCGGCCCGGCCAACCCGGAAGCGCTGCTGCCACGGGTGGCCGGTGCCATCGCCGACATGCGAGCGCACGGCGCCACCATCGCCTACGTGCGGGTCGGATTCACCGAAGCCGACTGGGCGGCGATCCCACCGGCCAACAAGACGTTCTCCTTCCTCGGCCGGCAGCACCTCATGCACCACGAGGAGCCCGACAGCGCCTTTCACGATCAGCTTGCCCCAGAACCCGGCGACATCACCGTCCGCAAGACCCGCTACGGCGCGCTGTCGACGACAGACCTGGACCGGCAACTGCGGGATCGCGGGATCACCACCCTGGTCATCGCCGGCATCACCACCAGCGGCGTCGTCCTGTCCACCGTCACTGACGCCGCCGACCGCGACTACCAGCTCTACGTCCTCTCCGACGGCGTGACCGACCCGGACCCGCAAGTCCAACAGACCCTGATGACCAGCGTTTTCCCGAGACTGGCCCACATCGTCGACACCGCCGAACTGCGGTCGCTCCTGCACGAAAGTCATTCTGATCGGGCAAAGACCGGCAGGGCATAACCGTCAATGATGATCAGCGACCGTCAGAGGATCGCCGTCAGCGGCCAGACCTCGGTTCTGGCCGCTGACGATATGCGACTACCTCCCTCCCAGAGCATCTTTTCGGCTCGTGGAGTCGTGCTCGCGGCCGGCTTCTGGTGGCAGAGCCGCATCAGGACTACCTGACGGCCGTCCTCGGCCCGGCCGTGCTGATATCGCTCGGCGGCGGCCTGCTGAACACGCCGCTGACCGCCACGGTCACCTCGGGCGTGGCCGCGGCCGATGCGGGGGCCGCCTCCGGGCTGATGAACACCGCCAAGCAGATCGGCGGCGCGCTGGGCCTGGCCGCCCTGGTCATGGCGGTGGCGGCCGCACCGGGCGGCGCCTCCACCGCCCCCGCCCAGGCACAGGAGCCGGAGTCCGGCTACGGCCTGGCGTTCGGCTCCTCAAAGGGCGGTGGCGGTGCGGTGGACCGCGGCGGCGAGCCGGTCGTGCTCGGGGTAGGACCAGCCGAAGCCGAAACGGCGCCGAGTGTAGCCGAAGGCGATGCCGGTGCGGGGGTCGGCGAAGGCCTCCGAACCCGCCGAACCGTCGTGGCCGAACGCGTTCGCGCTGAGGAACGCATATCGCAGGCCCTTGGTCTGGAACCCGAGCGCGTAGTTGCCCTGGTCGCCGCGGACCAGGTCGCCGCCGGTGGAGTGCAGCATGGAGAACTCGGCGACGGTGTCCGGCTCGAGCAGCGGGGGCCGGCCACCGATGCCCCAGACGGCCGCCGCGTACAGGCCGGCCAGGCCGCGCGCGCTGCCCACCCCGCCGGCCGACGCCTGACCGTTCGCGCGGACGACACGGTCGTTGACGAAGGCCGCCTGATCCAGCGGCGGCGTGCAGTTGAGCCCGTAGCCGATGCCAAGGAAGCTGTGCGGGCCAGGAACGTTCGACCAGAACGCGGCTTCCTGCTCCGGCGTGGCCGTCCACCACTGGATCGGCCGGAACCGGCCCTCCTCCGACTCAGGCAACCCCAGGTAGAGGTCCAGCCCGTACGGGATCCGGACGCGCTCGTCGTAGACCTGCTGCAGCGACTGGCCGGTCGCGCGCCGGATCACCTCGTTCGCCATGGCGAACGAGACGAACCCGCCGTAGCCGTAGGCCGAACCGGGCCGCCAGTACGGGCGCTGCGCGGCGAGGCGGCGCGCGATCACCGCGTCGTCGGCGAGCTCGGCCGCCGTCAGCCCGCCGTCGACGCCGATGACGCCGGAGCGGTGGGTGAGCACGTCCCGCAGCGTGATCACGTCCTTGCCGGCCGCGGCGAACTCCGGCCAGTGCCGGGCCACGGGCTCATCCAGGTCGAGGACCCCCTCCTGCACCAGCAGCGCCACCACCAGCGTCGCGGCGCCCTTGGTGGAGGAGTAGACGCCGGTCAGCGTGTCGCCGCTCACCTCGTCCCCAGCCCACAGGTCCACCACCTGACGGCCGTGCGCGTAGGCGGTCAGCTGCGCACCCACCTGGCCGTCCTGCTCGGCCACCACCGTGGCGAACTCCTCGCGTACCTGCTCGAAGCCGTCCGCGACCGTTCCGTGGACATCCGTCCTGCTCATCGTCGGCAACCCTTCGTGAGTGAGTGTTGGTCGCCGGCATGACGGATGGTCCGGAGGAAAGGTGACCGGGTGCGTTCGCGGTCACCTTTCCTGGTTTGATGCGTCACCGGTATGACGTTTGCCGATGGAGAGGAGTGCGATCGTGACGCCCCATGCTCATCTCCGTCATGAGCTTCACCATCTCGACGGCAAGATCGCCATTATTGACATCCTGTCCGACCCGACCGGCTTGCCCCCTCCACCTCACCCGCCCGGAGCCGTGAAACACGGCCCGGCTACGGGGGTTACTGGGCCTGGTGCCCTGCCATCACGGTGAAGGCGAACCCGGCGCTCGTCGTTCGGCGTAGCGGAATGTCGCACTTGACCCGGCGCAGCACCTCGTTCCTGCTGAGGCCGAGCCCTTGCGCGATGAGCCGCTCCGGGCGCACCGGCACCGGATCGTCGAAGACGACCTCCACCTGGACCGGCCACCCCTCGTCGAGCCATGCCGCCGGGACGTCCAGCCGCCAGGCCCCCTTCCAGTCCAGGGTGACGCGGTTGCGCCGGGCGAACACCGGATCCAGCAGCCTGGAGGCCACCAGCTCCGGATCGTTGGCGTGGTAGCCGTCGAGCTCGGCCGGATCGAAGGATCTGACCGGCGCTCGCTCGTGCACGGTGAGCTTGCTCGTCCGATCGCAGGACACGCAGCGGACCAGCAGCCACACGTCCAGCAGCTTGGCGTTGGCGTTGACGCGGAACCTGCCCTCGCCGGTGGTGGCCGATGACGACCGGCAGTCCACGCACCGAAGCGACAGCAGAGGCAGCCTGGTCCGGCGGACGACCCAGGGCAGCACAGTATGAGGTTGTGAAGACATGATCTCTCTAGACCTGACACGAGGCCGATTGCGCGCGGCCTCGAACGCTGTACGACCGGGCGCACGCGGGCAGCCCGGCAGAGCCGGCGGCAGGGCCGGCCTGAAGGTGAGCTGAAGAAGGTGTCAGGTCTAAAGAGCAGGCGGGGTCACGCGGTTGTGTCCTCTGTCCTCACTGCGACGGGGTCGCGGGCAACCTATGGCAACGCCGGAGGAAGGCTCAACCGGTTTTCCGGCGGCGGAGCCGCTACCGGGCGGCCGGCGTGTAGGTCGCGATGATCACGCCGCTCTTCATCACCTTGGTGGCGGCCAGGGTCAGCGTGGTCTGGACGTCGCTCAGCGGCGCCGAGACCGACGGGCCACCCACGAACACCGGGGTGATCCAGAACCGCACCTCGTCGACCAGGCCCGCCTTGACCAGGGTGTGGGTGACCGTGCCGTAGCCGTACATCAGGATGTTCCCGCCCTCCTGGGCCTTGAGCCGGGTGACCTCCTCGATGAGGTCGCCCTGCAGCACCTCGCTGTTCTTCCACTCCGGGTTGGTGAGGGTGGTGGAGGCGACGTACTTCTTGACGTTGTTGAAGTAGGCCGCGCCGGTGCTCGGGTCGCTCTCGTCCTGGTTGGGCCAGGCGGCGGCGAAACCCTCGTACGTGCGGCGGCCCATCAGCAGCGCGTCGGCCGCGTCCGTCTGCTCGCCGGCGAACGCGGAGGCCTCGTCGTCGAAGTATGGCATCGTCCACGCCGGGTCCTCGATGACGCCGTCGAGGCTGATGTAGGTCGAGTTGATGATCTTGCGCATTCCGGGTCCTCCTGATGCCAGTACGCGTTCCGCCGGTCGTGACGGGAGCCGCTCAGCTGTGGCTCCCATCGTGGAGGGGACACCTTACGATTCGCTTCAGGTCGCCTTCCGGCAGGTCCGCCGGACACGTGCCGGCCTGGGGAGGCGACCGTCATGGCCTGGTGGCCAGGCAGCAGCGTACGAAGTCCTGGATGACGGCGCCGACGCGGACCGGACGGCCCTCGCGTTCGCCGGCGGCCAGCCAGTAGTCCCGCCACTGTCCGGTCGCTCCCGGCGCCGCGACGAACGGCTCGTCCCACAGGTCGCGGAAGGGGATCTGCTCGCGGGCCGCCAGCGGGTGGCCTGACGGCAGCGCCACCCAGCGCGGCGGCTTCCTGGCGCTGGCCGTCGCCTCGCTCAGCCTCGCCCTCGCACGCTGACGGGCGCACGGCGGGGTGGACGGGCCGCCGCGGCGGCGATGTTCACCGGGATCCGTCCGAAGATCAGCCCGTGGAACGGCGAGATCCCCCACCAGTAGAGGTGGCCGAGCAACCCGCGCGGATGGAAGATCGCGCGCTGGGTGTAGTAGGTGCGGCCGCCCTCCTCGCGGACGCCGAGTTCCAGCCAGGCCAGGCCGGGCAGGCGCATCTCGGCGCGCAGGCGCAGCAGCCGGCCGGGCAGCACCTCCTCCACCCGCCAGAAGTCGACCGCGTCGCCCACCCGCAGCCGCGCGGGGTCGCGCCGCCCGCGCCGCAGCCCGACCCCGCCGAAGAGCCGGTCGAGCAGGCCCCGCAGCTGCCACGCGACAGGCAGGGAGTACCAGCCGTTCTCGCCGCCGACGGCCTCGATGACCCGCCAAAGCGCCTCGGGACTGGCGTTCACGTGTCTGTCGCGGCGGTCGATGTAGAGGCTGCCGCCGGTCCAGCCGGGGTCCGTGGGGAGGGGGTCGCTCGGCGCGCCGGGCGTGGACGCCGACGACCAGCGGGTGGCCACGTCGGCCTCCTTGATCTTCTGCAGCGCCAGGGAGACGGCCTGCCGGAACCCGGTCAGCCCGCCCTCGGGATCGGGTACGTGACGGGCGATGTCGTGCTCGTGGCAGACGGCCTCGGTGCGTACGGACTCGACCAGCGGGCGCGCGATGCCCGCGGGCACCGGCGTGACCAGGCCGACCCAGTGGCTGGACAGCGTGGGGGTGAGCACCGGCACCGGCACGATCACCCGGGACGGCAGCCCTGCCACGGCAGCGTACCCGTGCATCATGTCGGCGTAGGTGAGCACGTCGGGGCCGCCGATGTCGAAGCTCCGGTTCACCTCGCCGGGCACGGCGGCCCAGGCCACGAGGTAGTACAGCACGTCGCGGATGGCGATGGGCTGCGTGGGCGTGCGCACCCAGCGCGGCGTCGTCATGACGGGCAACCGTTCGGTGAGATAGCGCAGCATCTCGAACGACGCCGAGCCCGAGCCGATGATCACGGCGGCGCGCAGCACCACCGCGGGCACGCTCGACCGCAGGAAGATCTCGCCCACCTCCGCGCGGGAGCTCATGTGCGGGGAGAGCCGCCCGTCGGCGGCCAGCCCGCCCAGGTAGACGATTCGCCGCACGCCCGCCCGCTCGGCCGCCGCCGCGAACGTGCGCGCGGCCAGGCGGTCCTGATCGGCGAACCGGCCGGACGTGCCCATCGCGTGGATCAGGTAGTAGGCGACGTCGATGCCGCGCAGAGCCTCGTACGTCTGCTCGGGGTCGGTGGCGTCCGCCTCGACGACCTCGGTCCGGTCGGCCCACGGCAGGTCGCGCAGCCTGGCCGCCGAGCGCACCATGCACCGGACGTCGTGACCGGCGGCCAGCAGCTCCGGGACCAGCCGTCCCCCGATGTAGCCGGTCGCCCCTGTGACCAGGCAGTTGACCATCCGGCGCTCCCTCCTGCGGTTGTCACTCCGTTTCCCCGCCGCGCCGTCCTCATGCGTCCGGGGAAAGGGTCACGCGCGTGAGCCGTGCCGGGCCGCCGCCGCCCAGACCGCGGCGGGGGTCAGGGGCATGTCGATGTGGTCGACGTCGAGCGCGTCGCACACGGCGTTGACCACGGCGGGCGGGATGCCGATGCAGCCGGCCTCGCCCGCGCCCTTGGCGCCCAGCGGCGTGTTGGGATTGGGCGTGACGGTCTCCAGCAGGGTGACCGGCGGCATGTCGGCGGCGGTGGGCAGGAGGTAGTCCAGCAGGGAGCGCGCGTACGGAATGCCGTCGGCGCCGATGACCGCCTGCTCGTAGAGGACCTGCCCGAGGCCCTGGGCGATCGAGCCCTGGCCCTGGCCGTCGACGATCATGGGGTTGACGACCACCCCGTAGTCGTCCGCGGCGACCAGCCGCAGCACGCGGACCGTACCGAGATCCGGGTCGATCTCCACCACGGCCACGTGCGCGCCGTACGGGAAGGCCTGCGGCGGGGCGAAAGTTTCGTCGGCACGCAGCGGGCCGGTGCGGGCGACCAGCTCGCCGAGGCGCAGCCCGGTGATCGGGCCCGTGTCGAGACCGGCGCCCGGGACGTCGCCGGCTCCCGGGCATGGCGGCTCTGAGGAGGCGCCGGCCAGCAGCCGGCCACCCGTGTACGAGATGTCGTCCTCCTGCAGGCCGAGCAGGCCGGCGCAGCGGCGGCGCGCGGCGGCGACCAGCGACTCGGCGGCCCGCCACAGCGCCGCCCCGCCCACCTGCATGGAACGGCTGCCGAAGGTGGCGAACCCGTACGGGACCTCGCCGGTGTCGCCTTCGACGACCCGGACCAGGCCGATGTCCACGTCCAGAACCGAGGCCACGACCTGCGCGAACGCGGTCAGGTGCCCCTGCCCGGTGGACGTGGACCCGACGCGGGCGATGAACGTGCCGTCCGCGCAGGCCTCCACGCTGCCGAACTCGTCGCTGTCCTGAGGCCCTCCCGAGCGCTCGACGTACGTGGCGATGCCCACGCCGATCGGCGGCCCGCCCTCCTGGCGGCGCCTGGCCTGCTCGGCGCGGATGTCGTCGTAGCCGGCGGCGGCCAGCGCCTGGTCCAGCGTGGCGGCGTAGTCGCCCGAGTCGTAGGTGCGCCCCGTCGGCGTGAGATAGGGGAACTGGTCAGGGCGGACGAAGTTGCGGCGGCGCAGCTCGGCGGGGTCCATGCCGAGCCGCCGGGCGAGCCGGTCCACGGTGCGTTCGAGCGCGTACGCGGCCTCCGGGCGGCCGGCGCCCCGGTACGACGCGGTCGGGGCGGAGGTGGTGAGCACGCACCGGACCCGGGTGTGCACGTGCGGCGTGCGGTAGGCGCCGGTGCTCATCGCCCCGGTCATCATGGGGACGAGGGCTCCGGTGTGCGGGTAGCCGCCGACGCCGGCGTCGACCAGCAGCTCGTACGCGAGGAAGGTGCCGTCGTCGTCGGCCGCCAGCCGTACGCGCTGGTTCTGGCCGCGGCCGCGCGGGCCGGCCAGCATGGCCTCGGCGCGGTCCTCGCACCAGCGCACGGGCCTGCCGAGGTGGATCGCGAGCAGGGCGGCGACCACGTACTCGGGGTAGGTCTGGCTCTTGGCGCCGAACGCGCCGCCGGTGGCCGGGACGATGACCCGGATCCGCTCCCTGTCCATGCCGAGCGCTTCGGCGAGGGAGTCGCGCAGGCGGTGCTGGGCCTGGTGGGAGGCCCACACGGTCAGGCCGCCGCCGTCGCCGGGGCCGGCCAGGACGGCCCTCGCCTCCAGGGACGTGGGCAGCAGGAGCTGCTCGTGGTAGGCGGCCTCGACGACCACGGGGGCGGTGGCGAACACGTCGCCGGCCGGCTCGCCGAAGGTGCGCTCGGCGACCACGTTGCCGCGGTCGCCGGACAGCGAAGGTGCTTCCTCGGCGGCCATCGGGTCATCGCCGATCAGCGCGGCCGCCTCCTGGGCGGCCATCGGGTCGCAGACGGCGGGCAGCGGTTCGAGGTCCAGCCGGACGGCCTCCGCGGCGTCCTCGGCGCGGGCGCGGGTGTCCGCGGCGCTCACGGCCAGCGCCTCGCCCGGGTAGCGGACGCGCCCGGTGGCGAGCAGCGGCCACGGCGGCGCGTCCCGCGCACCGGGCACGGCACGGGCGGCGAGGTAGGGCAGCTCGGCGGCGGACCACGCGCCGGCCACCCCTTCCTCCTTGAGCGCGGCGGCGACGTCGACGCCGCGGATCAGCGCGTGCGGCACCGGGCTGCGGGTGAAGGCGAGCTCCAGGGTGCCGGGCAGATCGAGGTCGGCGACCCTGCGGGCCCGCCCGGTGAGCAGGTCGGGGTCCTCGCGCCGCGCGAGCGGCATCCCGATGTACCGCAATGTTTGGACACCCCCGCATTCGGTACCAACGTGGGATATCGGATGCCCGGGATGAGAGACATGAAACCGCCGCAATTCGACTACGTAGCGCCCGCTTCGGTGCCGGAGGCGGTGGCCGTGCTGGCCGAGCGAGGGCCGGAGAGCCGCGTGCTCGCCGGCGGGCAGAGCCTGCTCATCGAGCTGCGTTACCGGACCGAGCGCCCGGCCCTCCTGGTCGACGTCAACCGCATCCCCGGGCTGTCGGACATCGCGGTCGAGGACGGGTCCGTGCACGTCGGCGCGCTGGTCCGGCACGCGCAGCTGGAGCGCGCCCGGTTCGGCGACCCGCTCGCCGAGCTGTTCCGCCAGGTGGCGCCGTACGTCGCCCACCCGCCCATCCGCGCGCGCGGCACCTTCGCCGGCAGCCTGGCCTGGGCGCACCCGGCGTCGGAGTGGTGCGCGCTGGCCATGGCGCTCGACGCCGGGATCGAGCTGGACGGCCCGTCCGGCCGGCGCACGGTGCCCGCCGGCTCGTGGTTCCGCGGCCCCTTCGCCACCGCCTGCCTGCCGGAGGAACTCGTCACCGGCGTGCGGCTGCCGCGCCCGCCCGCGGGGAGCGTCGCCGCGTTCGAGGAGCACCGCCGCACCCACGGCAGCTTCGCGCTCGCCGCCGCCCTGGTCATGCTGCGCGTGTCCGAGGGCCGCGTGGCCTGGGTCCGCATCGGGCTCGCCAACGCGGCCGACGTCCCCTTGCGCGCCGTCGAGGCCGAGCGCCTCATGACGGGGGAGCGGCCGGAGCCTGACCTGCTCGCGCAGGCCTCGGCGCGAGCCGCCATCGAGGGCGACCCGGCCGACGAGCCGCACGCGCCGGCCGCCTACCGCAGGCACGCGCTGGCCACCCTGGTGCGGCGCTGCCTCGCCCGAGCCGTCGAGAACGCGGGAACACCATGAACGTCGAGCTCACCGTCAACGGCAGCACCCACCGGCTCGACGTCGAGCCGCGCACCAGCCTCGCCGACGCGCTCCGCGACCGGCTCAGGCTGACCGGCACGACGCTGGGATGCGAGCACGGGGTCTGCGGGTCGTGCACCGTGCTGGTGGACGGCACCGCCATCCGCTCCTGCCTCGTCCTGGCCGTGCAGGCGGACGGCGCCGACATCCGTACGGTCGAGGGGCTCGCGGGCGACGGCGGGCCGCATCCGCTGCAGGAGGCGTTCGCCGCCGAGCACGCCCTGCAGTGCGGGTTCTGCACGCCCGGGTTCCTCATGCTGCTCGCCGGCGCGCTAGCCGAGGAGCCGGACCTGGACCGCGACGAGCGGCGGATGGACGAGGTCCTCGCCTCCAACCTCTGCCGCTGCACCGGGTACGCGGGCATCCGCCGCGCCGCGGCCCGCGCCGCGCGGCGGATGCGCGGGGACGGCGCTCCGGCATCGCCGTGATCGCTCGCGGCGGCGGCTCAGGCGGCCAGGCTCGATTCGCGGACGACCAGCTCGGTGGCGAGCTCGACGTGACGGGACTCGACCTCCTCGCCGGCGGCCAGGCGCAGGGCCGTGCGCAGGGCGACGGCCCCCATGTCGCGCAGCGGCTGGCGTACGGTGGTCAGCCGCGGCGAGGACATGAAGGCGACGTCCGTGTCGTCGAAGCCGACGACGCTGAGATCTTCGGGGACGCGCAGGCCACGGGCCCTGGCGGCGTGGATCGCGCCGAGTGCGGCCTCGTCGGAGGCGACGAATACGGCCGTCGGCGCGGGGGACAGGTCGAGCAGGGCGGCGCCTCCCCGCACCCCGTCGGGATAGCAGTAGCCGGGCGTGACCACGTATCCGGGCAGGACGGGCACGTCCGCGGCCTCCATGGCGGCGCGGTAGCCGTACATGCGGGCCTGGTTGGAGGCCGCGGTGGCGGGGCCGCCGAGGTAGGCGATGCGGCGGTGCCCGAGGCCCAGCAGGTGCTGGGTGGCGGACAGGCCGCCGGCGAAGTTGGTGGGGCCCACGCTGGTCACCGAGGCGCCGGGGAGGCCGAGCGGGTCGATGACGACGACCGGCAGGCCGGCCCGTGAGAGCGCGGCGAGCTGTCGCGGGGCCGGCTCCTCGAAGAGGGTGATCACTGCCCGGCGCCCGGCGGTCACGTCGAGGGGCCCGGTGGCCCTTCTGGTGACGACGACCGACACGCCTGACGCGGTGCCCGCCTCGATCACGCCCTTGATGATCTCGGATGAGCACGCGCAGAGCTCGTCCACCTGCACCTCGACGGTGCCGGGCTCGGTCCGGCCACGCCGCGGCGGGACGTAGCCGTGCTCCTGGAGCAGGGACCGCACCAGGGCCCGGGTGGCCGGTGCGACGTCGCTGCGGTCGTTGAGCACCTTGGACACGGTGGCCACCGACACGCCGGCCGCGGCGGCGACGGTGGCCAGCGTGGCACGTCTGCGACTTGCCTGCATCGACCCTCCCGATATCCGGCATTCACCATATCTGGCCCAGTGCTGGACGTGCACGACGTCCTCGCCCGCCGCCAGCGCGAGGAATCCATCCACCCGGATCCGAACGGCGAGTGACGGTAGGCCACCCCCGATGCCTCGCCAACTTGCGTAGCCCCTCGGCGAGGATCGCGGCCTTGGAGTCAGCGCATGCTCTCGCCCCTCTCTGTCAGGAATCATCGCCTTCGGTCAGGGCCCGCAGCACCTTGGCCTGCTCGACGTCGGTGCCTTCGGCCCCCATCCGGGCCGCCTCCTGGGCGGTGAAACCCGCGGCGCGCCAGGCCGCCACCTCGTCGATCGGCACCCCTGCGCGCCAGAACTCAGTCATCAGGGCAACAGCGTCCTGCCCCGAGATGAGCACCCGTTCGGCCTCACGGGCGGACAGGCCGAGCGCGTCGAAGATCCGTGCCTGTCCCGCCTCGATGCCGCGTTTCGCCCACTCCACCGCGGTGCCGTCGGTCCAGCCCGCCTCCACGTAGGCGCGCGCCCGGCTCGCTGGGACGCCCGCTCCCAGCAGCTCCCGCATGCTGCCGGAGCGTTCCTCGTCAGCGAATGCCTCGCCCGCCTCCCCGCCACGGTGCAGCAGCCGCCACAGCCAGCCCCGCGGGTGCGGGCGCTCCCCGGCGAGGTGCCGGTCGGCGGCCTCCTCGGGCGAGTAGCCCAGTTCGCGCCACTGCACCGCCTCCCGTGGGGTCATGCCGGCCCGTAGCCACAGATCCACGGTGTACGGGGTGGCTCCGGCGGTGCGCCACGGCCGCGCGTCGGCGGCGGTGTAGACGCCGGACTTGCGCCACCGCTGCGCGTCGTCGATCGAGAAGCCGTTGTCGATCCACTGCCGGGCCTCGGCGATGGTGAAACCGCGTTGCCGCCACTCGTGCAGCGGCTCGGGGCTCGGCTCGTCGGCGTAGCTCGTTGTCATGACTCTCCTTTCGCCGGCGTCCGCCGCGGCAGGGCCGCCGGGATGCGGGCCACGGACGCCCAGTCGGGCGCATGCCCGCCGTCGCCGATCAGACAGACCACCACATGCGCCGCAGGGCGCTGCTCGGGCCACGGCGTCTCGCCGTCGGTCAGCACGATGACCAGGCCGGGCCGGGGCCGCAGGGCCATCGCCGCGGCGATGCCGGCCCGCATGTCGGTGCCGCCGCCACCGACGAGGTCGATGTCGCTCGCCCGGCGCACCACCTGGACGGGGTGGGGGTGGACGTCGCAGCAGAACGCCCGCAGCCGCCGGTTGGGGCCGGCCACGCCGTCGATGATCCCGGTCACCTCGGCCAGCAGCCGGTTCAGCACGTCGTCGGAGACGCTGCCGGAGGTGTCGATCACCAGCACGGTGTCCGGGACCGCGCGCACCATCGACGGCGGCACGATGTCGGTGTAGGCGCCGGCGCGGCGCGCCGGGCGGCGATAGCTGAAGTCGACCTGCCCGGCCACCGTGCTCAGCCCGCGCCGGATCACCGCGCCCAGGCGGGCCCGCCAGTTCGCCGAGGGGCGCAGGCGCTCCTCGGCCCAGCGGCGCCACCCCGACGGCACCTCGCTGCGCGCGCTGATCCGATCCTGGATGCCCGCCGCGATGGAGCGTTCGAGCAGTTCCCTGTCGAGCTGGGTGAGCCCGTCGCCGGACCCGCTGTCCTCGTACGTGCGCTCCTGCCCGTCCACGGCGCTGCCGCAGTCGATCGCCTCGGTCAGTGCCCGCCCGCCGCGGCCCATCGCCTGGGCCAGCACGTCGAGCATCGGCACGTATTCCTCGGCGGTGCGGTTGACCGGAAGGCCCAGCTCGGCGGGCGACACCACCCCCGCCGGGCCGCGCAGGTTCTCCGCCTCCAGGTCGTCGTTGATCTCGGCGTCGGCGGCCTGGTTCCAGCGGTGGGCCCTCTCGTCGCGGACCACCCCGGCGGCGTGGCTCAGCTCGTGGCCCGCTTCCGGCCGCACCGGCGAGCGGGCCGCGTGGCCGCGTACCAGATGGCCCACCTGGTGCAGCATCCACCAGCCGACCTCCTCGACCGGGGTGGCCAGCGCGGTGCCGGGTTCCACGTACAGATTCCAGCGGGTGTCGGCGGGAAAGGCGCGGAAGTCAGGGTCGGCGACGGGCTCGCCGGTGTCCTCGTCCAGGTCCGGTTCCAGGATGACCGGGTTGAGGGCGAAGACGGCCGAGGCGAGGTACGGCGCCTGGTGCGCCGCCCACAGCCGTGCGGCGGCGATGCCGGCGCGCACCGCCTCTTCGTAGGCGAGGGCGCGGGGGCCGTCGGCGCTCATCGCATGAGCCCTGCCGCGCGCAGCACCGGCGCGAGTTCGAGCATCGTCCTGGGCAGGGCCGCGCCCTCGGGCCGGGAGCGGGCCAGCGACCGCGCCGCGGCGGCCGCCACGTCCGGCGCCGTGCGCGCGACCCGGGCCAGCACCGCCCACGCCCGCTCCCACGTGTCGGCCGTGCCGTCCGAGTGCACGTATGCCACCACCGCACCGAGCAGTGCATGCAGCCGGTCGAGGCGTTCGGGCAGGCGGGTGTGGGGGTCGTTCAGCAGGGTCTTCGGGTCGGGCAGGTCAAGGTTGCGGCGCCAGGAAAGCAGCTCGAACCCGGCCGCCTCACCGACCGCGCCGAGCACCAGCTCGGCCAGGACCGGCTCGCCGGCCCTCATGTGGTCGCACGCGGCGACCGCGCGGGCAGCCATCTCCCAGCTTCGCGGGCTGGGCCAGCCGCGGCCCGCCCGGTCAGGGCTGTCCGGCACCGCGAGCACGAGTTCCGGCCGTACCCGCAGGAACGCCCCGACCAGCGCCCGCGCGCCGGCCACCTCGGCGGGCCCGGCCGTGTCCTTCACGTCGAACGCCGGCACGGGGAAGCCGCCCGCGAAGCCCTCGGCGATGTCCTCGGCCGAGACGGTCCAGCTCAGGTGAATGAGCCGGTTGGCCAGCGGCGCGGACAGGTCCCAGCCGTCGGCGGCCTGGTCCGGCGGGTTGGCGGCGGCCACGATCCGCACCTCGTCCGGCAGCACCAGGTCACCGACCGTGCGCTCCAGCACCACCCGCAGCATGGAGGCCTGCACGGCCGGCGGCGCGGTGGTCAGCTCGTCGAGGAACAACAGGCCGCCGCCCTCGGCGGCGAGCCGCTCGGCCCATCGCGGCGGTGCGAACCAGGTGCTGCCCTCACGCAGCACCGGCAGCCCGGAAAAGTCGCTGGGCTCGCGAATCGAGCCGACCACCACCTCGACCGGCAGGCCGATGGCCGCGCCGAGCACCGTCACCGCGGACGTCTTACCGGTACCCGGCGCACCCCACACGATGACCGGCAAATTGGCTGTCACCGCAACCGCGAGAGCCTCTCGTGTCACTGATGGCGCTGCCATATCGTCCTCCTCGCCGGGCCGCCCGGACCGTTTCCGCGCAGCATGTATCGGAACGTCGAGCCGTGACGCTGACGTCCGGTGTGGTGTCTGTCAGCTATTCCTGGGTGCGGAACAGGCCCCGGCCGCCGTACCTCTTGTGCACCGCCTGCTTGCTGATGCCCAAAGTGGCGGCGATCTCCGTCCAGCTGTTGCCCTGGGCACGGGCTCGGCGGACCGTCACCGCCTCCAGGCGCGCCAGCTCACGGCGGAGCTCGGCGATGACCGCGAGCGAGCTGATCGGGTCGTCGGCGTTCACCGCCTCGGCGAGCACCGCGATGCGGTCGGGTTCCATAACGTCATCCTAGGTTGACGACCGGCCGCACGTCAATAAAAGTTGACGCCGTCGACCCGCGCCGCCGCCGCAGGTGAGCTGTCAGGGCCGGACCGCGCCGGCCAGCCGGCCCCGCCAGTAGTCGTCGAGGTCGACCACCTTGATCACGTCTCCGGTCTGCGGCGCGTGCACCATCTTCCCGTCGCCCGCGTACATCCCCATGTGCCCCAGCCCCTTGCTGAAGAGCAGGTCGCCGGGGTCCACGTCGTCCAGGGGGACGCGGCGGGCGGCGCCCCAGCTCCACTGGCTCCAGGTGGTGCGCGGCAGCTTGACCCCCGCGGCGCGCCAGGCGGCCTGGACGAGACCGGAGCAGTCGAAGGAGCCCGGGCCCGTGCCCCCGTACTGGTAGGGCTTGCCGACCTGGGCGAAGGCGAATTCGAGCGCCTCGCGGGCGTTGCCCGAGGCCGCCCCCGTGTACGGGATGCCGGGGTTGCTCGGGTTGCCCTCGTTGTAGGCGCCCAGCCGGCGCAGGAGCTTGGTCTGCTGGTCGACCAGCTTGTCGACCTCCGCCTTCTCGCCGCGTACCTTGTCGCGTGCGGCGTCGGCCTTGCGCAGGACGCTTCTGGCCTGGTCGCGCCGCTCGCGCAGGTCCTTGGTCGCGGCCTCGAAGGCGCGCGCCTTCGCCGCCTCGGCCTGCGCGAGCTGGTCGAGGGATGCCATGGAGCCGAGGACCGCCTCGGGGTCGCTCCGGCCGGTCAGCCCGCTCCAGGCGGGGAACGACCCGAGCCGGTAGTCGCGGGCCGCCAGCGCGGCGAGGTCCCGGCGCAGGCCGTCGGCCCGGGCCGACCGGCGCCCGAGCTCGGCGTTGAGGGTGTCGTACGCCTTCTTGGCCTTCTTGTGGGCCTCCGTGGCCTGGTTGTACCGCTCGACCATCTGGTCGGCCTGCTCGTTGAGCTTCACCAGCCTGGCCCTGGCCTTGGCGGGAGAGGGGTCGGCTGCGGCCGTGCCGGGGGCGCCGAGCATCGTGGCCGCCGCCAGCGCGACGGCCGTCGCGGTTCGCCCAGTCCCTGCGGGAACGGCCACTGTGGACGCCTCCTCACGATCGGCAGGTCATGAGGAGATACGCGGGCCGCCCCGGAGCTGTTCAGCGATGCCGCTCGCGCGCCCGGGCGTGGCCGGTCAGCCGGATGCCGGCTCGGGCCACCGGTAGGCGACGCCGGTGAGCTTCTCGGACAGCTGCCACAGCCGCTCAGCGGTGGCGGCGTCGTGGAGTCCGGGGGCACGCGTGCACCGGGTGGGGGAGCCGTACGCGTGGAACGGCCCTCGCGGCACGATGAAGCTGCCTCCGGGCAGGTTCGCGGCGGTCGCCGCGTGCAGGGACGGTCTCGCGCCGCTCTCCGCGGGACGGAAGGCGACCCGCAGCATCATGCGGACCAGGGTCCGGTAGAGCCGGCCCTTGCTGCTGTGGACGCCGGCCATGAACACGTTGGTCCGGCTGAGTTCCGGCACGACGGCCATGCTGCGTAACGGCTGCCCGGCGGCGTCCGCCCGCCGCTGCAGCTCCATGGCGAAGTAGAGGTTGGCCCGCTTGGACCGCATGTAGGCCACGAACGTGTTGTAGCCGCGTTCGGCGTTGAGGTTGTCCAGGTTGAAGGTGCAGAAACGCTGGACCTCGCTGCTGACGGTGACGACGCGCGGCTCTGGCGCGGCCAGCAGTTGCGGCAGCAGCCCGCCGGTGAGGGCGAAGGTGCCCAGGTGGTTGGTCCCGAACTGCCGCTCGAAGCCGTCCTCGGTCCTGGTGAGCGGCCCGATCGCCACGCCCGCGTTGTTGACCAGCAGGTCGAGCCGGTCGTGGTCCCACTGGGCGGCGAATTCGCGGATGGAGGCCAGCTTCGCCAGGTCCACGCGGCGCAGCTCGGCCCGCGCGCCGGGCACCTCGTCGCGGAGACGGGCGAGGGCGGCCTGCCCGCGTCCGGGATCGCGGCAGGCCAGCACGACGTGGGCGCCATGACGGGCCAGTTCGCGGGCGGTGACGTAGCCGAGGCCGCTGTTGGCGCCGGTGACCAGCGCCAGTCGTCCTGACTGGTCCGGAAGGGAGGGCTCAGCGCTGAAAGTCATGATCATTACCTCGGTGTGATCATGTCAGCACAGTTTGGCTGGCGCAACCCTTGGGGCGCCGGGTTTCCCTCGCTCGCGCCGATCGTGCCGGGGAGCGGGTGTCACAGGTCGCCGCGGCGCCAGGCCTCGAGCTCGGCTCGCAGCGCGTCCTCGTCCAGCGCTGGGGGACGCGCAGCACGGCCAGGAACTCGCCGGTGCGGCAGCGCGTGCGGGCCGGGCTCATGCCGCGCCGATCGAGCCGGCCCCCAGCAGCGCCTTGACGTCGCCGTAGAACGCCGGCTCGGCGGCGACGCTGAAGGGTTCGAGGTTGAGCAGCAGGTCCTTGCGGCCCTGGCGGTGCAGGCGCACGTGTACGGGCGCCCGCCCGGGATGGGCGGCCAGGATGTGCTTGAACTCCCGCACCAGCCGCTGGTTCAGGCGCGTCTCCTGGATCGAGATGACGACAGGGGAGGCGGTGTTCGCGGTGGAGACGTCAAGGAGGGCGATCTCCTCGCCGTAGATGCTCATCGTCTCGTCCCGGACGTTGATGCGACCCCTGACGGAGATCACGCGGTCGCGCATGCCCGCCAAGAACGTGTCCCACTCGGCGTCCAGGACCTCCTTCTTCTTCTTGCCCATGGCCCTGCGCAGCATGTCGGCGCCGCCGAGCGAGTATCCGGCGAGTTGCTGGGCGATCGCCATGACCTGTTCCTGGAAGACCACCAGGTGGTAGGTGTCGCCGAGGATGGGTTCGAGCGCCTCCTCCAGCTCGGGGTGGATGGGCTCGACCCGCTGCTTGCCGGTCTTGCACAGCGTGTAGTTGGTGTGCGCGTTCATCTCCATCGGGCCGGGCCAGGCATGTTTCCGCAGCTCAGCAGAAGGATTGCTTATGTCGGAACGGCCGCTCCCTTATCACGATGGGTGAGCGTCTTGGAGGCCTACAAAGGCTTCGGCGAGTGGCTGCATTTCGGCCAGTACGGAGTGATCGCCGACAACGACCCCATCGAGATCTCACGGGCAGGCCAGGTTTGTGGCCGGTGGCGCCGCGGTCTCGCTCGCCGCTCGCTGGGCGCCTTGCTTCACTACTCTGTGATACTGTGTAGCGGTATTCGGTAGTGCAAAGTACCAAGAGCACCGAAGAGGACCCACGATGGACGACCTGACGGAGATGCTGAAGGGCACGCTTGAGGGCTGCGTGCTGGAAATCATCGGCAACGAGGAGACCTACGGGTACGCCATCACGCGCCGGCTGAACGAACTCGGCTTCGCCGACGTCGTCGAGGGGACGGTTTACACCATCCTGCTGCGACTGGAGAGGAACGGACTCGTCCAGGCGACGAAGCGGCCGTCCGGGCTGGGTCCGCCGCGCAAGTTCTACTCGCTCAACGACGCGGGACGCGAAGAACTCGCAACGTTCTGGGCGAAATGGGAGTACATCACATCACGGATCGACAAGCTCAAGGAGGGCGGGAGATGAACTTCTGGGAGACCATCACAGGCAGCGATCTCACCAGGGAGTGGAAGGCGTTCGAAGCCCGAGCTCAGGCATTGCCGACCGACTACCGGGTGGCGTGGGAAGAGATCAAGGGTCATCTTTATCCCTACTCGGACTTCACAGGTCGAAACCTGATGCCGATTCTCGACAGCGCTCTGGGGTTGCTCGAAGAAACAGCCTCCGATGAGCAGAGCATCCACGAGGTGCTGGGTGACGACATCGAGGGCTTCTGCGCGGCACTGGCCGGCGAAGAAAGGGCTCGGAGCCATCGCGACCGGTGGCGCGAGCAGCTGAACAGGAACGTCGCAAGGAAATTGGGCAGGCTAGGAGGCTGACGTGGGCATCCGAGACATCATCGAGGGCAAGAAGCAGTGGCGGGCGCACATGGCGCGGGTCAAGGCGCTCCCGCCGGACTATCAGATCGTCTACAAGGAGATTCAGAGATACCTCTTCAAAATTGGACCGGTCGACTTGCTTGACGGGACCCTGCTCTCAGGGGTCCTCGCCTTCTTCGAGGAGGGCGTCGCGGCCGGCAGGGGAGTCCTGGAACTCATCGGCGACGATGTCGCCGCCTTCTGCGACGACCTGGTCAAGGACTCGCGCACCTACGCGGACATCTATCAGGAGTCCATCAACGGGAAATCCGGCACGGCCGAGAAGTGACACCTGCCGGCGGCCCGCCGAAGTCGCCGTGCGGTCGCCCGCGGCGCTCGGCCGGTGGACACCCACCCGCACCTCCAGCGGGCGGCCGACGGTGAGATTCCGAGCGCGGTCGTCATCGAACACAACCATCTGGATCGGCGTCTCGACCCTGCCGGCCTAGCCCGTATGCCCGAGGCGGACCGCCACGACGCCGCCATCATCTGGGACGAGCTCGCGCCGGTGCTGCGGGCCCCGCTACAGCGGAGCACGGCGAACGGAACCCGATCCGCGAAGGCGCCGGCCTGCTGCGGTGTCGTGTCGGCGGCCCGTGTCAGCACGGCAACAGGCCGGTATCAGCGCTTTCACTCATGGTGGATGCCATGGACAGTTCACTGATTGCGCACTCGCGGTCACGGGCGCTTCCGCCGCTTTCCCCGCCTCAACTATTCGGTGTTGCTAGGTACAAGTAGTAAGTGCTACTTTGTACCGGTAGTCAGCACCACCAAGTAGCCGAGCGTCCCATCTACGCGCTGCTAGTGGGATCGAGCAGCGCGGCCTGGTCGACGTGGAGAAGGTCCCGTCGGAGAAAGGGCCGCCGCGCAAGGTGTACTCCCTCAACGACCAGGGGCGGGAATACCGGCGAACCTGGGGCTTCCTGACCGACCGGCTCGAACAGCTCGACGACGCCACCCCGCCAGAAGACAGGACAGAATGATGACGACTCAGCAAGCCCCGGCGATCCAGGTGCACGGCCTGGAGAAGTCGTACAAGGAACTGCGCGTGCTGCGCGGCATGAACTTCGAGGTGGCGCGGGGCAGCATCTTCGCCCTGCTCGGTTCCAACGGAGCGGGCAAGACCACCGCCGTGAAGATCCTTTCCACGCTGCTCAAGGCGGACGCGGGCACCGTCCGCGTCAACGGCTTCGACGTCGCCACGCAGGCCTCGCACGTACGCGAGTCGATCAGCCTCACCGGGCAGTTCGCCGCCGTGGACGAGATCCTCACTGGGCGCGAGAACCTTGTGCTGGTCGCCCGGCTGCGGCATCTCAAGGATCCGGGCACGATCGCCGACGACCTGCTGGAGCGTTTCTCGCTGACCGACGCGGGCGGGCGGAAGGCGGCGACGTACTCGGGCGGCATGCGCCGCCGCCTGGACATCGCAATGAGCCTCATCGGGAACCCGCCGGTCATCTTCCTCGACGAGCCGACGACCGGGCTCGACCCCCAGGCCCGCATCGAGGTGTGGCAGGCCGTCAGAGAACTCGCCGGCCGGGGGACGACGGTGCTGCTCACCACGCAGTACCTGGACGAGGCAGAACAACTCGCCGACCGGATCGCGATCCTCCACGAGGGCCGGATCATCGTCAACGGCACCCTGGCCGAGCTCAAGCAACTGCTCCCGCCCGCCAAGGTCGAATACGTCGAGAAGCAGCCGACCCTCGAGGACGTCTTCCTCACCCTCGTCGGCACGAAGGCATAACGAACCACGAAGGCGTAGGAACAATGATGAGTAAGCATTTCTTCGGCGACACCACCGTCCTGCTGGGACGATCCCTGCGCCACATCGCGCGCAGCCCGGACACCATCGTCACGACCGCGGTCATGCCGATCGCCATGATGCTGATGTTCGTCTACGTGTTCGGCGGCGCGATCAACACCGGCTCCGACTCGTACGTGAACTACCAGTTGCCCGGCATCCTGCTCATCACGGTCGCCTCGGGCATCGCCTACACCGCGTACCGGTTGTTCATGGACATGAAGGGCGGCATCTTCGAGCGCTTCCAGTCGATGCCGACCGCGCGGTCGTCGGTGCTGTGGGCGCACGTGCTGACCTCGCTGGTCGCCAACCTGATCTCGCTGGGGGTCGTGATGCTCGTGGCCCTGCTCATGGGCTTCCGCTCGGAGGCTGGAGTGCTGGCGTGGCTGTCGGTGGCGGGCATCCTGATCCTGTTCACCCTGGCCCTGACCTGGATCGCCGTCATCCCCGGCCTGACCGCCAAGACCATGGAAGGCGCGAGCGCGTTCTCCTACCCGCTCATCTTCCTGCCCTTCCTCAGCTCAGCCTTCGTGCCCACCGCCACCATGCCCGGCCCGCTGCGCGCCTTCGCCGAGAACCAGCCGGTGACCTCCGTCGTCAACGCCATCCGCGCCCTGTTCACCGGGCAGCCGCTCGGCACCGACATCTGGGTCGCCCTCGCGTGGTGTCTCGGCATCCTCGTCGTCGCCTACGTCCTCGCCATGAGGACCTACCGCCGCAAGATCTCCTAGGGCGACCGCGTGCCTGCATGTCGGCACGAGAAGTCTTGACATCCTCCCCCTCGTAAACGAGGGGGATTCCCACGGTCGCCCGTGAGGCTTCCTGCTTCACAGCCGGTCGCCCGTCCGAGAGGACTCTCGTTGAGGTCTTACACCCGCTCCACAGGCGTTTC
>NZ_JBDPMJ010000034.1:0-74391 GCF_039880665.1 Nonomuraea sp. B5E05
CGGCTGAAGAACCGAGACCTCGGACGCACACCAGCCGCCGAACGCGACACACCGTAACCACCAACAACACCACAGGGGTCAGATTTCAGACGTTGGAAAGGGGTCAGTTTTGAAGCGGTGTTGACACTGAGCGCGCTGCGCGCGGAAGACCGGCTGTAACACCTTGGAGGACCCCCCGTGTTACAGCAGGTTCGGCCCTGGTAGGCCGCCCCAGGAAGGACGCCCGCCAAACAGGCGATCACGACTGATGGTGGTGCGCCATCTTCCGCCCGATACCAGGGCCAGGGCGCGTGCTCACCTCCTGCTCCCACCAGCAAACTCGCCGGCCTTTCGTCTTGGGAGGGCTGCAGCTTCAGCCAGGAGAGTCGCTAGGTTCCCTCGCCGCCGCTCCGTCTCGTCGTGGTGCAGTCACGCATGTCCGAATCCGTGTCAAGACGCTGAGGATGTTGCCGAGTCGCTCTGTTATGGCGTCCTTGAGTGCTCTTGTCACGCTCCAATGCTGACGTTTGGATCTAGGGGTGATCTTCTGCGGTGCGTCACAAGCAGCGGGTTTCGGATGTGTCGCCCATATTGCCGCCTGTCCTGCCCAGTTCAGTCCTGTCTGGGCGCGCGGTCATCAGCCTGCGCCGTCCTCCAAGAGAAGGAGTCGCGACCTTGACCATGCTGACCTACACCCTCATCACCGACCCGGCGCCCCTGGCGGCGTCAGCGGCCGGGCGGCCGTCCACGGGGACGGTGTACCTGCTCGTAACGAACACCGGGCAGCAGGCGGTGCTCTGGTCCACGATCAAGGTGGAGGTGCCCGTCGGCAACGGCGCTGGCGACCTCACCTCGGCCTTTAACAAGATCAAGCCCAAGGGCGAGTACAACGGCACCCAACCGGTGAACGTCCAGCGGCAGGGCTCCAACGCCTTCCAGGCCACCGCCCCTGGCGGCACAATGAGTTTCGCCTCCGGCGACTACATGGTGCTGACGCTGGAGAACGTCACCGTCGCCGCCACCGCCGGACTGGCCGTGCTGAAGGTGACTGAGAACACCGGCAGAACCATGCCCAAGCCCAAGACCAAGAGCCTGCCCACCAGGTCCGCGCGGGTGGCGCTGGTGAAGACCGCTCCGAAGGAGCTTCCGGTGCCGCGCGACTTCCGTCCGGACAAGGCCATGGTCGACGCCGGTGAAAAGCTCACACTGCGCTGGGAGGGGGCGGCCGGCTTCGGCTACGAGATCTTGTACCCGGGCGCGCCGCAGCCCGTACCCGTCTCCGGGGGCAAATGGTCACCGCCCGACGCGCCGAAGCGGGCTACCACCTACATCCTCATCGCCACCGACCCCAAGACTCAACAGCAGCACTTCCTCACCACGACCGTTCAGGTGCGCAATCCCATCCTGGAAGCTCTCACCGCCATCGAGGGTGTCACCACCCCGTGCGTACAGGGGGCGACCGAGGAGGACGGAGCCTTCACCTTCTCCAAGGGCGCGATGCATGTGCGGCGCGAATTCGGCTCCCATGAAGGCGGGGTGCTGTACGCCGGCGGCATCAGAACCGAGTACGTGAGCGGGCCCGATGACGCCGACGGAGACATCACCTTCCTCCCGGGCGAGGTGAAGGTCTGGCGCAATCGCGGCTCCAATGACCCGGGCGCCCTGGGCGCCGGTGAGGCCAATGTCAGCGGCATCGCCACCGGGTACGTGAAGGGGCTTAATGACAGCCACGGAATCATCACCTTCCTTCCGGGCGTGGTGCAAGTCGGGAGCGCACTCGCCTCCCGGGACCGGGGCATCCTGTACGTCGGCGGCATCAGAACCGAGTACGTGAGCGGGCCCGATGACGCCGACGGAGACATCACCTTCCTCACAGGCGGGGTGAAAGTCTGGACCGCACGCGGCTCCGGTTTCCCGGGCAACCTGTACGCCAGCATGGCTGAACTCTGGTGCATCTACACCGAATGGGTGGGAGGAAGAAGCAACGACAACGGACGGATCAGCTTCCCTGAGGAAGGGATACAGGTCAGCCGGGGAAACGGAGCGTATGGAATCGTGTCCGCCTACGAGTACCGCCGCTGTCAATAGTGAGGGGGCACAGAAAGGGTGCGCAGCACCTTAGATGTCCTAACGACCAGCGGACGAGCCGTCGCCAGCAGACGATTGCGGCGGCGAGGGTCATGAACGCCTCGTGGATGTCGTCGCGTACCTCCCAGCGGATGCGCAGGCGGCGGAACCAGTGCAGGGGCGCGATCGTGCGTTCGACGATCCAGCGGAGGATGCCCGGCCGGAGCCGTGCGGGGTGCCGCGGCGGGCGATGATGGGTTTCATGCCGGTGCGCCAGACCAGGCGGCGGTACTTGTCGTGGCCGTTGCCGCGGTCGGCGTACAGGGGCGTGCGAAGCTCCTCTTTGGTGGAGTGGCTGCGTGACAAACTGAGTGACAACCGCGGCAGACGATCACGGACGTTGACGGACGCTTGCGGATGGTCGGGGCCTGGTCAGCGCTGTCATGAGCCTGGCGGGAACGGGTGCTCGGCTTGCCTGAAAAGCGGAAGGTCGGCGGTTCGACCCCGCCTCTGACCACCTCATAAGACCAGCTGAACGCCCCGAACAGATCACTGTTCGGGGCGTTTGATGTTCGGTGACGACCTCTCTGCCAACGCTTCTTGAGACAGAGTGACTAGGTTCACCTGAGTGATGAGGGTGAGAAAGTAAGGATCTCAGGCCGACCACGCAGCTCGGCAGATCGTCCATGATGGGACGGTGGGCTCGGCCTCTAAGAACGAGCCGGCCGTGAACAGGACGACGAACGAGGCTCGGATCGTACCGGGCGCGATCGGCGTCATGGCGCTCGTCAGGAGCCGCAGGGGCCACTGGGCAGCTATGCAGGGTCGGGTTGACGATCTTGGTGATGGCGCGTGACCTACCCCTGGCCAGCGAGAACGCACGCGTGGTGCCCGGACGCCGGGGGCTGCGCCGCCCCGAGGGGCGCGGCATGACTTCGTTGCTTCGGGGAACGGATCGGGCATGAACGTACTGGTCATCGGCGCCGGCATCGGCGGGCTCTCGACAGCGCTCAGCCTGCACGCCGCAGGGATCGACTGCACGATCGTGGAGGCGGTGCCGGATCTGCGGCCGCTGGGGGTCGGCATAAATCTGCAGCCGCACGCGGTGCGGGAGTTGGTGGAGCTCGGTCTCGGTGAGGCGTTGGAAGAGACCGGGATACCGACGAACAACCTCATCTACACCAACCGGCATGGCGATGTGGTTCTCACGCTGCCGCGCGGGCGGAACGCGGGATACCACTGGCCGCAATATTCCATTCACCGTGGCCGTCTGCAGATGGTCCTTCTCGAGGCGGTGCTGCAGCGGCTAGGACCGGATGCGGTGAACCTCGGATGGGCCTTCGACGACTTCGAACACGGGGTGGACCGCGCCGGTGAGGGGCCGGTGGAGGTACGGCTGCGGGAGGTGGCCACCGGCCGGACGGTGGTGCGGGTGGCGGATGTGCTGGTCGGAGCCGACGGCGTGCATTCAACGGTCAGGGCGCGGATGCACCCGCACGGCGACCCGCTGCGGTGGAGCGGAATCACGATGTGGCGGGGGATCACGGAGCTGGAGTCATGCCTGGACGGGGCGTCCATGGTGGTCGCCGGGGCCGACGACGCGGCCAAGATCGTGGCCTATCCGATCTGCGCGCAGACCCGCGCCCGGGGGCGGGCGCTGGTGAACTGGGTGGCCGAGGTGCGGGTGGCCGAGCCGGGGCCGGCGGTGACCAAGGCGGATTGGCGGCGCGAGGGGCGGCTTGATGACGTGCTCCCGCATTTCACCGGGTGGCGGCTGCCTTTCCTGGACGTGCCGACGCTGATCGCCGGCGCCGGTCGAGTTCTGGAATATCCGATGGTGGACAGAGATCCGCTGCCCTTCTGGGGCGTCGGATGCGTGACGCTGCTGGGCGATGCCGCGCACCCGGTGTATCCGGTCGGTTCCAACGGCGGTTCGCAGGCGGTTCTGGATGCGCGGTTCCTGGCCATGGCGCTCGCGAACGCCGGCGATCCGGTCAAGGGCCTGGCCGGCTATGAAAGCGAGCGCCGGCCGGTGACCAGCGAGCTCGTTCTGGCCAGTCGGCGGTTCCCGGTGGATGAAACCGTCAAGCTTGTCGAACAACGTGCGCCCGGCGGTTTCTCCGACATCAGGGAGGTTCTCACGGCGCAGGAGCTGTCCAGGATGGCGGACGCTCAGAAGCTGGTCGCCGACATGGACGTCAAGACGCTCAACGAACGCCCGTCCTGAACCGTGCCTCAGTGAAAGTGTCACCGGCGGGAGCTTCGAGATCGTAAGGTTCTCGGCGCCCCAGTGATCACCTGAGGAGGAGCTGGACCCACGGATCGACCACCAGGCGCAGGTCGTGGGGTTCAGCTTTCCAAGGGGAGATCGTCCGGTGCCGGCGGGGCGGTCAGGGAGGTGGCGCGCTGGTCGAAGAACAGGCGGGCGACCAGGTCCCCCCGGGAACCGGTGCCGGACTTGGCGAAGATCGACTTCAGGTGGTCCTGAACGGTGTACGTCGCCATGTGCAGCCGGTTGGCGATCTGCCGGGTCGGCAGGCCTTGCGCGACGAGTTCGGTGACCCGTTTCTCCCGCTCCGTCAGGCCGTACATGTCGGCCAGCAAAGGCGCCATCTCGGCTGGTCGGGCCGCCTCGAGCAGCACCGCGACCGGCGCCAGCGGTCCCTCTCCCAGCAGGGACGCCCGGACGATCAGCCAACGGCCCGTACGGGTGCGGACGCGCGCCCTGGCCAGCCCGATGCCGGCGACCTGTGTCCTCCCGTCGGCGATGGCACGAGCCTGGCCGGCGACGGAGCGGATCACGAGCGGCAGCCTGGTGCCGGCTCGCTCGCCGATGCCGAGTTCGTCGACCCAGTGTTCGGCCTCCCGATTGGCAAGGTCGACACCGTCGTCGGGATCCAGCACGAGCATCCCGGTGTCAGGGCGGTCTGCACAGGCGTCATCCAGCAGGAGCGCCCGGCGCAGTCCGTCGGAGATCAACCCGGTCAGCGACGAAAGGAGCCGGACCTCGGGCAGCGAGAAGTGCGGGCTGCCCGTCTCGCGGAACACGGTGAGAGCGCCCCACGTACCGGTGCCGCTGGAGAGGACGACCCGAAGCTCATCGGCATAGCCCCCGGGATGCCGGACCTCGCGCTGACGACGGCTGAGGTCGAGATCGCCTGCGGTGGCCTCGCTCAGGCTCGCCGCCGCTGTGCGGGCGCGCGCCATGTCGACCCACTTGGTGTAATCCGGTTCGCGTAACTCGATGTCGACGAGCCGGCTGATCGAATCCGCGGTCAGCCCGTTCTCGACGAACTCCGCTGTCGGCAGCATGGTGGCCGGGTCCATGGTCATCAGGCAGGTGCCCGCCGACGGCACCGCGTCATCCAGGGCGTCGCTCACCGCGCGCCAGTAGTGCTCCACGGACATGCCGCGATGAACCAGTCGTACGAGGTCGTCGCGGACCCGTCCGCGCATCGCCTGGTCGTAGACCATGGTCCAGCGTAGCCGGACCCCCAGAAATATGGGATACCCCGAACACCGCGGTCGAGGAAAGCTGATCGCGTGAGCGGGAGGAGTCACGATGGAGACCTTGTACGTCGGGCTGCGAGTCGCAGACCTGAAGCGATCGCCGCCGTTCGACGAGGCCGCCGGGAGCGTGCCCCGGACGCCGATCACCGTGCTCGACCTGCCGGACGAGAGGGGTGCCTGCGATGGCTGACGCGCCGCTCCGTCTGTACATGGCCATGTCCGTCGACGGTTTCATCGCCGGACCGGACGACCGGGAGGGCCAGGAACTCGGGCGCGGTGGTGGGCGGCTGTTCAACTGGCTCGACGAGCGGAGATCCGCAGGGGTCAACGGGCAGGTGTACCGCGAGGCCATGGCTACCGGCGCCGTGATCTCGGGACGCCGTACGTTCGAGCTGGCGGGCAGGTGGCAAGGCGATCACCACGACGGCGTGCCGATCCACGTGCTGACCCACCACGTCGACGCGGGTGACGTGCCACCTGGCAGCGCGAAGTTCTACACCGACGTCAACGTGTGCGCCGCCGAGGCCAGGGAGGCCTCGCGAGACCGTGCGGTACTGGTGCACGGCGCGGGTGCCGCGCAGGCGTTGCTGGCGGCCGGTCAACTCGACGAGCTGGAGCTGCACCTTGTCCCCGTGCTGCTGGGAGGTGGCCGCCGGCTGTTCGAGGAGACGGGCCTCGGTCACATCGAGCTGGAGCCGGTCCGCCGGCTCGAAGGTCGCAACGCCACGCACTTGAGATACCGCATAGTCCGCTGAGGAGGAGATCCAGTGATGAAGGCCGCTCTTGATGAGGTTCCCGCAGGGACCTGGACCATCGATCCGATGCACAGCACGGTCGGGTTCTCGGTCCGTCATCTGATGGGCAAGGTGCGCGGAACCTTCGAGGAGTTCACCGGTTCCGTGACCACCGCCGCACGGCCGAGCGACTGCTCCGCGACCGCCACGGTCGCCATGAGCTCGGTGAACACCGGGGTCCGGATGCGTGACGACGACCTACGGTCCGCCAACTTCTTCGACATCGACCGGTTTCCCCATATGGTCTTCGAAGGTACCGGCCTGACCGTGGATGACGGACTCTTCGAACTCCGCGGAAAGCTGACGATCCGCGGCATCACGCGTGACATCGCCATGGGGGTCGAGTTTCTCGGCTTCGATGAGACCGGACTGCAGGGCGAGCAGCGGATCGGCTTCTCGGCGACGACGACGATCCGCCGCTCCGATTTCGGCGTGGGCGCCGCGGGGGAGGGTGAGAAGGTCGTCGTCGGCGACAAGGTCACCGTCCTGCTCGACATCCAGGCCGTACGCTGAATCACGGTCTGACGTCGCCAGGCACGCCTTCCACGTACGGTGGATCTAGAGCGAGAGCGCCGTGACGAGGATCAGCAGGAGCAGGAGCGCCAGCCCGCCGCCCGCGACCACCAGCAGGGCGATCATGCAGCCCTGCCCGTTCCACGGTTGGGGGGCGGGGCCGAGGGCGCCCCGGGCGTAGGCCCACACGGGGGCGCGGTATTCGATCTCGAACGCCATCCCCGGCTGGAGCCAGAGCGTGAAGTCCGCAGGGCCGATCTGCGCGGGGAGCAGGTAGGGCAGGTGGACATGAAGGTGATATTGGCCGGGAGGAAGCGGGATCACGTTGCGGCCCCACCGGCCCAGCATCGGCCGGCCGTTCAGGATGATCTTGGGGGTGATCATGGCGAGCATGAAGCCCATCCAGTGCCGCTTCACGTCGAGGACGAGCTGCGCCTGACCGCCTGGAGGGCCTGCCGGAGGGCCCCCTTGAGGCACTCCATGAGGGGCGGGTGGAGGAGGCTGGTTCCACGGGTGGTGCGGGCCGGGCGGATGCATGGCGGCCATGCTAGTGCTCTCCGGCCCTCTCGTGATCTCCCTTCAAAAGGATGCGAAACGTGGCGGTGACGAGCCCGGACGGCGCCGCGCTGACCCAGACGATCACCCGCGCCTACGCCGTCGGCTGACCGGCGTCACAGCGGCCCGGACGTGCAGACCGCTCCGTTGAGCTTGAAGACGGAGGGCAGCACGTTCGGGCCGCTGTAGTCGCCGACGAAGCCGATCGAGGTCGACGCGCCGGTGGCGAGCGCGCCTGCGCCGGGTTCGTTGACGACCTTGACCTCCCGACCGTCCTCCGTCCAGACCCCGCCCCAGCCGCTGCCCAGGCTCTGCCACGACCGGGGCCAGGAGAAGGTCAGGGTCCAGCCGTTCACGGGGGCGCCGTTGTTGGTGATGTCGATGGCGCCGACGTAGCCGCTGGCCCAGTCGGACTGGACGCTCAGCCGCGCCGTGCAGGAACCGGTGGCGGGCGTCGTGGTCGTGAACGTCAGCGGCGGGGACGACCAGGACAGGCCGCCCCCGCTGTCGCGGGCGATCACGTTGACCGTGTAGCGGGTGCCCGGTTCGAGGTTGTCCACGGTGAACGACGTGCCGCCGGTCTCGCCGAGCTGCTCGGTGACGGCGCCGTGCCGGCGGTGCAGCTCGTACTTGGCGATCGGGCGCGAGCCGGCCGTGGCGCGCGGCCAGGTGATCGTGGCGGTGGTGGCGGTCACGGCGGAGGCGGTGGGCTGCCCGGGTGCGCCGGGGCGGCCGGACTCGGGTGTCTCCGGGTGCAGGACGAGCGTGGTCAGCGAGAGGGGCGGGAGGGTCTGCGCGGTGGCGCTGCCCGTGGTCGATGTGGTGATGGACGTGGCGCCGTTGGTGTGGGTCAGCACGGTGGGCGGCCCGGCGGCGGGCGTGTAGCCCTCGTAGTCGATGGTCACGGGGTGGGACGTGCCGGACGAGGTGTTGATCAGCAGGACGGCGAGGTCGCCTCCGGGCCGGCGGACGGCGTGCGCGGTGACGGCGGGCTCGTCGGTCGCGGCGCTGACGAACTGGTCGCCGGGCCGGGCGAACGCGCTCATCATCCGCAGCGCGTGGTAGGGCGCGAAGGGCGTGTTCAGCGGCGGCTCGCAGACGCTCCCGTCCGAGGTGCACGACGCGCTCGACAGCAGGCCGAAGTCGCCGTAGTCGGTGTGCCCCTCGACCTCGGTGACGGCGCCGATGCCGTTGCGGACGTTCCACCAGTCGACCGTGAACACCCCGTTCGCCAGCAGCGTCGCGTAGGAGTCGGCGGCGGCCAGCGCGCCGGGCTGGGTGTTCGTGCCGTTGCTGCTCGAACCGGTGTTGAACTCGGTCATCGCGATGCCGATCCGGCCCGCGTCCGGCCCCGCGTGCCGGGCGATCTGCTCGCGGGTGAGCTGGATCATGTCGGGTACGTGGCCCGCCCGGTCGAGGGTGCCGGGATACCAGTGCAGGACCACGAAGTCGATCTTGGGGCCGGCGGCTGACAGGACGACCTCGTTCCAGCTGCCGGCGTCGCCCTCGGCCACGATCGCGTCGGGCCAGTTGGCGGGCGTGGTCAGCACCGCGCCGATCTTGATGTCCGGGTCGACGGCCTTCATCGCGTCGGAGTAGGCGACGACGTGGCGGGCGTACTCGGCCGGGCTCTTGTCGGGGTGGTCGTCGGCCTCCCACGCGGCGCCGTAGTGGCCGTTGCCGTAGATCTCGTTGCCGATCTCCCAGTACGTGATGCCGTAGCCCTTGGTGACGTTGGCGTGCCGCACCCAGGCCGCGGCCTCCTCCGCCGTTCCCGTGCCGTAGTTGGCGGTCACCATCGCCTGGGCGCCGGTGCGCCGTACGCCGCGCATGAAGGCGTCGAAGTCGGTGTCAGGCGCGACGTAGCCGCCCGGGGCGGTGTGGTCGGCCCAGTGGTAGATGTCGGAGTAGGAGCCGCCGGGATAGCGCAGCAGTTTCACGCCCGCGTCATCGAGCAGGTCGGCGGTCTCGTCGGAGCCCAGGTGGGTGTCCCAGATGGCATGGTTGGCGCCGATGCCCGTCTCGGGGACGGTGGCGAGGGCGGCGCGCGCGTTGACGGTCACCTCGGCCGGTGCGGCGCCGGCGTACGCGGCGGGGGTGTTGAGCGCGGTCAGCGTCAGCAGGAGCGCGGACGCGGCCCGCAGCAGGGTGGTCGGCATCGGTGCACCTCGCCCGTGGACAGTGGTCATCACTCGACGCCTCCTCCTGACCAGGAGGCAGCATGATCATGAGCGGCGGGCGGCGGGCTCGTCAACCTGCGATGAAACTTTCACCGCGCGCTGCACCATATGTGCGCATATGTGCCCTTTGGTGTGCATGTCATCATGGGGGACATGCTGGAGGTTGCCGGGCTGGGCGAGGTGGAGGAGCGGGCGTACCGGTTACTCGTACGGGCCGGCGAGGCGGATCTGACCGGGCTGGCCGAGGAACTGGACCTCACGCGGGAGGCCGCGGCCGCCGCGCTGGCGTCCATGGCGGGCATGGGGCTCGTCCGCGAGGTCGCGGGCAGCGCAGGGCGCAGGTTCGCGCCGGTCGCGCCCGAGATCGCGCTCGGGCCGCGGCTCGTGCGGCAGCAGGAGACGATCGACTGGGCCCGGCAGGCGGTCGACCAGCTCGCCGAGGAATACCGCGCGAGCCTGCGCCGCAGCGACGCCGACCGGCTGATCGAGGTGCTGCCGAGCCGGGCCGCGCTGCGCGAGCAGGTACGCCACCTCCAGGACAGCGCCCGCGAGGAGGTCATGTACTTCTGCCGGGCCGGGCACGTCGTGATGCCGTCCACGGACAACACCGAGGAGCTCGAGGCGCTCGGCCGCGGCGTGGCCTACCGGGTCATCTACGAGCGGGCCCTGCTGGAGGAGCCCGGAATGGTGGCCAACGTGGCGTTCGGCATCAAGCTGGGCGAGCAGGCGCGGGCCGTGCGCTTCCTGCCCGTGCGGATGATGATCGCCGACCGGTCCACCGCGCTGCTCCCGCTGGTGCAGTACGCCGGCCGGACCACCGAGCCGACCGCCGCGCTCGTGCGCGGGAGCAGCCTGCTGGAGGCGCTGATCGCGTTGTTCGAGGCCCAGTGGGAGCGGGCCACGCCGATCAGATTCCTGGAGGACGGGCAGGTCACCGACACCGCCCCCGGCTGCCCCCTGGACGCCGACGAGCTCTACCTGCTCTCGCTGCTGGTCGCCGGGGTGCCGGAGAAGTCGATCGCCAGCCAGCTCGGGCTCAGCCTGCGTACGGTGCAGCGCCGCGTCTACCACCTGATGCGGCTCGCGGGCGCGCAGACCAGGATGCAACTGGCCTGGCATGCGGCCCGCGAGCGCTGGTTGTGACTACTTCACCCCGTACGCCCGGGTGACGGTCTGCTCGAACCGCTCGCCCGGGGCGCCGGTCGCGACGACCCGCAGCGACACCCCGTTTCCGGTCCTGCGATGCGAGACGAGCGCCTTGTACCGGCCCTGCCCGAGGGGGAGGAGCGGCAGTTTGCGCCAGGTCTTCCCGTCGTCGTACGACATCTCCGCGGTCAGCTTCCTCGCGTCCCGCGCGGTGAAGCCCAGCGCGACCGGCAGCGTACGGTGCACCTTCCCTTCCAGGTCGGCGGGCACGTCGTAGTCCACGCCGAGCAGCGGCAACCGCTGCTCGTCCGCCGGCCGGGCGGACCTGAACGTCCAGGAGCTCTCGGTGGCCGTGGCGTAGCGCCACTCCTCCGAGTTCCGGGTCGTGGACAGCTCCAGGCGGTACTCGGCGTCACCCTCCACGGCGGCGATGTCGCCCCGCAGGTTCTTGCGCTCCTCCACCAGCTCGCCGTCGCGGTAGACGCGGGCCGCGGTGGTGTCCTTGTCGTTGCTCCCGCCCGCGTAGCCGTAGTGGCCGTCGGCGTCGACGAACTCGGGCACCTGCACCGACAGGACGTCACCCGTGCGGGTGGCGGCCGTCACGGCCGGGCGTACGACGGGGGCGAACCACCGCTCCCTGGCGATCTCGCCCGCCCGGTACGTCCTCGGCTGGTCGGTCAGGCCGCCGCGCAGCCGGCTGCTCGACTCCCAGGTGAGCGTGTGCTGGACCACGTGCTGCCACTGGGTGTCACCCGAGCTGACGTACTCGGCCCTGCGTAGCGGGGTGCGCACCACGCGCTGCGTCTCCATCTGCAGGCCCAGGTCGTACGTCTGCCACGGCCGCCAGCCGAACCGCTGGTCCTTGCCGTACGAGCCGCCGCCGGACTCCTGGTAGCCGGCGTCGACCCTGGCGGTGTTGCGCCAGTTCACCTCGTGCACGATCCGCTCGGGCACCCGGCCGGAGGAGACCTGCATGACCTCGTACAGGTAGGGGGTCGCGAACTGGCCGGTCACGTCGAGCACGGCACGGCCGGCGCGCGTCCTGTCCAGCAGCGCCTGGCCGCGGTCGTGCGTGATCAGCAGCGTGGGCAGCGGGTCGCGGTCGCCTGACGGCGTCCACGGTTGCCACATGGCCCGGCCGTCGGGCCCGACCACGACCACCGCCGCCGCGCCGGCCGCGGCGATGTCCTTCAGCTTGCTCGTCCAGTCGCCGAACGACGCGCTGGTGATGACGACCGCCTTGCCCTTGACGTCGATCCCGCTCACGTCGCCCGAGCCGCCGTCGACCAGCGGCCAGCGCTTCCTGCCGTCGATCTCCGGCGAGCGGATCGCGGGGCGGACCACCAGCGCGTCGCGGCCCAGCCGGGCGCTCACCCGGGGCGCGGCCAGCTGCCAGCGCGAGGAGAACTCGAAGGTGCCGTTGCGCACCGGCGCGGTGGGGGTGACCGCGAGCCCGTCGACCGACGGGAAGTTCATCGAGGCCAAGGAGATCTTGCGGGAGCCGTACGTGCGGTGGGTGAAGTAGGTGGAGATGCCCTCCTGCATTACCTCCTGCGAGGTCCTGATCTCGATGGGCACGGCGGTCCTGGCGTCGAGCACGACCTCCATGTCCGACGTGACCGGCAGTTCGGGGTTGACGACGAGGGAGTCGACCGGCAGCTCGTCGTTCGTCTCACCCATGATCGCCTGCATGTGGTAAGTGCCCTCCGGCACCTCCGCGGTCCAGCCCTCGTGCTCGCGCAGGATGTAGCCGTAGGCGTCGTCCCTGGCGGCGGCGCCGTACATGGTGATCAGGGGCACGCGGGCGGGGCTGCCGTCCCGCTCGACGCCGGTGAAGTGCACCTTGTGCATCTTGCCGCGCCGGGTCAGCGCGAGCGTGGTGTGCGCGGCCACCGAGCCGTCCGCCGTGGTGGCGGTGACGTAGCCGACATGTCTGCCGTGCACCAGCTTGGTGAGGTCCACGGTGGTCTCGACGGTCGCGTTCGCGCCGGCGTCCACGGTGACGGTCGTCGCCGACAGGTTCACGGCTCCCTCGCCGGGGGCGTCGCCGTCCAGGTTGCTCAGGGTCGCTGCGACCGTCAGCGAGACGGGCTCCTGGCCGGTGTTGGTGTAGGTGACGGTGCCGCCGGGGGTGCCGGTGCCGCCGTCCTCGTGCACGCCCATGCTGAGCGACGCGGTGGCCGAGACCGCCTGCCGCACGGCGCGGGCCACGTCGAGGCGGCCGCCGCCCTGCTCGTACGGCGTCTGTCCCTCGACGGTCTTCGCCGTGGACACCAGGGCGTCCTTGAGCTGCCCGGCCTTCCACTCCGGGTGGCGCTGGGCCAGCACCGCCGCCGCGCCCGCCACGTGCGGCGTGGCCATCGACGTGCCCGACAACTTCGTGTACCGGTCGTCGACCGGCGTGCCCAGCCCGGTGCCCGCCGCCCGCGCGGCCACGATGTCCACGCCCGGGGCGGTGATGTCCGGCTTGAGCGCCTCGTCCAGGCGCGGGCCGCGGCTGGAGAACGGCGCCAGCGCGTCGTTCCTGTCGACCGCGCCGACGGTCAGTGCGGAGGTGGCGGCTCCCGGCGAGCCCACCGAGTAGTCGTCGCCGTCGTTGCCCGCGGCGATGACGAACAGGCTGCCGGTCTCCTCCGTCAGCACGTCCACCGCCTTGCTGAGCGGGTCGGTGCCGTCGGTGGGGCCGCCGCCGAGGCTCATGTTGACGATGTCGGCGCCGCTCTCCCTCGCGGCCCACTCCATGCCCGCGAGCACCTGCGATTCGGCGCCCCTGCCGTTGGCGTCCAGCACCTTGCCGATGACCAGCTCGGCGCCGGGCGCGACGCCTTTGCGCAGCCCGCCGGACGCCTCGCCGGTGCCCGCGACCGTGGCGGCGACGTGGGTGCCGTGGCCGTGCTCGTCCTTGGCCGAGGGGTCGTCGGTGAAGTTGCGGGTCTCGGTGACCCTGGCCGCGACGTCGGGGTGGGCCTCGTCGATCCCGGTGTCCAGGACGGCGACCTTCACCCCCTTGCCGTCGTACCCGTCCTGCCAGGCCTGCGGCGCTCCAACCTGCGGGACGCTGTGCTCCAGCGACGCGGTGACCTTCCCGTCGAGCCAGATCTTGGCCAGTCCGTCGCGCAGCCGCGGCTCGCCTCCGCGAGCTCCGGCGCGCTCGGCTCCCCAGAGCACGGGCAGCGCGTCCTTGTCCGCCCGCAGGGTGCGCGCGTTGACGCTCTTCAGCGTGACGGCCTGCGTGTTCTCCTTGTACGCCAGGATCAGCGGCAGGACGTCGCTGCTCTCGTCGTCGTACCCCTGCTCGATCAGGTCGCTGACCGAGAACAGCCGCTCGTCCATGAGCCCCTGCGAGAGGTAGGGGACCATGTCGGCGGGGGTGACCACGAGGTCGTCGTTCTCCTCCTTGGTGAAGAACCTGACGTCCTCGCGGCCCTTGCCGGGCTGCACGGTCGCCGCGTGCTTGCCGCCCGCGAACTCCTGGACCGTCACCACGTCACCGGTGATCAACGTCACCCGGTGCGGGTCCGAGCCGACCGCCGGCTCGGGGGCCGCCGCGTGCGCGGGCACCGGTACGGCAATCATCGCCAGGCCCACGCCGGCGGCGGCGAGGGGGGTGATCCATCGCATGAACGAACCGATCTGTCTGTGGGGGTGACCCAGGTTTCAGTCGTTCAAGAGAATGGAGCATCGCGCCTGTTCGCAGGGCATGTACCGGGTGAGCAAACAACGACATGTCGTCAAAACGACACCCGGAGGGGTCAGGCGCACTCGGTGTTGCGCGGCGGGAGCCTGCGCGTGGTCACGTACGCGCTGACGTGGTCGATGACGCAGGCGTTCGCCATCGCGGCGAAGAGGTTGTGCCCAGGGCCGTCAAATTTGATCATCCGGCTGCCCTTGACCTGCTCGACCACCCGTGACGTCGGCGCAAAGTCCAGCCACGTCCCGGCCCCCAGCATCGGCGGCAACTTCCGGGGCAGCGGCTTCGGCGGGTTGGCGACCGGCGCGGGCCAGCCCGCGCAGGTGAGCGGGGCGTGCCAGATCAGCGGGAACGTCGCCCCCGTGCTGGGAGCGACCTTCCGCAGGCGCTCGACCGTGCGCGCCAGCTTCCGCTGGCTCTCCGGCCTGGGGAAGTCGAGGCACTCCTTCACGCCGCCGCCCATGAGAGCGGGGTACGGTTCCCGCCCGCCCGGCGCGAACCCCGAGGCGTCGCCGCCCTCCGCCGCCTTGATGGCCGCCAGCAGGGCGTCCCACTCGGCGGGGCCGCGCTTTCCCTTCTGGGTGGCGAGAAAGCGCAGCTGCGTGCCGTCGTAGCGGGCCTTCACCTTCGGCGCGGAGATCGGCTCCTTGTCGGCTCTGGCCACCAGCTCTCGCCAGCGCCGCTCCGTGCCCTTGGGCGCCCAGGCGAAGAACCGGTCCATCAGCCGCTCGTTGTCGCGGGCGATGGCGGTCAGCTCGCGCTCCCAGTTCCGGGCACTGTGGTTGCCGGTGCCGTCGACGTACATGGTCCGCACCCGCTCGGGGAACTGCCGGGCGTACGCCTGGGCGATGGTGCCCCCGTACGAGGTGCCGATGAAGTTCATCGAGTCCTCGCCGAGTGCCCGCCGGATGGCCTCGGCGTCGCGGGCGTCGCTCGCGGAGTCCATGTGGTCGAAGAGCTCGGGATCCGTGTTCCGGCACCGGTCGCCTCTGGCCTTGTTCGCGGCGGCGAGTTTGTCCAGCCCAGCCTGGTCGTCGGGGAAGGCGGGGGTGCGCAGCGGGCTCCAGTCGCACTGGAGCACCGGCTTGCCGAGCCCGGGGTAGCCGCGCGGGTCCCACGTCACGACGTCCATCGACTTCCGGATCTTGGCGAAGATCTTCCCCCAGGACCGCATGATGGCGATCTGGTCCCCCTGCGGGCCGCCGAAGTTGATCATTACGGTGCCCTTCTTCTCGCCGGTGGCGGGCAGCCGGGCCACCTTCAGGGTGAGCTTCCTGTCGCTGCCGGGGGCGATCGCGACGGGCAGGTCCGCGCATTGGAGCTCGGACTCGGTGTCCCCCGGGCAGGCGACCCACTGGAGGTCCTGCGCGGCCGGGGCGGGTGTGGTGAGCACGGTGAGTGCCAGCAGAGTTCGGATCACGCCGGCACGCTACGAACCGTACGGCCCGCCCGTCTGCCGCCGGAAGTCGCTGGAGGTTGTTCTCCAAAGTTGACGTAAGCCGATGAGTAGGGTGAGGCGTATGGCCTGGGTTGTGGCGGTCGCGGCCGCCGATACGGCGCTGTTGTGGCTGGACAGGGCGGAGGGCTGGGCGCTGGCCGCTTACGCCGTGGTGACGGCCCTCGCCATGGCGGCGTCCCCGCGCAGGCCGCTCGCCGCGTTCCTGGTCGCACTGACCCTGGCCCTGCAGACCGGCGGCTCGTACGCCCTGCTCGTCTGCACCGGCTACCAGGCCGGACACCGTATGTCCGCGCGGCGGGACATGATCGTGGCGTCCCTCGCGACCGTCGCCCACCTGGGGGTGCTCCTGATGATCGCGCAGCGTGCCTCGCTCGCGGCCGAGCCGTTCGTGGTGCTGGCCCGCGTCGTGGTCCTGACCGCACTGCCGGTGCTGGCCGGTCGCTACCTCGCCCAGCAACGCGAGCACCAGCGCAGGGAACGGGAGCTCACCGCAGAGCGCGAGCGGCTGCGCGAGCGGCTGCGCATCGCCCGCGACATGCACGACTCGCTCGGCCACCTCCTCGGCCTGGTCTCCGTGCAGGCGGCCGCGCTGGAGGTCGCCGCTCTGCCCGCCGAGCAGCGCGGCGCCGTACGCAGCCTGGCGGGCACGGCCCGTACGGCCATGGCGGAGCTGCACGAGGTGGTCGGCGCGCTGCGCCACGCGGACCGGCCGGGCGTCGAGGGCATCGACGAGCTCGTGGCCAGGGCCGCGGCAGCGGGGCTCACGGTGACGGTCGAGCGGTCCGGCTCGGCCGCGCCGCTCGCGGAGCCGGACGCCGGGCACGCCGCCCACCGGGTCGTCCAGGAAGGGCTGACCAACGCGGCCAGGCACGCGCCCGGCGCGCCGATCCGCGTGTCGCTCGACTGGCAGCCCGACGCCCTCTTGGTCAGCGTGGCCAACCCGGCCGTCACCCGCACCGGGCAGGCGACGTCGGGCGGCGCCGGGCTGGCCGGGCTGGCCGAGCGGGTGCGCGCGGCGGGCGGGCTGCTGCGGGTGCACGCGGAGCCGCATGAGTTCCGGTTGGTCGCGATGTTGCCGCTGGCCCAGGACGCGGTGGGGGCGCCGGCGTGATCAGGGTGCTGATCGCCGACGACGAGCCGCTCATCACGGCCGGCATCCGCGCCGTTCTGGAGTCGGCGGGCGACATCGAGGTGGTGGCGTGCGCGGGCGACGGGCGTGCGGCGGTGCTCGCCGCCCGCCGCCTGAACGTGGACGTGGCGCTGCTCGACATCGCGATGCCGGTGCTCGACGGGCTGGCCGCGGCGGCGGAATTGGGGGAGACGCGGGTGGTGATGCTGACCGCGTTCGGCGACGAGGAGAACGTACGGCTTGCGCTCCAGCGGAACGTTTCCGGATTTATCCTCAAAAATTGTGAGCCGGCGGAATTGATTAGAGCCGTGCGTGCCGCGCACGCGGGACAGGCGTACCTCTCGCCCGAGGTGACGCGGCACGTGCTGGGCATGGTCGCGTTCGGCGCGGGCGAGCGCGGTCGCGACGCCGAGCGGCGGCTCGCCGCGCTCACCCCGCGCGAGCTCGACGTGCTCCGGCAGGTGGCGGAAGGGCTGTCCAACGCCGAGGTCGGCAGGCGTGTCCACATGAGCGAGGCGACGGTCAAGACCTACGTGAGCCGCATCCTGACCAAGCTCGGCTGCGCGAACCGCGTCCAGGCGGCGCTGCTGCTCCGCGACGCCGCCTCCTGATGTTTCATCTGCCGAACGGCCCTTTCGGCAATTTCGAGAGGCATTTTCGGCAAGCTTTCTTTTCGCCGGGGTAAGGGCGGAAAAAGGCCGGTCACGCGTCCATCGCGCCTCGGGCCGAACCTGCTCCTCGCGTTGTGGCGAATCTGGCAGAGTTCACCCATGGCCTTCGATCACAATGATCACTATCACGGGATGCTCCTCAGCCTGGTCCCCCGTGAGAGCCGCACCGCGCTCGACGTCGGATGCGGCACAGGACGCTTCGCGCGGCGGCTCGCGGAGCTGGGCATGGAGGTCGACGCCGTCGACCCGTCGGCACGCGTGATCGAAACCGCCGTCGCGGCGTCGCAGGATCGTGGCGGGCCGCGTTTCCGCCGCGCCGACATCACGGAGACGCCGCTGCCCAAAGACCACTACGACTACATCTCGTGCCTGGCGAGCATCCACCACGTGCCCTTCGGCACCGTCGCCACGCTGCGCGACGCGCTCGCCCCCGGTGGCGTGCTGGCCATTCTGGGCTGCTACCGCGAGTCGACCCCCGCCGACCTGGCCTGGAGCCTGGCCGCCGTCCCGGTGAACGCGGCGGCCAGGCTCGCCATGGCCGGCCGGGGCGAGCCGTCCCCCGCGCCGGTCGCGCACCCCCAGATGACGCTGGCGGAGATCCAGCAGGAGGCGGGCGTCCTGCTGCCCGGCTTCCGCCTGCGGCGGCTGCTGTTCTGGAGATACCTGCTCGCCTACCGCAAACCCTGACGCGGCAGGGCCAGGGGGACGAGCGCGTCGGCCATGAGGTCACCCGGTCGAACTCCTCGAAGGCGGCCGGCCGAGGACACCCCTCACACGCGCAGGACGGTGACCTGGCGGCCGGACGGGGTGGTCGCCAGGTCGAAGCCGCCGCGTTCCTTCCAGGGTGGGGCTTCGGGGCGGCGGTCGAAGATGACCAGGACGCCGGTGGGCAGGGTGAGGCGGTCGAGGTAGCGGTCGAGCTGGGCCAGGCCCTCGGGCTTCGGGTCGTCCGCGCCTGGCCGCCACACCTTCAGTTCCATGGCTTCGCGTTGCATCAGTCGCCCGCCGTCGGGGCCGGGGTAGGGCCAGCGTACGAGTACGTCGAGACGTTTGGTGCCGGCGGCGTATTCGCGGTCGAGGTGGCCGCCGCCGTTGACCAGGCGGTGCACGAAGGCCATGAGGATGATCTGGCAGGCGGCCTCGTGGTAGCCCTCCTGCTGGATGAGGACCTCGCCGTGCTCGCGCCAGAACACGACGAACTCCTCCAGCAGGCGTGGCAGGTCGAACCGGCCGTCGGGGAGCACGAAGCTGTGCGGGTCGGCGCGTACGAACCGCTCGGTGCGGTCGCCCAGCACCCGGAGCAGGACCTCCCGGTAGATGGGGTTGGCGAGCTCCAGGTCTCTGGTCCCCCGGATGAGGCCAAGGTCGTGCACGTAGGAGGCGGCATGGTCGAAGGCGACGTCCGTGCCTGGCGACGTGCCGGCCACGATCGGTTCGATCACTTGCTTGACCCGGGGGTCGTGCAGCCGGGCCACGAGGGAGTCCAGGTGGGTGGCGCGCGCCCGGATCAGCCGCTCCTTGGCGTCGTCCACCTGGCCGGTGGTGATGGTGCCGGTCACCTTCATCTTGAAGGTGATCTCGTGGGCGAGGGCGTTGACCAGCCAGGGTTGTCCCTGGGTCAGCTCGAAGACCCGGTCGACGGCGTCCTTGGTGAACTCCTGGCCGGTCGCCTGGGTGTGCTGGTCGTAGAGTTCGGCGATCTGGTCGGCGGTGAAGTCGTCCAGGCGCAGTGAGTCAGCGAGGATGTTGAACGGGCTGGCCGGGCTGAATCGTGTGGGGTGGCCGCCGGAGGCGACCTTGTAGTCGCGCAGGTCGCGCAACCCGCACAGCACCACCGACGCAGGGAACGGATAGCCATCTGGCCGTATGTTGTGACCGTCGCGGAGCTGGCTGAGGATGCTGGCCAGGCTGTCGCCCTGCAGCGCGTCGATCTCGTCGAGGAACAGCACCACCCGGCGCGGGCAGCGGCTGCACCACGCGCTCAGCGCCTCACCGAACTGGGTTCTCACCGGATTCTGCGGCCAGGGGTCCGGCGGCAGCAGGTCCTCGGGCCACCCCGACAAGTCGGCGGCCCTGCGCAGGGACTTCAGCAGGATCGTCTCCGCGGCGCCGATGTCATCGCCGGCGGTCCCGGCGCGCTCGCAGGAGAACGACAGAGCGGCGATGTCGCCCTCGGCGGTCAGATCGGAGGCGAGGGTGCGCAGCATGGTCGTCTTCCCCGTCTGCCGGGGCGCGTGCAGCACGAAGTAGCGGTCCATCTCGATGAGCGTCCGCGCCTCGGGCAGCCGTGGTGCGGGGGGCAGCATGTAGTGGAGCTGCGGCTCGCAGGGGCCGGTGGTGTTGAAATATCTCGCTCGGGGTGTTGGCACGGTCACATTCTGCCAGCATGGCGAGCTGCGGACACGAAGGCCCGGATCCGGGAGCTGGAAATGGAGCGCGACATCCTGCGCCGGGTGGCGACCTCACGACGCGCGCAGTACACGATCCAATGGGGCGGAAGCCGCCACACGATCTGAGAGCCTCCGGGCTGGGCGAGGCAACGGCGAAGTGATACGACAGAACGGTGAGCGCCGCAGGGCGGCCCGGGCGGCGGTGTGATTCGTTGCGTGGCGAAGTGGTTGGGATGATGTCATCACCAGCATCACTTTCCGACTCGGTGTCCTTCTGGCAGGCCCGTTCGGGGTGGCTACCTGGAAAGGCCGAGGTGGTGGTCATCGGGGGCGGGCTGCTCGGCGTCAGTACCGCGTACTGGTTGGCCGAGGCCGGGCTGGATCCGCTGCTGCTGGAAGCGGGCGTTCCCGGTGCCGGCGCGAGTGGGCGTAACGCCGGCTTCGTGGGGCCGGGTCTGGCCATGCCATATCAGCAGGCCGTCGCGATGCTCGGACGTACTCAGGCCCGCGAGGTGCACCGCTCGACCATCGGCAATGTCGCGCTGGTACGCCAACTGGTGGCCAAGGAAGACATTGACTGCGAACTGTCGGCCGACGGCCAGCTCAGCCTCGCGCTCGGGCAGGCGCAAGGGAACGCCGCCCGCAAGCGGGCCGAGCTTCTCACGGCTGACGGGTTCCCGATCGACGTCGTGGAGCGGGAGGAACTCGGCCGATTCATCGGTACGCCGGTCGCCGCGCATGTCAGCGGTGGGCTGTACAAGCCGGACGCAGTGTCGGTCAATCCGATGCGGCTGGTTGCCGGGCTGGCACAGGCCGCCCGGCGGCGTGGTGCTCAGATCATGAGCGGTGTCCAGGTACGGTCGATCGCCCGCAACCATGGCCGGATCCAACTGCAGACCAGCGCCGGACCGTTGAGCTGCGCGGCGGCTGTCGTCGCAGTGAACGCCTGGACCCCCGCACTGGTGCCGCAGGCGGCTGGGCTGGTCACTCCGGCGCGGGCCCAGATGCTCGCTTACGCGCCCGCCGCACCGGTGTTCCGGGTGCCGACCGGCGGTTCGGTAAGCCCGACCGGCGAATACTGGCGGCAAACCGCCGACGGTCAGATCATCATCGGCGGTCGCCGCGACCTCGACGTCGGCTTCGCCACCACCGCACAAACCCCGACCAATGAGGTGCAGGCGGCCGTCGAGCGGGTCCTGCCCGGCCTGTTTCCCGAACTAGACCTGCCGCCTGTCACCACCCGCTGGGCCGGGGCGATGGCCCGCACCCCCGATCAGATGCCCATCGCCGGCTCGGTACCCGATGTGCCCAGTGCCTGGTTCGCAGTGGGCTGCAACGGGCACGGACTCGCCTTCGCCGCCTTCCTCGGGTACGCACTGGCCCAGGCGGTCATCGACCGCCACATCCCCGACGTGCTGGAACCCTTCTCACCCACCCGCCCCACACTCAATGGTCCGGAACACCGATTCTCCGAGTGAACTAAGGCGCCTTGGGTCAGGTTCCGGCTGCGGGGTCCGATGGCGGTTCGGTGCTCCTAGCGTGGAGCGCAAGGCCGCCACCGTTCGCGGCCGGATCGGGACATGTCACTAAGGCTCGTGGAGCCTCCCTGTCGAAACTCAGCACCCCTTCTCGTTCTGCTCACGCGCGGAGCTCGCACGACCGTCGCCACCAAGGCTCGCCTACCGCGAACCCTGGCGCGGCAGGGCCAGGAGGACGAGCGCGTCGGCCAGGAGGAGGGTCTGCCGCTCGCAGCTCGTCTCGTCCGACGTCTCCGCGAACTCGAAGACCAGGCCGTCCATCCGGTGGATGAGGAACCGGGCCAGCTCGGGCACCGGCACGGCCGTGCGCAGGCCGTCCCGCTCCGCCGCGGCGGTCAGGGCGGAGTCGATGAGGTCACCGCCGAGCTGGGCGTTGACCTCGGCCCACACGTCCCGGCCGGGGAGGACCGCCTCCTTGTTGCGGATGGCCCACATGAGCAGCTCCATCAGCGCGAGATGCAGCCCGTGGTGGTCGCGGATCCACCGCCAGTACGTCGCCACGACCTCGCGCACGGTCACCTCGAACCCGGCCCCCCGGTCGAGCTCCTCGAAGGCGGCCAGCATCGTGGCGCGGCCGCGCCCGAGGATGAGCAGGTTGAGCTCGTCCTTGTTGCGGAAGCAGTAGTGCAGGGTGCCGAGCGGCACCCCCGCCTGCTCCGCGATGCGGCGGGTGGTCGCGCGGGCCAGGCCCTCGGTGGCGATCACGCGGACGGCGGCGTCGACGATGACGCGCCGCCGTTCGTCGGCGGACACGTACGTCATCGCGGCGCCCCGCTGAACGCGGCCGGGAAGGTGGTCATGTCTCGCTGAACGCGGCCGCAGATCGTCATGGTGCCTCGATGAAGGCGCGCAGGAGCGCGAAGAACCGTTCGCCCTCCGTGTCGGCGATGAAGTGGCCCGACTTCTCGAAGATCTCCAGCCGTGCCCCTGCGGGCAGGCCGGTCATGATCTCCCGCGCCGAGGCGAGTGGTGTGATCGGATCGCGCGCGCCCGCCGCCACCAGCGCCGGGCAGCGGACGTCGCGGAGCTCGCCCCGCAGGTCGAACCGCTCCCGCGACATGAACCTCATCGTCAGCTCCGGGTTGGGGATCATCCGCATCATCGCCTGGATGTCCTCGAAGGAGGGAAAGGCCGGATCCGGGCTGTAGGACGGCGCGCACAACCGCCCGAACTCCGCGAACGTCTCAGGCGTGCCTTCCGTGAGGAACGCCTTGGCCGCCAGCGCCGCCGCCTCGCCCGCCTCCGCGCGGAACCCCTCGACGACCTGGTCGACGTCCATGCGGGCCATCGTGCTCTGCAGGATCAGCTTCGCGGGATGATCGGGATGCTTGGCGGCGTAGTGCATGGCGACGATGCCGCCGAATGACCAGCCGAGCACGATCGGCTTGGTGATGCCGAGAGCGTCGCACAGGGCGGGGATGTCGTCGGCCCACTGGTCGAGGTGCCAGGTGGAAGGGTCGGAGTCCTGGCTGCGGCCGTTGCCGCGCTGGTCGACGTAGACGATCTGGACGAGGTCGGCCAGCCGCCCGTACGCCGGTTTGAAGATCGAGTGGTCGTGGCCCGGGCCGCCGTGCAGCAGGAGAAGTGTGGGCTTGTCTCGCATCGTGTCACCGTCGGGCACGAGGGCGGGGCCCTCGACGTCCACGAACAACGACGTGCCGTTCACCGTGACGCGCATGGAGGCTTCCTCTCCGCAAATGTTGGTCTCGTGACCAAGTCATGTGACCAACATAGCCGGTTCGGGTTGGATATGGGGTCATGGACCTTCTTCTCGACCTGCTGCGTACGGCCGGATTCGACGCGGTGGCGGCGGAGGCCGCTCAGGGCGGGGTGGTGGCGCTGGCCGGGCTGGCGACCCTGCGCGACGGCTCCCGCGTGTTCGCCAAGACGTTGCGCGCCGACGTCCCCGACCTGTTCGAGGTCGAGGCGGAGGGGTTGCGCGTGCTGCGTGCCATGGGCGGCGTCACCACTCCCGAGGTGCTGGCGGTCACGCCCCGCCTGCTCGTGCTGGAGCCGTTACCGCCGCGCCGCGACGACGACGCACGCTTCTGGGAAGAGCTGGCCCGTGCCGTCGCCCACCTGCACACCACCACGCGGAGCGACCGGTTCGGCTGGCACCGGGACGGCTGGCTCGGGCGCCTGCGGCAGGACAACACATGGGACACCGACGGGCACGCCTTCTTCGCGCGGCGCCGGATCCTGCGCTGGCTCCCGGAACCACTCGTGGAAGCCGCCTTCGACGCCGCCGAACGGCGCGCGCTCGAACGCCTCTGCGCCGCCCTGCCCGACCTGCTGCCACCACGGCCGCCGGTGCTGACGCACGGCGACCTGTGGCGCGAGAACATCCTCTCCGGCCGGACCGGCGGCCCGGCGCTGATCGACCCGGCCGTCTCCTACAGCTGGGCGGAGGCCGACCTCAGCATGTTGTGGTGCTCGCCGCGCCCGCCCGCCTCCGACCGTTTCTTCGAGGTGTACGCGGACGCGGCGGGTCTCGACGGCGGCTGGCGGGACCGCCTGCCCCTGTTCCACCTGCGGGAGCTGCTGAGCAGCATCGCGCACGACGACCACGCCGCCGAGTGCGCCGAGGCCGTGCGCGAGATCATCGCGCCGTTCGCCTAGCGGCGGCTCACTTCGCCGGCCGCTGGACCGTCGAGACCAGCAGGAGGAGGAGCGCGCTCTGGGCCAGCATGCCGGGCGCGAGCGGCGGCGCGTTGCCGACCGACTTCGTCAGCGCCGACCACCACTGGGCGAGCGGCGACAGCGAGTCCCACGCGGGGTCCATCGCGCCCATGCCGTGGTTGACGGACACGTGGGTGAACACTCCGTACGCCGCCGCGACCAGCACGATCAGGGCGAGCGCCCGGACCACGGTGAGCGTGCCGGGGGAGTCGCGGAGCGCGACCAGCACCAGCGCGACCGTCAGCAGCGCCAGCGTCACCCACGGGATCAGCTGCGTCGGGCTGCCCCAGTGGCGTTCGAAGGCGAGCTCGGCCGCCGCGCCCGCGATGCCGATCGCGACCAGGGCGAGCAGGCCGAGCCTGAGCAGCGAAGGGCCGGCGGGGGCACGCCGGCGGCGGGCCGACTGCACAGTGGTGTCTTCGGCGGGGGTGGAGGTCATACGGGACACCGTCCGATGCGAAGGAGGTCTTCGGTCGACTCCAAAACTCTCCAGGCATCCTGGGAGGAAAATGGATGGTTTCTGAAGATCTGGTGAGAAAACGCCGCTGCACCAGCCGATCGGTACGGCGGCCCGCCGTACCGATCTCCGGTGGTCCTACATGTTGATCATGTGTCCGGCCAGGCCGTGCACGGCTTCCTTGACCGCCTCGCCGAGCGTCGGGTGCGCGTGCACGTTGCGCGCGACCTCGTGCACCGTCAGGTCCCACTGCTGGGCCAGGGTCAGCTCGGGCAGCAGTTCGGTGACGTCGGGCCCGATCAGGTGGGCGCCGATCAGCTCGCCGTGCGTGTTGTCACTGATGATCTTGACGAAGCCGGCGCTGTCGCCAAGCCCGTGCGCCTTGCCGTTGGCCGTGAACGGGAACTTCGCCACCTTCACGTCGTAACCCAGCTCGCGCGCCTGCGCCTCGGTGTAGCCGAAGCTCGCGACCTGCGGCTGGCAGTAGGTCGCCCGCGGGATCATCACGTAGTCGAGCTCCATGGTCTCGGCGTCGCCGATCGTCTCGGCCGCGATGATGCCCATGGACTCCGCGGCGTGCGCCAGCATGAGCTTGGCGGTGACGTCGCCGATGGCGAAGATGTGCGGCACGTTGGTCCGGCAGCGACCGTCGACGGCGATCGCCCCCCGGTCGGTCAGCGCCACGCCCGTCTTCTCCAAGCCGTAGCCGTCGACGCGCGGCTGGAAACCGATGGCCTGCAGGACCTTGTCGGCCTCGAGCACCTGCGTCTGGTCGCCCTTGGTGACGGTGACCTTGACGGAGGAGCCGGTGTCCTCGATGCCGTCGACGCGGGTGGAGGTCATCACCTCGATGCCGAGCCGCTTGTAGCGCTTGGCCAGCTCGGCCGACACCTCCTCGTCCTCCAGCGGCACGACCCGGTCGAGGAACTCCACGATCGTCACCTTGACGCCGTAGTTGTGCAGCACGTACGCGAACTCCACCCCGATCGCGCCGGCGCCCGCGATGATGATGCTGCCCGGCAGGTTCTCGGTGAGGATCTGCTCTTCGTACGTCACCACGCGCTCCGACAGCTGCGTGCCCGGGATGAGCCTGGTGGTGGCCCCGGCCGCGATGATGCAGTGGGAGAACGTGATCGTCTCGCCGTTCACCTGGAGGGTGTTGGCGTCCAGGAACGTGCCCCGGCCGTCGTACTCCGTGATGCCGTTCTTCTTCATCAGGTAGTGGACGCCCTTGACCCGCCCGTCCGCCACCTTGCGGCTGCGCTGGAAGGCCGCGCCGAAGTCGAAGCTGACCTCGCCGCTGATGCCGAAGGTCTTGGCCTCGTGGTTGAAGATGTGGGCGAGCTCCGCGTTGCGCAGCAGCGCCTTGGAGGGGATGCAGCCCACGTTCAGGCAGACGCCACCCCAGTATTTCTCCTCGACGACCGCGGTCCGCAGTCCGAGCTGGGCGGCGCGGACGGCGGCCGTATATCCTCCTGGACCCGCGCCGAGAACGACGACGTCATAGTGAGTGCTCATGAGTCGGACCATACCGTCCGGCCGCCGTCACCCCACACGTCAGACCTCCACGTTGTACGGCAGAGCGAGCTCGTCAGCGGGAACTCCGCGAATGCCCCAGTTGACCTTGGGCATCTCGATGATGGTGATCTCGACGTCTTCGGGATCATAGCCGGATTTCGCGTAGATCTCCCGGATCAGCGCCCGCTTGGCGTCGTCGCTGCGGCCGGTGAAGCAGACCACCTCGATGATGAGGTAGCGCTCGCTCCGCTGCGGGCAGACGAAGTCGTCGGCGTCCAGCAGCACGAACCGGTGGAACCTCTTCTCCTCGGGCAACCCCCAGGCGCTCACCAGACACGACTGCACCAGGTCCGACACCTCACGCTGCCGGCCCGCCCACACGTCCCTGCGCCCATAGACCTTCACCTGTGCCATGGGGGCCAATATAGAAGGCGTGATCCGCATACTCCTCGCCGACGACGAGGCCATGATCAGAGCGGGCGTCCGGGCGATCCTCGCCTCCGACCCGTCGCTCGAGGTGGTGGCCGAGGCCGCCGACGGCAGGCAGGCCGTCGACCTGGCCATCAGCCACCGGCCCGACGTGGCGCTGCTCGACATCCGCATGCCCAGGCTCGACGGGCTGGCGGCCGCGGCCGAGCTGCGCAGGGCCGCGCCGGGCGTGGCCGTGGTGATGCTGACCACATTCGGGGAGGACGACTACATCGCCAAGGCACTCGACGTGGGAGCCGGCGGGTTCCTGCTCAAGTCGGGAGACCCGCGCGAGCTGATCGCCGGGATCCACGCGGTCGCCGAGGGGGCCGCGTACCTGTCGCCCAAGGTCGCCCATCGGGTGATCACTCAGCTGTCGGGCGGCCGGATGGCCAGGGGCGCCGAGGCGCGTGACCGCGTCGCGAGCCTCACCGACCGCGAGCGGGAGGTGCTCGCCCTGCTCGGCGCCGGCCTGTCCAACGCGGAGATCGCCCGCAGGCTGCACATCGTGGAGGGCACGGTGAAGGCGTACGTCAGCGCCATCCTCACCCGGCTCGACGTGCGCAACCGGGTGCAGGCCGCGATCATCGCCTACGAGGCCGGGTTGGTAGCCTGACCCGTGATGTATCGCCTCGTGTTCACGCAGGTCTTGCGACGTTTCGACGCCGAGGCCGTGCACCACTTCACTGTGAGCGCCCTCGCGCTCCTCGCGCGGCTGCCGCTGCTCAAGCGGCTGCTGCACCGGGCGTTCGCGCCGCACGACCCGGCCCTGCGGGTGACGGCGTTCGGGGTGCACTTCCCCGGCCCGCTCGGGCTGGCCGCCGGATTCGACAAGGACGCCGCGTGCGCCGAGGGCATCGCCGCGCTCGGCTTCGGGCACGTCGAGGTCGGCACCATCACCGCCCACGGCCAGCCGGGCAACCCCAGGCCGCGCCTGTTCAGGCTCGTGCGGGAGCGGGCGGTGATCAACCGGATGGGCTTCAACAACGCCGGCGCGGCGGCCGCGGCCCGCAGATTGCGCCGCCCGCGCGGCGTCCCGGTCGTGATCGGGGTGAACATCGGCAAGACCAAGGTGGTGCCCGAGTCCGAGGCGGTGGCCGACTACGTCACAGCCGCCAAGGAGCTCGCCCCCATGGCCGACTACCTGGTGGTCAACGTCAGCTCGCCCAACACCCCCGGCCTGCGCAACCTGCAGGCGGTCGCCCTGCTGCGGCCGCTGCTGACCGCGGTCAAGGAGGTCGCCGACAGCACGCCGCGCCGCACGCCGCTGCTGGTGAAGATCGCGCCCGACCTCGCCGACGAGGACGTCGACGCGGTCGCCGACCTGGCGGTGGAGCTCGGCCTCGACGGGATCATCGCGACCAACACCACGATCAGGCACGGCGGCGAGACCGGCGGGCTGTCCGGGCGCCCGCTCAAGGCCCGCTCGCTGGAGGTGCTGCGGCGGCTGCGGGCCAGGGTGGGCGACCGCCTCACGCTGGTCTCGGCGGGCGGCGTGGAGGACGCCGACGACGTCTGGGAGCGGCTCCTGGCCGGGGCGACGCTGGTGCAGGGCTACACCGGCTGGATCTACGGCGGCCCGCTGTGGGCCTCGCGCATCCACCGGCAGCTCTCCCGCCGGGTGCGCCGCCACGGCATGACGTCGATCGCCGACGCGATCGGCCGCACCGCCCGAGACTAGGCTGTGACGGTGATTCCAGAGGTGCCCCTCACAGACGGTGTCGTCCTGCGCCCGGCCGCCGAACGCGACGCCGAGGCCCTGCTTCACGCCTACGTCCGCAACAGCGAGCATCTGCGCCGGTGGGAGCCCCGGCGGCCGGCCGAGTTCCTCACCCTGCCGGGCCAGGTCCACCGGCTCAAAGACCTGCTCGCGCAGCAGGCGCAGGGCCGGGCGATGCCGTGGCTGCTCGCCGACGGCGAGCGCGTCGTGGGCCGCATGACGCTCAGCAACATCGTGCGCGGCCCGTGGCTCAGCGCCGACCTCGGCTACTGGATCGACGCCGGCTGCACAGGACGCGGCCTGGCCACCCGGGCGGTGCTGGAGGTGTGCCGGATGGCCGACCAGAACCTCGGCCTGCACCGGATCGCGGCGGGCACCCTGCTCGACAACGTGGCTTCGCAGAGCGTGCTCCGCAAGGCCGGTTTCGAGCTCTACGGCACCGCGCCGCGCTACCTGGAGATCGACGGGCACTGGCAGGACCACCGGCTCTTCCAGCGCATCCTCAACGACCGCCCGGCCCTCTGACCGGCGGCCCGGCGAGCCCGTCCCGGAAGCGCCCGCCCGGCCTTCGCCGGCGGATCAGGGAAACGCCCGCCCTGCCCTTCTCCTGCGGTCCTGAGAGCGCCCGGCCGGTTCACAGGCTGGGCCGGGTCGACTCCGGGTCGTGCGTCATGGCCTCGATGCGGGTCATCCGCTCGGACATGGGCATCTCGCTCGGCCGGTGCGGGCGCCGCCGCTGCCACGGGTGCGGCCCCGCGAGCGGTCGATACTCCACCCCGATGGCGTCGAGCCGGCCCAGGTGCCGCCCCAGGCGCTCCGTGAAGCCCTCGGCGGCCGAGCCCGACCAGGCCACTTCGGCGAGCGCGCAGGCCCGCGGCCAGAGCTTGTAGTCGACCGTGCGGGCATCGGGCACGCGCTCGCTCCAGAGTTGCGCCTGCGCGCCCACGACGCGGGCGCGCTCGTCGTCCGTCCAGTCGTCAGGCGCCGGGCGGAAGGCGGCGACGTCCTCAAGGGCGATGGTGTCGCCGATGGATCTCGGCTCGTCGGGGGAGCCGGACTCCGCGTAGTCGAAATAGAGCGGGAACACCGGCGTCGCGATCACGTCGTGCCCCGCGGCGGCGGCACGACGGCCCACGCCCATGCCCCGCCACGGCATGACGATCGTGTCCTGGCGCAGCCCGCCGCCGACGAACGCCTCGTCCCACACCACGGTCCGCGCCCCTCGCTCGGCCAGCACGTCGGCCAGCCGCCGCAGGAACCACGCCTGCAACTCGACGGACGTGGACAGGCCCAGGGAGTCGCGGTAGGCGGCGATCTCCGCGGAGGCGGTCCAGTGGTCGAGCACCACCTCGTCGCCGCCGATGTGCACGTAGGGGGTCTCGCCCAGCGCGCCGATCAGCTCGTCGAAGATCGTGGTGAGGAACTCGACGGTCGGCGGCAGCGGCGACAGGATCGCGGGGGAGATGCCCCACCGGTCGAGCACGTCGTAGCGCTCGCCGGTGGCCCCCAGCGACGGGTAGGCGGCCAGGATCGCCGAGGCGTGCCCCGGCACGTCGATCTCGGGCACGATAGTGACGTACCTGGCGCGGGCGTAGGCGCCGATCTCCGCCAGGTCGTCGAGCGTGTAGTAGCCGCCGTGCGGCACGTCGTCGTACGCGGCCGGTTCGCCATGGGCGTGGACCGCCGTGCGCGGCCGGTGCGAGGAGACCTCGTGCAGCAGCGGGTAGGCCCGGCTCTCCACCCGCCACCCCTGGTCGTCGACCAGGTGCAGGTGGAGCCGGTTGAGCTTGTGCACCGCCATCAGGTCGATCAGGCGCAGGAGCTCCCGCTTGGGGAAGAAGTGCCTTGCCACGTCGAGGTGCAGCCCGCGCCAGGAGAAGCGCGGCGCGTCCTCGATCCGCACCCCTGGGACGTTCCACGACGCCTGCTCGGAGAACCGGTAGGAGGCGTCCGGCAGCAACTGGTGCAGCGACTGGGCCGCGTAGAACGCGCCCGCCCGCCCGCCGGCCACGATCTCGACACCCCTGGACCCGGTGGTCAGCCGGTAGGCCTCCGCACCGAGCGCGGCGTCCTGCCGGACGTCGATCTCACCCGAGTCGCCCGGCCGCAGATCGAGCAGGGGAAGGGCGAGGCGGACGGCGTCGGCCAGGTCGCCGGACACCGTGGCGCCTGAGGCCAGCTCGAAGGAGACGGAAAGATCACGGTGCAGCGTAGGGTGAGGAATCATGCTTTGAGATAGTGCTGCAATCCGTTGGCCAGCGCCAGAGCGATCTTCTGCCGGAACTTCGGGCGCCGGAACTTGGCGGCCTCGGCGGCGTTGCGCATGTTGCCGCACTCGACGAAGATCTTCGGCACCTTCGACAGGTTGAGCCCGCCGAGGTCGCTTCGGTAGTCGAGCGCCTTCCTGCCGATGTAGGTGGAGTAGGGCAGACCGGTGCCCTTGGCGAAGGCGTCACGCACCGCGATGCCGAGCCTGCTCGAATCGTCCACGACCTTGTCGACCGGGCCGTTGATCTTCTTGGGCATGATCACGTGGAAGCCGTGGTTGGCCGGCCCCGCCCCGTCGGCGTGCACGGAGATCGCGGCGTCCGCCTCCGCCTTGTTGCCGATGGCGGCGCGCCGGGTGATGCAGGGGCCGACGCCGTCGTTGCTCGACCTGGTCAGCTTGACCGTGGCGCCGCGCCTTTCGAGGATCTTGACCATCCGGGTGGACACGTCCCAGGTGAACGCGGCCTCGCTGTAGCCGTCGTTGGTGGCGGTGCCGGTGGTGTCGCAGGCCTTCCTCTTGGTCAGCACATCGACCTGGCGGTTGATGGTCTTGGGGGCGCGGTAGTTGCCGCCGTTGTGGCCCGGGTCGATGACGATGACCGTCCCGTCGAGCGGCCGCGCCTCCTGCGCCCGCTCGGCGCTTCCAGCGGTGCCCGCGGGCCCCGCGGTCTCGGCCGGATCTAAGGTTTTGGGCGCCGAGGAGGACGCCTGCTCCTCTGTGCTCGTGGTGGCGGCCTGACCTGCCGCGGCGTCACCGGTGCCGGTGGCGCCACACGCGGAGGCGATCAGGCCGCAGACGGCGAGGACCGTGAGGGGAAGAGCGCGCATGCCGTCCAACTTACGTGAACCCGAAGATCAGGACGGCTCATATGCCGAGTGCGGTGCGTCCTCGCCGGACGTGCTGTGCTCCTACCAGACGCGCTCGCCGACCTCCTGCCGTTCGAGCAGGGCGGCCAGCTCCCGCGCGTCCTCGGCGTCGAGGCCGAGAACGACGCGGGGACGGCCCCACGGATGGTCGAGAGAGTGGGCGACGTAGCTGGCGACCGACTCGGCGGTGGCGTCGGCGCCCCGCCCCCGGCCCGCTCGCCAGTGGCCCCAGGCGCGTTCGAGCTCCGCCGCGGCGCGCTGGGCGCAGGACACCAGTTCCGGATCACGCATGACTGTTCCCCCGGATCAGACCGTGACCGGACCGAACCGGCCACTCTTAGCATGACCCTGACGAGTAAACCGGCGCGTCATCGCGCCGCCACGCGGCTTGACCCAGGTTTGGGCAACAGGAAACCTGCCGCGGCGCAGCGTTGCCGTGCAGGTTTCCCGTTCGCCTCAGGCGGGCCCCGTGCTCCGTCGCACGATCAGTTCCGAGCGCACCTCACGCAGGCGGGAGCCCTTGGCGGGGTCCCCGATGCGGTCGCTGAGCAGCGCCGCCGCCGACCTGCCCATGGCACGGCGGGGCTGGTCGACCGAGGTGAGGGAGATGTGGCGGGAGGCCGCGAGGTGCGTGTTGTCGTAGCCGACCACCGACAGGTCGTCGGGCACGCGCAGGCCGAGGTCGCCGGCGGCCGACAGCACGCCGAGCGCGGCCGCGTCGCTGGCCGCGAAGATCGCCGTCGGCCTGGGGTCACGGGTCAGCAGGGCGAGCGCCGCCTCCCTGCCGCTGTCCTCGGTCGCGTCCGCGGCCTCGACCATGATGTACGGGGCCAGCGAGTGCCTGCGCATCGCCACGAGGTAGCCCTCGCAGCGCGACGAGCGGGGCCCCTCGATGTGCGCGATCCGCTTGTGGCCGAGCTCGACCAGGTGGTCGATGGCCAGGCGGGCGCCGAGCTGGTCGTCGTCGACCACGATGTCGACGCCGTCGAGCTCGATGTCACGTTCCCCTACGACGACCGTGGGCGTGTAGGAGGTGGCCTCGATCAGCGTCTCGCTGGTCGGAGCGATGCCCAGCAGGACCAGCCCGTCGACTCTGAGCTCGAGGAAGGCCTCCACGGCCTCGTCCTCGAACGCCGGATCCCACTGGCTGTTCCCGATCAGCATGCGCAGGCCGTCGCCGTGCAGGCTCTCCTGCAGTCCGTCGAGGAACTCGGCGTAGAAGGGGTTGTGCAGGTTGGCGACGAGCGCCCCCACCAGGTGGGTACGCCCTTCGACCAGGCTTCGTGCGACCGCGTTCGGCCGGTAGCCGAGCTCTCGTGCGGCCTGCAGCACGGCCTGGCGCCGGTGCTCGCTCACGTGCGGAGATCCGCGCAGCACGAGTGAGACCAGCGATTTCGAGACGCCGGCTCGTTCGGCGACGTTGCGGATGGTGGGTCTGGGCCGAGGCAGGGTGTCTACCTCTCTGAGCTCGGCGATGGATGAGGTGTTGACGGGCGGTCCTGACATGTGTCTCCCCCGCGATGCGGATATGGGCACCTGTCTGACCAAACGATCGAGTTAGCCGCAGGGTACGGCTTCCGTTACAGAGAGCCCGATATTCGCCGAACAGCGGCCACCTTCGGCTGGGGCACAGGTCGGATACTGTGCAGATGTGACACCAGGTAAGTCAGCCGAGAAGGCACGCCCGGCTCGGCGCAGGCTCAGCGTCGACCGGCGTCGCGAGGAGCTCATGGCGGCGGCTCTGGAGCTGTTCAGCACGCGCGACGCGGAAGACGTCTCGATCGACGACGTGGCGTCGGCGGCGGGGGCTTCGCGGGCCCTGGTCTACCACTATTTCGGCGGCAAGCAGGAGCTCTACGTGGCCGCGCTGAGGAGCGCGGCGGAGCAGCTGGAGTCCAGGCTGCGGCCGCATGAGGGCGGCAGGCCGCTCGACGAGCTGGCCTCCGGGCTCAAACGTTATTTCGACTTCGTCGAGGAGCACGCGGCCGGGTTCGCCGCGCTCCTGCGCGGCGGTCCCGCCAACAGGGCGGGCGAGGTGGGCGAGATCGTCGACGGCGTGCGCCGGCGCCTCTTCCGCCTCATCCAGAAGCAGATGCGCGTCGAGGAGCCCAGCCCGGTGCTGCGCACGACCCTGAGGTCGTGGATCGCCTCCGTGGAGACGGCCGGCCTCGACTGGCTGGAGCACCGCGACGTGGAACGATCGACGCTCGAGAAGATGCTGGTCGATCACATGGTCGCGCTGCTCGGCGTCGCCGCGAGGTATGACGGCGACGTCGCCGGCCTGCTGGAGCGGCTGGCGTAAGAGCGGGAGGCGGAAGCCGGGAAGGATGGCGCCGGGCGGGCGGCGCCAACTTCCCATGCGACGTCACGTCGTCACACGGTGGACCGGGCTTCGTTGCGCGCCTGGCCCACCCTCAACCCCCCTGAGGTCCGTGACGACCCTCTCGGCTACTCCGAGCGCTGCTGCGGGATCCCCGCGAGCAGTGCGCGGACCTCGGTCTCCCGGTAACGCCGATGACCGCCGAGGGTACGAATCGACGTCAACTTGCCCGCCTTGGCCCACCGCGTAACGGTCTTGGGGTCGACCCTGAACATGGTCGCGACCTCAGCGGGCGTGAGCAGCGGCTCGGCCTCGGGTGTACGAGCTGACATTTGTGCGGCCTCTCCTCCGTGTGGACCGGCTTAGCGATCCTGTGACTGCCTTTGCGCGTGTCACGGATGTCCCCCTATGGCGCAGAGCGTGCGGCTTTTCTGAGCCATATGCGGCATCACCCGATGTGACCATACCGCCACGCAGAGCGATTGGCGAGCCCTTCTTTGACCCAACTGCCCGCCCCCGTGGCCATGTCACGCTCGGTGATTCTAGCGACACGGTTCGTGGTATCGCAGTGAAAACGGCAAACTACTCAGTTCGCAGAAGAGAGCAGCCGCGAGACGTGACCTACTCATGCAGGTCAGACGGCCGTATTGGGGTTCAGTTGGCAGATTCCAGTTGTTGCATTGACTTCCACCGCAGGATGACCCTCTGGTACATGGCGTAGGCAAGTTCTTCTTGACCCGTGTCCAGGCCCGTGAGGGCGGCGGACAGCTCGGCGACCGACTGGTCGGCCTGCAGCGCGTCGTCGTCCATGAGGTGCACGAGGCCGCCGTAGTCGAGCTCGATCAGCGAGTGCGGGTGGAACTCCTCCAGCCACCTGGCGATGTCCTCGACCTCGAAGTTGGAGGCCACGTCGCCGAGGTGCCGGCGCAGCACGTTGAGCGCCCGCGCCGCCCGCCGCCTGGCCTGCGCCATGGAGGTGACATAGATGAGGTTACGGCCCGTAGCCGTCGTCACGTCCTGCCCCGGGGCGGCGGAGCCGAGCACCAGCCAGCGCTCGTTGCCGTCGAACGGCACGAACCAGGCCGGTGGTACGTGCCACGTCGTGGTGCGGATGTGCGTGCGCAGCGCGGACGACCCCGCTTTACGCTTGTAGCGATCAAAGTCGTCGGCCGTCTGCTCGGCGATCGCCTTGGGCACGAGACGGTCCATCAGCTTCGCCGGCGTGGCGCCGCGCAGCCTTGAGAACGCCAGCCACGAGCGCAGGCGGGTCTGCCATGGGCAAACGTACAGACGGTCCTCAACGCGCCGCAGGTAGGCGTTGGGGCTCTCCTGGGAGGGAACGGGCTGAGGGGGCATGCCGAGCAGGCGCATGACCGACTCGCCGTGCTCCGCGTTGAGCGCGTTCGCGCGCCGCGGACGGTCGCGTGAGTCGGCGTAGTCGGCCCACACCTTGCGCTCGGGCTCGGCGAACGCGGTCAGTGGCTCATAGACGCGGAGGTAGGCGGCATAGGGCAGCACGGAGGCATCGTGTCACGAAGCGACCCTGCGCGCACTGTCGAGACTAGGCTATGAGGCGATCTCCGCCGCGAAGGTGCGGTGGACCGGACAGGGAGTCACTACCGTGACCGACGTCTTCGGAGCGTCCCACAAGGACGTGCATGAGCAGGTCGTCTTCTGCGCCGACGAGCAGAGCGGCCTGCGTGCCATCATCGCCATCCACAACACGGCGCTGGGCCCGGCGCTGGGAGGCACCCGCTTCTATCCGTACGAGAACGAGCAGGCGGCGCTGGCCGACGTGCTCAACCTCGCCAGGGGCATGTCCTACAAGAACGCGCTGGCCGGCCTCGACCTGGGCGGCGGCAAGGCCGTCATCATCGGCGACCCGGCGCGCGACAAGAGCGAGGCGCTGCTGCGCGCCTACGGCAGGTTCGTCGAGTCGATCGGCGGACGCTACATCACCGCCTGCGACGTGGGCACCTACAGCGAGGACATGGACGTCATCGCCCGTGAGTCGCGCCATGTGACGGGCCGCACGCCGGCCCACGGCGGGGCCGGCGACTCGTCCATCCTGACGGCCTTCGGCGTGTTCCAGGGCATGCGGGCCTCGGCCGAGCGCGTCTACGGCACTCCGTCGCTCCATGGCAAGAGAGTCGGCGTCGAAGGGGTGGGCAAGGTGGGCCACCGCCTGGTCGAGCTCCTGCGCGAAGACGGCGCCGAGGTGGTGATCTGCGACGTCGCCCCCAAGGCGGTCGAACGCGTGCGCGCGCGCCGCCCCGAGGTCGACGTGGTGGCCGACGCCCGGGCCATGGCGCGCTCCGACATCGACGTCTTCGCGCCCTGCGCGCTGGGCGGGGTGCTGGACGACGAGATGGTCGCGGAGCTCCGCGCGAAGATCGTCTGCGGGGCGGCCAACAACCAGCTCGCGCACTCCGGCGTGGAGAAGCAACTCGCCGAACGTGAGATCCTGTACGCGCCCGACTACGTCGTCAACTCGGGCGGCGTCATCCAGGTCGCCGACGAGATCGAGGGCTTCGACATGGAGCGGGCCCGATCCAAGGCCACGCAGATCTATGACACGACATTGAAAATTTTCGCGATAGCGGCCGACGAGGGCGTCCCTCCCGCGGTCGCAGCAGATAGGCTGGCGGAGCGCAGAATGTCGGAAGTCGGGCGGCTACGAGCCATTTGGCTGGGCGACTGACGCCCCGCGCCCATACGACGTACCGAGCTGGGCACAAAACAGGTACGGTAATAGGCGAACGATAGGCTGACGCCCGGAGTCAGGCGGCGTCAGTGTGTGGTGCGTTAGCGACGAGGGGTCGGGGACGACCCCACACGAGGGGGTCGAGCCAATGGGGCGCGGCCGAGCAAAGGCCAAGCAGGTCAAGGTTGCTCGCCAGCTGAAGTACAACAGCGGTGGCACGGATCTTGACCGTCTTCGCGACGAACTCGGGGTCGGAGACTCCAGCCGCAGTGACGACGCCGACGACCTCAACGATGAGCTGGCGGATCGCTATGCCGATTACGCCGATGACTATGGCGCAGGAGACGACGACGACGGCCGTGCCGGCCGCCGATAGCCGTTCTTCTGGGTGACGTGGCGCAGGGTCCGGCGTACGCGCCGGATCCTCGCTCGCACTCGTCGGGCCCCACGGGTAACCGTGGGGCTTTCGTCATGTAGGCCCGCTTTCCCGTGGCCGGCTCATCAAGCGGCCCGGCCAAGATCGGGCCTCCCCGCGCGCTCGCGTGACCAGGCCCGCCCTTTCGGAATGGAGCACGAGGTCGCTCCGATGGCGTGCGTCCCGTGTGCCCGGTCGGGCGCGATCACCCGGAACCTGTACGGGTGCGAGGCGGACGCTCTCAGTGGCTAATGTGTTAACGGCGAGGTCCTACCATTAGGCGCATGGAACTGCTGACAGGCGAGCCCCTCGCACTCGACCTGGTCAACACGGGCGTCCGCACCCCGTCGGGCGGCGACCACGACGCCCTGGCGACCGCGGAGGGTCTTCATGCCTGGCTCGCCGAGCAGGCCGGCCGGCTGACCGTCCCCGAGACCACGCTCGGCCCCGACGATCCGGCCGCCGTCCGCGACCTGCGCGGCCACGTGGAGCGGGCCCTGGAGGCGGCGCGCCAGGCCGCACCACCGCCGCCCGAGGCGATCGACGCGCTCAACCGGGCACTTCGCGTCGCGCCCGCGTATCCCTGCCTGGAGGTGCGGGGCACGGTGCTGCGGCGCGGCACGGCGCGCGACGGCACGCCGCTCGACCGCCTCCTGACCGAGCTGGCCGAGGCCGCCGTGGCCCTGCTCACCGACCCCGACGTGGGCAAGGTGCGCGGCTGCGAAGGGCCGGGATGTCACCTGCTCTTCCTCCCGGCCCACCCGCGACGTCGCTGGTGCTCGCCCGACCTGTGCGGCAACCGCGTCCGCGTGGCCCGCTATTACCGGCGGCACAAGTGACCGGTCAGCGATAGCGCGCCCGGCCTTCGCCGGGGACGACCTCGCCCAGCACCCAGGCGCCGACGTCACGGGCCGCCAGCACCCTGAGGGCTTCGTCGGCCGAGTCGGCGGCCACCACGGCGGCCATGCCGACCCCGAGGTTGAACGTACGGTCCATGTCGTGCTGCGCGATCGAGCCGTGGCCCGCGAGCACCCCGAAGACGGCCGGCGGTGTCCAGGACGAGCGGTCGAGCAGCGCGTCGAGGTGGCCGGGCAGCGACCTCGACAGATTGCTCTCGACGCCGCCGCCCGTGATGTGGGCGTAGGCGTGCACCTCGGCGGAGCGCGCCAGCTCCAGGCAGTCGAGGGAGTAGATCCGGGTGGGCTCCAGCAGCTCCTCGCCCAGTGGCCGCCCCAGCTCGGGCAGCTCGGCGTCGAGGGAGAGAGAGGCCTCCCGCAGCACGTGCCGCACCAGCGAGTAGCCGTTGGAGTGCACGCCCGAGGACGCCAGCCCGAGCACCACGTCGCCGGCGCGCACCCGCGAGGGCCCCAGCAGGCCGGCGGCCTCGACGACGCCGGTGCCGGCGCCCGCGAGGTCATATTCGTCCGGGCCCATCGCCCCCGGATGCTCGGCGGTCTCCCCGCCCACCAGCGCGGCCCCGGCCAGCCGGCAGCCCTCGGCCACACCGCCGACGATCTCCGCGACGCGCTCGGGCACCACCTTCCCGCAGGCGATGTAGTCGGTCATGAACAGCGGCTCGGCCCCGCAGACCACGAGGTCGTCGAGGACCATGCCGACCAGGTCGATGCCGATCGTGTCGTGCTTGCCGTAGCGCTGGGCGATCATGACCTTGGTGCCGACGCCGTCGGTGGAGGAGGCCAGCAGCGGCCGCTGGTAGCGCAGCAGGGCCGAGGCGTCGAACAGGCCGGCGAAGCCGCTGGCGTCGTCGACCACCTCGGGCCGCCGCGCCCGCGCCACCCTGTCCTTCATCAGCGCGACCGCCCGGTCGCCGGCCTCGATGTCGACCCCGGCGGCCTCGTAGGTGCTCATGCCTTGCTCTCCAGGACGAACTTGCCCACGTTGTCCTCGTCGATGGGAATGGGGTAGGAGCCGGTGAAGCAGGCCATGCAGAGGCGGTCGGCGGGAATCGTGGTGGCCCTGGTCAGGCCCTCGAGCGAGATGTAGCCGAGCGAGTCGGCGCCCAGCGAGGCGCGGATCTCCTCGACCGTCAGCGAGCCCGCGATCAGCTCGGCCCTGGTGGCGAAGTCGATGCCGTAGAAGCACGGCCAGGCCACCGGCGGCGAGGAGATGCGGACGTGCACCTCCTTCGCGCCGGCCTCGCGCAACATCCTGACGATGGCACGCTGGGTGTTGCCGCGCACGATCGAGTCGTCCACGACCACCAGGCGCTTGCCCTCGACGACCTCGCGCAGCGGATTGAGCTTGAGCCGGATGCCGAGCTGGCGGATGGTCTGCGAGGGCTCGATGAAGGTACGGCCGACGTAGGAGTTCTTCACCAGGCCCTGGCCGTAGGGGATGCCGCTCTCCTGCGCGTAGCCGACGGCGGCCGGCGTGCCGGACTCGGGCGTCGGGATGACCAGGTCGGCCTCCACCGGGTGCTCGCGGGCCAGCACGCGGCCCACCTCGACCCTGGTGACCTGGACGCCGCGACCGGCGATGGTGGTGTCGGGGCGGGCGAGGTAGACGTACTCGAACAGGCAGCCCTTCGGCTCGGCCAGCGCGAACCTGCGCGAACGCACGCCGCGCTCGTCGATGGTGAGCAGCTCGCCCGGCTCGATCTCGCGAACGAACGTGGCGCCCACGATGTCGAGCGCCGCCGTCTCCGAGGCCACCACCCAGCCCCGCTCCAGCCGGCCCAGGACCATCGGGCGGACACCCTGCGGGTCGCGGGCGGCATAAAGCGTCGTCTCGTCCATGAAGACCAGTGAGTAGGCGCCCTTGACCTGAGGCAGCAACTCGGCGGCGGCCTCCTCGACCGTGCGCGTGCGGTCCTGGGCGAGCAGCGAGGTCAGGACCTCGGTGTCGGTGGTCGCCCGGGTGGAGCCGGGGGCCAGGCGCTGCGCCAGCTCCGGCGTGTTGATCAGGTTGCCGTTGTGGGCGAGCGCGAGGCCGCCTACCTCGGTGGAGCTCAGCGTGGGCTGCGCGTTCTCCCACACGCTGGATCCGGTGGTGGAGTAACGGCAGTGGCCGATGGCCAGGTGGCCGCGCAGAGTGCCCAGCACCGACTCGTCGAAGACCTGGGCGACCAGGCCCATGTCTTTGTAGACGAGGATGCGGCTGCCCTCGCTGACCGCGATGCCCGCGGACTCCTGCCCGCGGTGCTGCAACGCGTACAGCCCGTAGTAGGTGAGTTTGGAAACTTCCTCGCCTGGCGCCCAGACGCCGAAGACGCCACAGGCGTCTTTGGGAGCTTGGTCTTGGGGGTCCAGGTCATGGCCGAGCCGGCCGTCGCCCTTCAGCACATACCTCAGTCTAGGTCGGCGGCTTCCGTGCTCGCACACCCGGGTCGGAGGTCAGCCTGTGTGAGCTGACCTGCCCGCATTGGAGCCGTCGCGGATGATCTCTCCGGTGAGGTTGCGGTTGTCCGCCGAGCCGAGGAAGACGATCAGCGCCGCCATGTCGTCCGCCGTGCTCAGCCTGCGGGTGGGGGTCCTGGACGCGATCTCGTCCAGCAACCGCTGGGGGATCGGGCGCTGGGCTCCGGTGATGGTGAGCCCGGCCACGGCCACGTTGACCAGGATGCCGTCCCTGCCGGCCTCCCACGCCAGGGCGCGGGCCATGCCGTGCAGCGCCATCTTCGCGGTGCCGTACGGGCCGGGGCCCGGCTGTCCTTCCTCCGCCGCGCCCGACGAGACCAGCACGATCCGCCCGAACTTCCCGCGCCGCATCTGCGGCAGCACCGCCTGGATCAACAGGGCGTTGCCGACCACGTTGGCGTGCAGGGCGGCGGACCACTCGGAGGCCGGCACGTCCTCGAACGCCATGCCGCCGGGCATGACGGTGCCCCAGCGGACGGCGTTGGCCACGAGCGCGTCCACCGGGCCGGCCGCGGAGACGGCGGGCGCGACGGTCGCGTGGTCCTCCAGATCCAGGTGTACGGCCGCCGCCTCGCCGCCCTCCCTCTCGATCCGCTTGACCACCTCGGCGGCGCGGTCGGCACCCGAGTTGTACGTGATCGTGACCCGCGCGCCGGCCCGGGCGTAGGCGAGCGCGGTGGCGGCGCCGATGCCGGACGAGCCGCCGGTGACCAGTGCGTGCATGTGAGCCTCTCCTCATTGATTAGCCGACTAATTAGCCAGCTAACTAGAAGGGCCGACCGGCTGCAAGGAGTTTCGCCCGTAGTGGAAAACGTCAGGGCATGGCGCGGCGGATCAGCTGCGCGAGCAGGTCACGCTCGCCGGGATCGAAACCGCGCAGGAGGTCCTCGTCCATCATGGTCCAGATCTCCTCGACGGGCTCCCGCAGTGCCTTGCCCGCGCCGGTGAGATGGACGCGGGAAATCCTCGGCCGGGCGGGGTCGGGAATCCGGTAGACGAAGCCCGTACGCTCCAGGCGCTGGAGGGTCTTGGTGACGGTGGGAGGCTCGACGCCCAGCCGGGCGATGAGTTCGGCCTGGGTCAGGCCGTCCTCCTTCCACAGCTGGTTGAGCAGCATCTCCTGCCCCACGTGCAGGCCGAGCGGGGCCAGCGCGGCGGCCATCCGGTTGCGATGCGTCTTCACGACCTTGATCAGCGCATACGACAGGGTCTCGTCCAGCATCCCCCCATCTTGCCCGTGGGCAGGGCCTTTGGCGCATGGTGACCCAAGGATGAGCGGCCTCTTACCGTGTCGTGCGGTTTAGGCGTCGCCCTGCGCGAAAGGGTGAAGTATCCGGCATGTAGACCCGTCGGGAGACGCAGACGTGACCACACCTGGGGACCCGGACGAGACCCGCCGCGGGCAGGATCCGCACGAAGGCCGTCCAGAAGAGGGCGCGCCCCGCAACGTTCCGCCGCAACACGAGCCCGAGTGGTGGCGTGAGGGCACGCTGGAGGAAGAGGAGCGGAGGCCCGCGCTCAGACCGTACGAGCCGGGACCCACGGGCGGTGACCGGCCTCCGGAGGAGCGGTCCGCCGGTGGGCCCGGCGCCGGCCCCACCGGCGGCGCGGCGCCGGACGTGCCCGAGCCCGCCGGCGGGCGTACCGGAGGCGGCGGCGCCGAGTCCATGGGCGCCAGCGGTGACTTCCGGAACGCGGAGCCCGAGGGCCCAGGTCGGCAGGGCGAGGACCCCGGGCCGCGGGGTGAGGGCGCCGGTGAGGAGGGCGAGGAGCCGATCGCTCCCGCGCCACCCATCGTTCCGCGTCCGGACGTGCCGCCCACGCATGAGCCCAGACCCGTCGGCGAGCCCCGCCATCCCGACCTGCCCACCTCACCGGAGGTACCGCAGCCGACAGGGGGTGACGCCGAGGAGACCCAGGCGTTCCCGATCCCTGGTGGCACGCCGCCGTACCCGGGCTGGACGTCCACCCCGTCAGAGGGGGAGCGGCCGGGCAGGCCCGCGCCGTCGCGCTACGAGCAGGGTGATGACCAGCCGGGCTTCGAACCACCGGGAGGGGGCGCACCCGGGGGACCCCCGTCACCAGAGGGCGGCACCCCGGCTCGGGAAGGTCGCCCAACGCCCGAAGGCCGGGGCGGCCGGGAGGGCTGGCAGGGTCAGGAGGGCCCGGGTGGGACGCCGTACCAGGCCGGGGGCACGCCGCGGGACGACGAGCCGACCGTGCCGGGCACGGTGCCCTCCAGCCCGTACGGTGGCCCGCCGGGCTACGGCCCTGGCCCCGAATCCCCGTACGGCATGCCGGGAGCCGGTTACCAGCAGGCCAAGCCGGGCAGCGGCCTGGCCACCGCCTCGCTCGTGCTGGGCGTGGCCAGCCCGTTCCTGGTGTTCGTGTGCTTCACGGGTGTGATCACCGCCATCCTGTCGATAGTCTTCGGCGGCGTGGCCCTCGCCAAACGCGCCGGTAAGGGCCGCGCCATCGCCGGCATCGTGCTGAGCGTCCTGTCGCTGATCCTTTTCGCGATCGTGGCCATCTGGTTGTGGAACGTGGCGCAGGAGTGCGCCGGCCTCCCCAGCGACCTCGCCGACCGTTGTTTCGAGAGCCAGTTTCCCTGGATGGGCGGCGGCCGTTAGAGCGGCAGGTGTGCTGACAGGTCGGCGCGGGCCCCGCTGGCGGAGATGGCGCCGCCGGCCAGCGCCTCGGCCCAGGTGAGGCGGCCGAGCGCGAGCTCGATCCACGTGCGGCCGTCCATCTCGACCACGTTGGGCGGGGTGCCGCGCGTGTGGCGGGGCCCGGCGATGGCTTGTACGGCCGCGTAGGGGGGCACGCGGACCTCGACGGTCCTGCCGGGTGCGGCGGTCGCCAGCCGGTCGAGCAGGTGGCGCACCGCCTGCCTGGCCGCGTCGCGCTCGGGCTTCAGCCCGCGGTCGTAGGCGGCCAGCACGGCGGCCACGAGCGCGTCGGGCAGGGCGGACGCGGGCCCGTCGTAGGGGGGTTCGTCGAGGGCGACGAGCTGGCCGTCGAGGGCCGTTCTCAGCTTTTCCTGGTCGAGCTTGCGTGGTGGCACGCGACCATTGTCTCCCGGGAAGCGTTCATCAAGACGGAGGTCTTCGTTCACCTGTGGTTTCGCCGGTGGCCGTAGCGTTCCCCGCCGTACGACCGCACTTCGATGGAGGACCTGTGTCGAACCCCGAAGCGGGAGGTCGGCTGCTTCCGCTGATCTCTACCCCGCACAATGGTGGCCGATCCGCGCTGACCTGTCAGTTCCGCTGCGGCAACGCGTGCGCGCATGAGGTGGCCAACACCACCGGAAACGCCTATTTCGGCGACGTGGTGAAGGAAGCGCTGTCGCGGCGCGGCGTGTTGCGCGCCGGGGCGCTGGGCGCGCTCGTGGCAGGGGTGGGCGCGGCGGGGGCGGCTCCGGCGCTGGCCGAGGAACCCAGGCCGGTGGCCGCCGGTGGACAGGGCGGGCGGGGCGGCGACCTCCGTTTCACGCCGGTGCGGCCGAACAAGGACGACAGGCTGACCATCCCGGAGAACTACCGCTCCTCGGTGGTCGTGCGCTGGGGCGACCCGGTGCTGCCGGACGCGCCGGCGTTCGACTTCGACAACCAGAGCGCCGAGGCGCAGAGCAAGCAGTTCGGCTACAACTGCGACTACGTGACGATGTTCCCGATGGGCCGCGACCGGGCACTGCTCTGGGTGAACCACGAGTACACCGACGAGAACCTGATGTTCCGCGACTACCCGGGCGGCGCGGAGGCCACGGAGGAGCAGATCAGGATCGGCCTGGCCGGGCACGGCGGTTCGGTCGTGGAGATCGAGCGTGAGGGCCGCGCCGGCGAGTGGAAGCTGGTCACCAAGGGGCGTCGCCGCTACAACCGGCGCATCACCGCTGAGACCCCTATGAAGTTCTCCGGGCCGGCGGCGGGCAGCGGCCTGCTCAGGACGGACGCCGACCCCAAGGGCCGCGAGCCCATCGGCATGCTGAACAACTGCGCGGGCGGTACGACGCCGTGGGGGACGGTGCTGACCGCCGAGGAGAACTTCGACCAGTACTTCGTCAACGGCGACAAGGTGCCGGCGAAGCAGAAGCCGTACGTCGAGCGCTACACGATCGCGGAGGGCACGCCGGAGATCAGCCGCCGCTTCGACCGGGTCGACGAGCGTTTCGACCTGGCCAAGCACCCGCACGAGTGCAACAGGTTCGGGTGGATCGTGGAGATCGACCCGTTCGACCCCGAATCCACGCCGGTCAAGCGCACCGCGCTCGGCCGGTTCAAGCACGAGGCGGCCACCACGACGCTGGCCCGCGACGGCCGACTGGTCGTCTACATGGGTGACGACTCGCGCTTCGAGTACATCTACAAGTTCGTCTCGAAGGAGCGCTACCGGCAGGGGGCCGACCGGCACAACCGCGACCTGCTCGACGAGGGAACCCTGTACGTCGCCAAGTTCACCGGAGACAGCCCGGAGAAGGAGATCGACGGGTCCGGCAAGCCGCCCCGGGACGGCGAGTTCGACGGCTCCGGCGAGTGGATCCCGCTGGTCTCGGGCGACAGGTCGTACGTGAAGGGCATGACGGCGGAGGAGGTGCTCGTCTACACGCGGGTGGCGGCCGACAAGATGGGCGCGACCAAGATGGACCGTCCCGAGGACATGGAGCGCAACCCGGTCACCGGCGGCGTGTACGTCGCGCTGACCAACAACTCCGACCGCACCGCCGCCCAGGCGGACGAGGCCAACCCGCGCGCCTCCAACAAGCACGGCCACGTCCTGGAGATCGTCGAGCGGCGCGACGACGCCGGGGCGAGGAAGTTCTCCTGGTCGGTGCCGCTGGTCTGCGGTGACCCCGGCGACGCGAACACCTATTTCGCCGGCTACGACAAGAAGAAGGTCTCGCCGATCTCCTGCCCGGACAACGTGACGTTCGACCGCGACGGCAATCTGTGGATCTCCACGGACGGCAACGCGCTCGGCACCAACGACGGGCTGTTCGTGATGCCGGTACGCGGCAAGGAGCGCGGCCATCTGCGCCAGTTCCTCACGGTTCCGGTCGGCGCCGAGACGTGCGGCCCGATGGTCACGAAGGACCAGCGCAGCGTGTTCGTCGCGGTGCAGCATCCGGGCGAGATCGACGGGGCCAGCCCGGACAATCCGGGCAGCCGCTGGCCTGACGGCGATCAGCCGCGCCCGTCGGTGGCGGTCGTCTGGCACGAGAAGGGCCTGAAGATCGGCTCTTGACCTCAAGTTAACCTGAGGCTCTAGCCTCCATGCCATGAGCATGGAAATGACCGCGTGGCACCAGCTGTATTCGATGAACAACCGTCAGGAGCGTCGCTCTGTCTCCAGGGCGACGCTCCGGCGTATCGCCGCCTTCGCCCGCCCGCACCGGCGGAGGATCACGCTGTTCCTGCTGCTCAGCGTGGTGATGGCGGGCCTGGCGGTGGGCTCGCCGCTGCTGGCGGGACGGGTCATCGACGCGATCTTCAACGCCGAGCCGCTCAGCGTGGTGGTCGTGGTGGCGCTGATGATCGCGGGGTTGGCCGTCGCGGAGGCCGGGATCGGGCTGCTCAACCGGTGGCTCTCCGCGGGGCTGGGGGAGAGCCTGATCCTCGACCTGCGCACGGCCGTCTTCGACCACGTGCAGCGCATGCCGATCGCGTTCTTCACCAGGACCCGTACGGGCGCGCTGGTCAGCCGGCTCAACAACGACGTCATCGGCGCGCAGCGGGCGTTCACCGACACCCTGTCCAGCGTGGCGGGCAACATCGTGACGCTCGCGCTGACGCTCGTCGCGATGGTCGCCATCTCCTGGCAGATCACGCTGCTCGCGCTGCTGCTCCTGCCCGTGTTCATCGTGCCCGCGCGGCGCATGGGCAACAGGATCGCCCGGCTGCGGCGCGAGGCGGCCGACCACAACGCCGCCATGGGCAACCAGATGACCGAGCGGTTCTCCGCGCCCGGCGCGACCCTGGTCAAGCTGTTCGGCCGCCCCGCGCACGAGTCGGCGGAGTTCGCCTCCCGGGCCCGCAGGGTGCGCGACATCGGCGTACGCACCGCCATGACGCAGACGGTCTTCGTGACCGCGCTGACGCTGGTGTCGGCGCTGGCCCTGGCCCTCGTGTACGGGCTCGGCGGCTTCCACGCGCTGCGCGGCCAGCTCGCCCCCGGCGCGGTGGTGTCGATGGCCATGTTGCTCACCCGCCTGTACGCCCCGTTGACCGCACTGGCCAGCGCCCGCGTGGACGTCATGAGCGCGGTCGTCAGCTTCGAGCGGGTCTTCGAGGTGCTCGACCTCAAGCCGCTCATCCAGGAGAAGCCCGACGCCCGCGAGGTGCCCGAGGGACCCGTGTCGGTCGAGTTCGACGACGTGCGCTTCGCCTACCCGTCGGCGGACAAGGTCTCGCTCGCCTCGCTGGAGGAGGTCGCCACGCTGGACACGCGCGGCGGCGTCGAGGTGCTGCACGGTGTCTCGTTCCGGGCCGAGCCGGGCCAGATGGTGGCGCTGGTCGGCTCGTCCGGCGCGGGCAAGTCCACGATCGCGCAGCTCCTGCCCAGGTTGTACGACGTCGACGCGGGCGCCGTCCGGCTCGGCGGCGTCGACGTACGCGACCTGACCGCCGACTCGATCCGCGACACGCTCGGCATGGTCACCCAGGACGGCCACCTGTTCCACGACACGATCAGGGCCAACCTGCTCCTGGCCAGGCCGGAGGCGAGCGAGGACGACGTGTGGGACGCGCTCACCAGGGCCCGGCTGGCCGCGCTGATCGAGTCGTTGCCCGACGGGCTCGACACGGTGGTGGGCGAGCGCGGTTACCGGCTGTCGGGCGGCGAGCGCCAGCGCCTGACGATCGCCCGGCTGCTGCTGGCCAGGCCCAGGGTGGTGATCCTGGACGAGGCCACGGCCGCGCTCGACTCCACGTCGGAGGCGGCCGTTCAGGCGGCGCTCGGCGAGGCGCTGGAAGGCCGTACGGCCGTGGTGATCGCCCACCGGCTGTCCACGATCCGCGCCGCCGACGTCATCCTGGTGATCGAGGACGGGCGGGTGGTCGAGCGCGGCACGCACGCCGAGCTGCTGGAGTCCGCGGGCCGCTACGAGGAGCTGTACCGCACTCAGTTCGCGGAGCCCGCGGTGGCCGAGGCGGTGGCCTGAGGCCCCGCGGGCTCGATCTGGTGCTCAGCGGCATAGAAGCGCTGGCGGCCCGGCGTTCCTCATCCCCGGCAACCACATCGGCCGCGCCACCGTGTCGAGCGTCGCGGTGGCGCACGAGGTCGAGGCGATGGGCGGGCGCGGCATCGCCTGCCTCAACTCGCGTGACCGCAACCTGCTCGGCTTCCGCCGTGACCTGCTGACGGCGGCCGCGTACGGCGTCGAGCAGTTCCTGTTCGTCTACGGCGACAAGCCGGCGAGCGGCAACCGTACGAGCGATCTCACGGTGCGCTCGATGATCGCGGAGGCCAGGGAGTTCTCGCCCGGCTGCCGCCTGGGCGCAGCGGCGGGGCTGCGCCCGCTGCCGGCCTGGAAACGCGCGGCCGACTTCCTCTTCCTCCAGGTCTCCTTCTCGGTGGAGGCGCAACTGCGCTGGCGCGAGGCGCACCCGGTGGACGTGCCGGTCTACGCGGGCGTCATGGTGCTGGCCAGCGCCAATCACGCCCGCGGCCTGGCCGCCGCGATCCCCGACATCGCGCTGCCCGAGGCCCTGGTGGAGCAGGTCGCCGCCGACCGCCAGGCGGGCGTGGAGGCGGCCTGCGAGCAGGTACTGGCCCTGCGCGACTCCGGCGCCTTCGACGGCGTGCACCTCATCCCCGTCTCCCGCTACCGCGACGTCGAACGCCTGCTCGCCCCCGCCCTCAGATGAGCCCTAGTTTCAGCATGAGAGCGCGATCAAGCTCCGCGATCTCATGCGCTTCAAGCCCGCCCTTGAAGTCGCCGAGCCTCGACGGCGACACGGAATAGATCTGGTCCGTCAGCACACGCGACTTCGTCCCCTTGAACTCGATCTCGGGCCGGTAGATCGCCGGCCCGGCACTTGTCGAGGTCAGCGCGACGGTGATCGTGCTGGTGGTGAAGCTGTCCGACTGGATGATCACGGCGTAGCGGTGGCCTTGCTGCTCACGATCCCGTGCTCCGGGGAGCGCTTTGATCTCATAGATCGCGCCCCGGAGTATCACTCGGCTACACCCATGAAACGCTGGATCGCCAGCATCTCGGCCTGGTCGTCCGGGTCGTTTCGCAGCCGATCCGCATCCGCGGCAGCCTGCTCCAGCAGCATCTCCTTGTAGGTGTGGAGTATGGCGTAACGAACGGCTTCGGATCGGCTTCTGGTCTCTCCGGCCAGTGCGCGGAGTGCCGTCTCCATCGCCTCATCAGTGCGGACGTTGAGAGTTCCCATGAACCCAGCGTAACACGATTTGTAATACACTGCGGGCTGAAGGTTCCGCGATCATGTCCGTTGCTCAGGTACGACGTACGGCTGACCTGCCGCAGGGGCTAACGGGCGCGTTGGCGCAGCCCCTCGACGTCGTGGATGACCACCCGCCGCCGCCCCGTCTCGATCAGGCCCCGGTCGCGCAGCGTGCGCAGCGCCTTGCTGACCGCCTCGCGGGAGGAGCCCGTCCACCCCGCGAGCTCGTCCTGCGACAGCGGCAGCGCCACGCGTACGCCGGTGGTGGTCTGCTCGCCGTAGCGTTCGGCCAGCTCCAGCAGCCGCGTCGCCACCCTGCCCGTGGTGTCGAAGGCGCCGTATTCGATGCGCTTCCTGTCGGAGTCGCGCAGGCGCTCGCTGACGAGCTTCATGAGCAGCACCGCGACGCGCCCGTGTGACTCGAGGAAGGAGACGAAGTCGCGGACGACGACGCCGGTGACCTGCTCCAGCGTGGTGACCGTGGCCGAGCGGGGCGAGCCGTCGATGGCCGACTGCTCGCCGATCAGCCCGCCGGGGCCGCGTACGGCGAGCACCACCTCGTTGCCGCTGCTCGTGTGCGAGGAGACCTTCACCCGGCCCTCCAGCAGCACGAGCACCCAGTCGGACGTGTCGCCCTCGGTGATGACGGTCGTGCCGCGGTCCCAGCGGCGCAGCCGGCCCGCCGCGCGCAGCGCCGCCACCTCCTCGTCGGTGAGCAGGGACAGGAACTCGCCGGGCTCTGCTTTCATGGCCTGATTATGTCGGTACGGGAGGCCGCCCCTCTACGGCAGATCGGTGAGAACGTACGCCGCGACGAGTTCCTCCTTGCCCTTGAGGTTGAGCCGCCCCAGGGGCCGCACCGTCGCGCCGCGCCCCAGCTGCTTGAGCGTCGTCTCGCCGATGACGACCGTGCCGGGCTCGGCGACCCCCTGGAGCCTGGCGGCCACGTTCACGCAGTCGCCCATCGCGTTGAAGCCGCGCAGCTCGGGGCTGCCGATGTTGCCGACCAGGGCGGGGCCGGTGTTGACACCCACCCGGAAGGTCGGCCACTCGACGTCGTCGACCCGCTTCCACGCCATCTCCTCGGCCACCTCGGCGGCGGCGCGCTGCATGTCGAGCGCGGCCCGGCAGGCGGCCCTGGCGTGATCGGCCTGCAGCGCGGGCGCGTTGAACAGGGCGAGCAGCGCGTCGCCGACGAACTGCACGATGGTGCCGCCGTTGTTGAGAATGCAGGGGACGGCCGCCGTGTGGTAGCGGTTGAGCATCTCGACGATCTCGCCGGGCGTCACCTTCTCGGAGAACGTCGTGAAGCCCTTGAGGTCGGCGAAGAGCGCGCTCAGCTCTTTCAGCTCACCGCCGAGCGCCGCCTGACCGGGGTCGGCGAGCAGGGCGTGGGCCACGTCGGGCGACATGTACTGGTGGAACAGGGTGTGCAGCTCCTGGTAGAGGCGGGCGTTCTCCAGGGAGATGGACAGCTGCCCGGCCAGCGTGGCGGCCAGCGCCTCGTCCTGGCTGGTGCGGCCGATGGGCACCTCCAGCACGCCGGCGAGCCTGCCCTTGACGGTCAGGGGGAAGGCGAGCAGGTGGTCGCGGCGGATCGGGGTGTCGCCGTCGAAGCGGTAGTCGCGCGAGCCGATCTGGGTGGTGCCGTCGGCGACCAGGCCGATCTTGACGTCGCCGTACGCCTGCCGCACCCGCTCCAGCGACGAGGCCAGCAACTCCTGCTCGGGCAGGCCGACCCTGGTCTGGGCGCTCACCGACACCAGGGCGGCCAGCCGCTCCGACAGCTCGCGCTCGTTGGCCAGGGCCTCGCCGGCCCGGTCGAGCACCGCCGCCTGGCCCTCGTTGAGCCGGAACTTGCCCGACAGCCGGGTCGCGGCCAGCGGCTCGCCGCGGCGTACGTGCTCGACCAGCTCTTCGAGCGCCTTTTCGTAGTCCTGCTGGATGCGGCGGACGGTCGCGGCCAGCGCCACCGAGTCGAACAGCCCGGCGCTCGACCCCTCCCGCCTGAACTGCAGGTAGGCGCTGTAGGCCACGAACACGAAGGCGAACGTGAGCAGCAGGTGCCACTCCCACCAGGACAGATGCCAGTTGAGCTGCGACATCCCGGCGATCATGCTCTCGGCCAGCAGCGCGTACGCCGTGATCAGGCTGATCAGCATCGCCGAGGGGTGCCGCCGGTGCAGCCGGAACATCAGCACGCTCGCCGCGCCGTAGAGCAGCAGGCCGGGGATGGACGCCCAGATCAGCCAGTCGATCGGCGTGACCATGGGCGGCTCGCTGAGCGGCGTCAGCCCGGGGACCAGCGACGTGACGCCCCAGAGCACCATGATGCCGACGAGCGCGCCGCGGATGAAGTGCTGGGCGCCGAGCACGGACCTGGCCGCCGCCTCACCCAGCGGCAGGGCTGAGCCGAACGCGAACACCGCCGCGATCGACAAACCCACCTGCTGGCCCAGGTCGAACCCCAGCGAGCCGGTCGGCAGGATGATCTTCGGCGTGGCCAGGCCGTGCAGGAAGAAGAAGCCCGCGCTACTCAGGAAGACCATGGAGACGAGGAACAGCCGGGCGTCGTTGCGGCGCCGTGACGCCTCGCTGACCATGACGCCGAGCACGACGTTGACCCCGGCCACCAGGATGATCATCCAGAAGTGGCCGGCATTGTGCTGCCAGGAGATGTTGATGTGCGGCTGGCTCAGCAACAGCCAGAGGCCGAGCAGCGGCAGGACGAGGTGGACGCCCCACACCACACCCCGCACGGGCTGGGTCGCGGGAGGCAGGTAGGAGGTCGGACCGGGGGTGGGCACAGACCGATTATCCACGCGAGATGCTCGTCTCCAATGCGTCGTTCTACGCACTGGAAGGGCCGGTCGGAAAACCCCGGCCGGCCCTCCGGCGGATCGTCAGCCGAACAGCGCGGGGAGCGCCGCCTCGTGCGTCGCCCGCAGCTCGGCCACGGGGATCTCGAACGCGCCCTCGACGACCAGCGTGTCGCCGCCGGTCATGCCGAGCCCGTAGCAGGGCACCTCGTGGCGCCCGCACAACGACGCGAACTCGTCGTAGGCCTCCGGCCGCACGGCGACGAGCGCCCTCGAGGCCGACTCGCTGAACAGGTCGGTGAACGGCTCGCCGGTCAGCGCCACGGAGGCGCCGACGCCCCGCGCCAGGCAGGACTCGGCCAGCGCCACGGCCAGCCCGCCGTCGGACAGGTCGTGCGAGCCGGCCAGCAGCCCCCTGCGGGCACCCTCGACCAGCACCGTCGCCAGCGCCCGCTCCGCCTCCAGGACGGCCTGCGGCGGCAGCCCGCCCAGGTGGCGGTGGGCGACGTGGGCCCACTCGGAGCCGCCGAACTCCTCGCGCGTGTCGCCGAGCAGGACGACCCGCAGCCCTTCCGCGGTGAACCCGGTCGGCACCCGCCTGGCGACGTCGTCGATGACGCCGAGCACGCCCACGACCGGCGTGGGGTGGATGGCCGTCGAGCCCGTCTGGTTGTAGAAGGAGACGTTGCCGCCGGTCACCGGCACGCCGAGCGTCCGGCACGCGTCGGCCAGGCCGCGCGTGGCCTCGGCGAACTGCCACATGACCTCGGGGTCCTCGGGGGAGCCGAAGTTGAGGCAGTTGGTGACGGCGAGCGGCTGGGCGCCGGTCACGGCGACGTTCCTGTAGGCCTCCGCGAGCGCGAGCTGCGCACCCGCGTAGGGGTCGAGCTTGGCGTAACGCCCGTTGCCGTCGGTGGCCAGCGCGATGCCGCGGGTCGTCGGCTCGTGTTCGACGCCGGCCATGCTCTCCGAGATCCGCAGCATGCCCGCGTCGGCCGGCTGGGCCAGCACGGTGTTGGAGCGGACGTAGCGGTCGTACTGGGCGGTCACCCACTCCTTGGAGGCCAGGTTGGGCGAGCCGAGCAGCTTGAGCAGCGTCTCGCGCAGGTCGGTGGGCCGCTCCAGCCGGTCGGGGGTGTCGGCGTTGAGCGCGGCCTGGCCGGCCGGCTCGTGGTAGGGGCGTTCGTAGACGGGGCCGTCGTCGGCGGCCGTGCCCGGCGGGATGTCGACGATGATCTCGTCTTCCCACGTCATGACCAGGCGGCCGGTGTCGGTGACCTCGCCGATGACGGTGGCGGGGACGTCCCACTTCTCGCAGATCGCCATGAACGCCGGGATGTCGCGCGGCTCGACCACGGCCATCATGCGCTCCTGCGACTCGCTCATCAGGATCTCCTCGGGCCTGAGCGAGGGGTCGCGGAGCGGGACGCGGGTGAGGTCGACGTGCATGCCGCCGGTGCCCTTGGCGGCCAGCTCGGTCGTGGCGCACGAGACGCCGGCCGCGCCGAGGTCCTGGATGCCGACGACCACGTCGGCGGAGTAGAGCTCCAGGCAACACTCGATGAGCAGCTTCTCCATGAACGGGTCGCCGACCTGGACGGCGGGACGCTTGGCGTGCGACTCGTCCTCGAAGGTCGCCGAGGCCAGCACGGAGGCGCCGCCGATGCCGTCGGGGCCCGTGGAGGCGCCGAACAACACGACCTTGTTGCCGGGGCCCGGCGCGGTGGCCAGCTTGATCTGGTCTTTGCGCAGCAGGCCCACGCACAGGGCGTTGACCAGCGGGTTGCCGATGTAGCAGGGGTCGAAGACGACCTCGCCGCCGATGTTGGGCAGGCCCAGGCAGTTGCCGTAGTGGCTGATGCCCTCGACCACGCCGGGCAGCACCCGGCGCGTGTCCACGGCGTCGGCGCCGCCGAAGCGCAGCGCGTCCATGACGGCGATCGGCCGCGCGCCCATCGACATGATGTCGCGCACGATGCCGCCGACGCCGGTGGCCGCGCCCTGGTGCGGCTCGACGTAGGACGGGTGGTTGTGCGATTCGATCTTGAACGTGGCTGCCCAGCCGTCGCCGATGTCGACCACGCCGGCGTTCTCGCCCATGCCCACCAGCAGCGCCTCGGACTTGGGCGCCTTGGTGGCGAACTGCTTGAGATGCACCTTGGACGACTTGTAGGAGCAGTGCTCCGACCACATGACGCTGTAGATGGCCAGCTCGGAGCCGGTGGGACGGCGCCCGAGGATCTCCTTGACCCGGGCGTACTCGTCGGCCTTCATCCCCAGCTCGGCGAAGGGCATCGGCTCGTCGGGGGTCTTCGCCGCCCGCCGCACGTCGTCGATCATGCGTCCACCAGGTTCTTGAGTATGGAGGTGAAGAAGCCGAGGCCGTCGGTGCCAGGGGCGCCGACCAGCTCCTCGACCGCGTGCTCGGGGTGCGGCATGAGCCCGACCACGTTGCCCGCCTCGTTGCGGATGCCCGCGATGTCGTTGAGCGAGCCGTTGGGGTTGCCGCCGACGTAGCGCACGACCACGTGGCCGCCGGCCTCGAGCGCGGCCAGCGTCTCGGCGGAGGCGACGTAGCGGCCCTCGCCGTGCTTGACCGGCAGCACGATCTCCTGGCCCTGGTCGAACGCGTTGGTCCAGGCGGTCGCGGTCTGCTCGATGCGGACCCGTTGGTCACGGCAGACGTAGTGGAGCGAGGCGTTGCGGGTCAGCGCGCCGGGCAGCAGGTGCGCCTCGCACAGGATCTGGAACCCGTTGCACGTGCCGATCACCGGCAGGCCCGCCCCCGCGGCCGGGACGAGCTCATCCATGATCGGCGCGAACCGCGAGATGGCGCCGCAGCGCAGGTAGTCGCCGTAGGAGAAGCCGCCGGGCAGGAACACGGCGTCGACCCCCTTCAGGTCGTGGTCGGCGTGCCACAGCGGAACCGCCTGCGCGCCCACGAGGTGCACGGCTCTGGCGGCGTCCTGGTCGTCGAGAGTTCCTGGAAACGTGACTACGCCCACACGGGCAGCGCTCATGACAGTCGTCCCCTCCGAGGAATGCGCGCGCACGCGCCACCGTCTCTTCGGGGCGGACGGCGGTCTGCGGCGGTGTAACCCAGGTTATCGGGTGCTCGAGCGTGGTCCGCATCGGCTTGTGCGCGATGCGCGGGCGCAGGTCAGACGGCTGCGAGCGCGCGGGGACGGGCCTGCGCCTCGTCGTCCCATGCGAGCGTCTTGCGCAGGTGGACCGTGGTGCCTCTGCCGGGCTCGGTGCCGAAGGAGATCTCGTCGACGACGGAGCGCATGATCAGCAGACCCCGGCCGTTCTCCGTGTCGGGCGGGGGGAAGTGCGCGGGCATCGACGGCACGCCCGCGCCGCTGTCGGCGACGCGTACGTCGCAGTGGCCGGAGCCGATCGACGCCGTCACCTCGTAGCGGTTGGCGGGTCCTCCGTGCCGCACCGCGTTGGAGCACGCCTCGGAGACGGCGAGCAACATGTCGGCGATGCAGGTCTCACTCACGTTGAGTGAGCGCAGGGCATCGCCTAGCACTCGCCTGACCATCGGTATGCCGATCGCATCCCGAGGCAACGCCAACGAGAACTCAATATCCACCGGACTCCTCCGGGCGCCAGAATGTCACCTGGAGTAGGTTTCCCTGTGAAATCGGGGCTAACCGCAAAATCACGTTGTTGTTATTTACTGTTGGCTTGCGCGTGGCATTGTGGCACGTCAGAACCCCGCTTTAACCGACCAGGGGTAAATCGGGGGATCAAATGTGCGTTCTACTCCTCAACCCGGACGGTGTAGTCCTCGATCACCGTGTTGGCCAGAAGGGTCTCGGCCATCTTGCGCACCTCGGCCAGCGCCGCATCGTCGGCCGGGCCCTCGAGCTCCAGCTCGAAACGCTTGCCCTGACGCACGGCCCCGACGCCGGAGAAGCCGAGCCTGGGCAGCGCCCTGGCGATCGCCTGGCCCTGCGGATCGAGGATCTCGGGCTTCAACATGACGTCCACGATGACGCGGGCCACTGCGTTCCTCCTGGGAGCGGTGGGTGGATGGGAAGCACAGCCTACCGGCGCGTGTGGCCGCCGACACAACGGGAACGGGGAGGACATGGGGCTTGCGCGCAGGGCTGTGACGTCTGCCACCATGGCCCCAAAGCGTACGAACCATCACCATATGGTTCTTCGCCAAGGAGGCCGGCCTGAGGTGGCAACCCCATCGACACCCGGCCCTGACGCACAGGAGTGGCCATGACCGAGCTTGTCGAGGTCGTCAGTGAGCACAGCACATGTGCCGCGTCACCGGCGAAGGAGGTCTCGTGACAACCGAAGCCTCACGTGGTGCTGAGGCACCGCCGGAGCTCGTCCAGTTGCTCACCCCCGAAGGGGAGCGGGTCGAGCACCCCGACTACGACATCGACCTGACCCCCGAGGAGATCCGGTCGCTCTACCGCGACCTGGTGCTCGTCCGCCGCATCGACCTGGAGGCCGTGGCGCTGCAACGCCAGGGCGAGCTCGGCATCTGGGCCTCGCTGCTGGGCCAGGAGGCGGCCCAGATCGGCTCGGGCCGCGCGCTGACCGACGTGGACATGGCGTTCCCCACCTACCGGGAGCACGGTGTGGCGTGGTGCCGCGACGTCGACCCGGTGAAGCTGCTCGGCCTGTTCAGAGGCGTCAACCACGGCGGGTGGGACCCCAAGGAGCACAACTTCCACCTGTACACGATCGTGATCGGCAGCCAGACGCTGCACGCCGTCGGCTACGCCATGGGCATCCAGCGCGACGACGCCAACGCCGCCACCATCGCCTACTTCGGCGACGGCGCCACCTCGCAGGGCGACGTGAACGAGTCGTTCATCTGGGCCAGCGTGTTCAACGCGCCGATCGTGTTCTTCTGCCAGAACAACCAGTGGGCGATCTCCGAGCCGCTGGAGAAGCAGAGCCGCATCCCCCTCTACCGCCGCGCCTCGGGCTTCGGCTTCCCCGGCATCAGGGTCGACGGCAACGACGTGTTCGCCTGCCTCGCGGTGACCAGGAAGGCCCTCGAAGCCGCCCGTACGGGGCAGGGCCCGACGCTCATCGAGGCCTTCACGTACCGGATGGGCGCCCACACCACCACCGACGACCCCACGCGCTACCGCGTGGCCAGCGAGCTGGAGGCGTGGAAGCTCAAGGACCCGATCGAGCGGGTCAAGGCCTACCTGTTCAAGAACGAGCACGCCGACCAGGCGTTCTTCGACGCCGTCGACGAGGAGGCCGCCCAGCTCGGCGCCGACCTGCGCAGGCGCTGCCTGGCCATGCCCGATCCCGAGCCGCTCGCCATCTTCGACCACGTCTACAGCGAGTCCCACGCCCTGATGGACCAGGAGCGCGCCCAGTTCGCCGCGTACCTGGAGGGGTTCGCCAAATGACGATCATGAGCCTGTCCAAGGCGCTCAACGAAGGCATGCGCCGGGCCATGGAGGACGACCCCAAGGTCCTCATCATGGGCGAGGACGTCGGCAAGCTGGGCGGCGTCTTCCGCGTCACCGACGGCCTGCAGAAGGACTTCGGCGAGGACCGCGTCATCGACACGCCGCTGGCCGAGTCGGGCATCATCGGCACCGCGATCGGGCTGGCGCTGCGCGGCTACCGGCCGGTGTGCGAGATCCAGTTCGACGGGTTCGTCTTCCCCGCGGCCGACCAGATCATCACGCAGCTGGCCAAGATGCCGATGCGCTCGCTGGGCGCGATCAAGCTGCCGGTCGTCGTACGCATCCCCTGCGGTGGCGGCATCGGGGCGGTCGAGCATCACAGCGAGTCGCCGGAGGCGTACTTCACCCACACGGCCGGCCTGCGGGTCGTGGCCTGCTCCAATCCGGCCGACGCGTACACCATGATCCAGCAGGCCATCCGCAGTGACGATCCGGTGATCTTCTTCGAACCCAAGCGCCGCTACTGGGAGAAGGCCGACATCGACACCGACTCCACCGAATGGTGGCCGCCGCTGCACGCGGCCAAGGTGGTGCGGCCGGGTACCGACGTCACGCTGCTGGCCTACGGGCCCATGGTCAAGACGTGCCTGGAGGCCGCCACGGCGGCCGAGGACGACGGGCGCTCGCTGGAGGTGATCGACCTGCGCTCGCTCAACCCGCTGGACGAGCCGCTGGTCCTGGAGTCCGCCCGCAGGACCGGGCGGGTCGTGGTCGTGCACGAGGCCCCCGTCAACAGCGGGTTCGGCGCCGAGCTCGCCGCCAGGATCACGGAGCAGTGCTTCTACCACCTGGAGTCGCCCGTGCTGCGGGTCGGCGGCTTCTCCACCCCCTACCCGCCGTCGAAGCTGGAGGAGCACTACCTGCCCGATCTGGACAGGGTGCTCGACGCCGTCGACCGGACCTTCGGGTACTGAGGGGGTTGTCCATGCGACGCGAGTTCAAGCTCCCTGACGTCGGGGAGGGCCTGACGGAGGCGGAGATCGTCCGCTGGCACGTCAAGGCGGGCGACGACGTCAAGGTCAACCAGATCGTCGTCGAGATCGAGACGGCGAAGTCGATCGTCGAGCTGCCGATCCCGTGGGACGGCGTGGTGGCCGACCTGATGGCCGACGAGGGCACGACGGTCGAGGTGGGCCTCCCCATCATCGCCGTGGACACCGGAGGAGACGGCGACGACGGCGGCCAGGTCAGGGCGCTGGCCGACGACATGGTCCCGAAGCCGCCGGCCGAAGGCGCCGTCGAGCCCGGGGCGCACGGCAGCCCGGCGCCCAAGGAGGAACGCCAGGCGGTCCTGGTGGGCTACGGCGTCAAGACGGGCGCCACCAAACGACGCCCACGCAAGCAACCGTCGAGCGCGGCCGCCCCGGTCGCCAACCCGGACCGCGTGGGGGTGGACGGCCCGCCCCGACCGGCACCCGCCGCGCCCACGCCCGCACCCGCCGCACAGGCGCCTGCGGGGCCGCGGGCCCTGGCCAAGCCGCCCGTACGCAAGCTCGCCAAGGACCTGGGCGTGAACCTGGCGAACGTCGCCGGCACGGGCCCGCAGGGCTCGATAACCCGGGAGGACATCCACGCGGCCGCCCAGGCGGCACCCGTGGCGGCACCCGTGGCGGCGCCCCGGCCGCGGCGCGAACGCGAGGAGCGCGTCCCGATCAAGGGCGTGCGCAAGATGACCGCCCAGGCGATGGTCGCCAGCGTCTTCACCGCCCCGCACGTCACCGAGTTCCTCCAGGTGGACGTGACGCGGACGATGGAGGCCGTCCGGCGCCTGCGTGACCTCCCCGAGTTCGCGGAGGTCAAGGTCTCCCCGCTCCTCCTGGTGGCCAAGGCCGTGATCACGGCGGCCGGACGGCACCCGCTGATCAACTCGTCCTGGGACGAGGCGGCGCAGGAGATCGTGGTCAAGCACTATGTAAACCTGGGCATAGCCGCCGCGACCCCGCGCGGGCTGGTGGTGCCCAACGTCAAGGGCGCCGACGCGCTGTCCCTGCCCGAGCTCGCCGCGCAGCTGGGCCGGCTCGCGGAGACGGCCAGGGCGGGCCGTACGCAACCGGCCGAGATGGCGGGCGGCACCATCACGATCACCAACGTCGGCGTGTTCGGCGTCGACGCCGGCACCCCGATCCTGAACCCCGGCGAGGCGGCCATCCTCGCCTTCGGTCAGGTCAGGGACATGCCGTGGGTGGTCGACAGCGAGCTGGCGGTGCGCAAGGTGACGACGCTGGCGCTCTCGTTCGACCACCGGATCGTGGACGGCGAGCTGGGCTCGCTGTTCCTGCGCGACGTGGGAGCCATGCTGGAGGACCCGCTCCGCATGCTCGCCTGGAGCTGACCCCGGGTACGGCGATCGCCGGGAGGACCCCTCTCCCGGCGATCGCCGTGGCGGGGACGCCCGCACCCGATCACCTCAGAGGCGCCGGCGTCCCGATGAAATACATTGGCCCCATGATTCGCCACATTGTGTTGTTCACCTGGAAAGACGACGCCACCGACGAGCAGCGAGCCGCCGTGACGGCCGAGCTGGGCAAACTGCCCGGCGTCATCCCGCAGCTGCGCTCCTTCACCGTCGGCGGCGACGCGGGCATCAACCAGGGCAACCACGACTATGCGGTGGTGGCCGACTTCGACAACGTCGACGACTACCTGATCTATCGCGACCATCCCCAGCACCAGGCGGTGATCGTCGAGCACATCAGGCCGATCCTCGCGAGCCGCGCCGCCGTGCAGCTGAAGCTCTAGATCTCGGGAGGGTTGTTCTCCCGGTGCATCAGCCGGTGGTCGGACGTCTGGCCCCGCCGAGGGGCCAGCACGATGCTCAGGACCACCCCCACGCCGCCGACGATCATGAAGATGATGCCGATGATGTCCATGTGGACGCTCTGTCCGAACACATCGGGCTCGATGGCGAACTTCAGGATGGCGCCGAGCGTGAGGAAGAAGATGCTGACCCCGACACCCATGACGACCTCCAGGAAAAGAGCGTGTACAGCACCGGTCATACCCGAGTAAACGCGATCACACCCGCGACTTCTCAGGCCAGACACGACAGCGGCCGGCCGCCGTTGTAGGTGATCATGTCGAGGACGGCGGTGGCCAGGTCGATCGGGGCGCCGAGCGGCTGCCCGTCGAGCTCGGCGTAGGCGCGGTGCAGGTTGCCCACGATGCGCTCGGCGTCCAGCAGCCCGGCCCACTCGCCCAGATCGGTCTCCCTGGCCGCGTCGAGCGGCGACAGCCCGGCCTCCCTGCCCCGTCTGGCGGTCTCCTGTACGAACCGCAGGTAGCCCTCGACCTTGTCGTAGACTTCGGGCCCGCAGACCTCCCCGTGGCCCGGCACGATGGTCGCCGCGTCGAGCCGTCTGAGCTGGGTGAGAGCCTCCAGCGCCCCGGCGACCGAGCCCATCAGCACGAACGGCGTGCCGCCGTTGAAGACGAGGTCGCCGGAGAACAGCAGCCGCCGCTCGGGGATCCACACGTACGAGTCGTTGGTCGTGTGGGCCGCGTGCCCGACGTGCCTGACCTCGCACCTCAGGTCGTCGGAGTGCACGGTGACGCGGTCGGTGAAGGTGAGGAACGGAGGCGTCACCTCCATCGCCCCCCACTCCACCGCGGGTGACCAGGCGGAGCGGTAGGCGGGGACACCGTCGGCGATGATCTGGTCGCGCACGCCCTCGTGGCCGACGATCGTCGCCTCGGGGAACAACCAGTTGCCGAAGGTGTGGTCGCCGTGGTGGTGGGTGTTGATCAAAGTGGTGATCGGCCGGTCGCTCACGCGGCCGATGGCCTCCTTGAACGCCCGCGTCCGCCGCTCGGTCGAGCAGGCGTCGACGCAGATGACGCCGCGCCGCCCGGCCAGGAAACCGGTGTTGTTGATCCACCAGCTTCCGTCGGGCTGCACGTAGGCGTAGACGCCGTCCGACACCTCTTCGACGCGGGCGGGCGGCAGGGGATGATCGTGGGAAGCGGAACTCATGCCCGCGAAGGTACCCGCCGGGACGGCCGCCGAGCGGCTTGGGGGGACAGGACGCCCGCCCGGCGCGCCGAGCGGGCGTCCCCGGCCTAGAAAGCCTCTTCTGGCAGCTCCATGAGCTCCTGGCCGGTCGCGGCGAGCACGCGCCGCTCGGCGGCCAGGCGCGGCAGCACGGTCGTGGCGAAGAAGGAAGCGGCGCCGACCTTGCCGAGGTAGAACGGGTCGTCGCCGTCGGCCAGCTTGGCCAGGGCCACCTCGGCCTGCCGCAGCAGCAGCCAGCCGATCACCAGATCGCCCAGCGCGAGCAGCAGCCTGGTGGTGTTGAGCCCGACCTTGTAGACCTCCTGCGGCGACTCCATCGAGGCCAGCGCCCAGCCGGCCATGGTGTCGCCCATGGCCTTGACCTCGGCGGCGGCCTCGGCCAGCAGCTTGCGCTCCTCCTTGAGCCGTCCGTTGCCCGCCTCGGAGCCGGCGAAGGCGTTGATCTCGTCGAGCAGCGAGCCGATCGCGGCGCCTTGGTTGCGCAGGATCTTCCTGAAGAACAGGTCGAGGCCCTGGATCGCGGTCGTGCCCTCGTACAGGGAGTCGATCTTGGCGTCGCGGATGTACTGCTCGATCGGGTAGTCCTGCAGGTAGCCGGAGCCGCCCAGGGTCTGCAGCGAGCGGGAGAGCAACTCGTACGACCGCTCGGAGCCGACCCCCTTGACGACGGGCAGCAGCAGGTCGTTCATGGCCTGGGCGTGCCGGTCCTCCGGGTCGACGAGGAGGGTGTCCTGGAAGGTGGCGGTGTAGAGCACCAGGGCGCGCATGCCCTCCGCGTACGCCTTCTGCAGCATGAGCTCGCGTCGGACGTCGGGGTGGTGGGTGACGGTCACCCGTGGAGCGGACTTGTCGGACATCTTCGTCATGTCCGCGCCCTGGATCCTGGCCCTGGCGTACTCCAGGGCGTTCAGGTAGCCGGTGGACAGCGTGGCGATGGCCTTGGTGCCGACCATCATGCGGGCGTGCTCGATCACCATGAACATCTGCTTGATGCCCTCGTGCACGTCGCCCACCAGCCAGCCGACCGCCGGGTGCTTGTCGCCGAAGGTCAGCTCGCAGGTCGTGGAGACCTTCAGGCCCATCTTCTTCTCGACGTTGGTGACGTAGACGCCGTTGCGCTCGCCGAGCTCGCCGGTTCCGAGGTCGACGTGGAACTTCGGCACCAGGAACATCGACAGTCCCTTGGTGCCGGGGCCGTGGCCCTCGGGGCGGGCCAGCACGAGGTGGAAGATGTTCTCGGTCAAGTCGTGCTCGGCGCTGGTGATGAAGCGCTTGACACCCTCGATGTGCCAGGTGCCGTCGGGCTGCTCGATCGCCTTCGCCCGCCCGGCGCCCACGTCGGAGCCGGCGTCGGGCTCGGTGAGCACCATGGTGGCGCCCCAGTTGCGCTCGATGGCCAGCTCGGCGAAGCGCTTCTGCTGCTCGTTGCCCACCTTCCACAGGGTGTAGGCGAAGTTGGGGCCGGCAGCGTACATGTAGAGGGCCGGGTTGGCGCCGAGCACCATCTCGGCCGTGGCCCAGGCGAGGCTCCGGGGGATGCCGGGGCCGCCCAGCTCGGCGGGCAGGTCGAGGTGCGTCCACCCACCGTCGGCCAGCGCCTTGTACGACTTCTTGAAGCCGTCGGGGACGCGCACGGAGCCGGTGGCCGCGTCGAACACGGGCGGGTGCCTGTCGCCCTCCTCGAAGGAGTCGGCCAGGACGCCGGTGGCCAGCCTGCCGACCTCGTCGAGAATGCTGCGGGCGACCTCCTCGTCCACTTCCGCAAAGGGCCCCGTGCCGAGGATCTCGCTCCTGCCGAGCACCTCGAAAAGGTTGAACTCCAGGTCGCGCACGTTGCTCTTGTAGTGGCCCATGGGTGTCGCTCTCCTTGAACCGAGTTTGGTGTACTGGCCAGTAACCTTACTCTGGAATGCTACCCGCGGGTAACCCCTGTCATGCATGGCATGCTCTGTCCATGGACGCCGAAAGACTCGCCGCCCGATGGCGAGAGCGACTGGAATCCTGGGCCATCCCCGAAGCGATCATGGCCAAGGCTCCCGTTGATCCATGGGGTCACTCGCCCGAGCGGTTCGCCACCCGCACCGACCGGGCGCTGGCCGAGCCCGACGACGGCCCGACCGTCACCCGGCTCGCCGAGGCCCTGTCAGGCAAGGGGTCCGACAAAGGGCCGGGCAAGGGCACGCTGCTCGACGTGGGCGCCGGCTCCGGCGCCGCGTCGCTGCCGCTGCGCGAGCACATCGGTCATCTCTACGCGGTCGACACCTCGGCGCCCATGCTGGAGGATCTGACGGCCCGGGCCGACAAGCTCGGGGTGCCGGTCACCACGGTCGCGGGCCGCTGGCCCGACGTGGCCGACGACGTGCCCGTGGCCGACGTGGCCATCGCCGCGCACGTCGTCTACAACGTTCCCGACCTGGCCGCCTTCCTGCGGGCGCTCGACCGCCGCACGCAGGGGCGGGTGGTGCTGGAGCTCCCGCACCGCCACCCCATGAGCTGGTTGACGCCGCTGTGGCAGCACTTCCACGGGGTCGACCGGCCGGTGCGGCCCGTCGCGGAAGACTGCGTGGCGCTGGCCGCGGCGCTCGGCTACCCCGTCAGGGTGGAGGAGCGAGAGGCGCCCCTGGAACGTTTCACGTCGCTGGAAGAGCTGGCCGCCAGCGCCTGCCGCCGGATCTGCCTCGACCCGTCCATGGCGGACGAGGTGGCGGCGACGGTGCTGGAGCTCGGCATGTGGCCGATGCCCAGAGACCGGTGGACCACGGTCTGGTGGGAATGAGAGGCGCAGGCCGCACGTTGTCCATGGCGAGCTGACGGCTCCCGGACGAGACGCGCCGTACCCGGCACGACAAGACGACGCATCCGCACAGTCTCGTTCACAAGGAGTTCGTGATCATGGCATGGATCCTTCTCGTGCTGGCCGGCCTCTTCGAGATCGCCATGGCCCTCTCGCTCAAACTCAGCAACGGGTTCACCCATCTGGCGTGGACCCTGTCGTTCCTGGGCACGGCCGTGCTGAGCTTCGGCCTGCTCTCGTACGCGCTCAAGACCCTGGAGGTCGGCACCGCGTACGCCGTCTGGACCGGGGTCGGCGCGGCCGGCACCGCGATCCTCGGCATGATCGCCATGGGGGATGAGGTGTCGCTGCCCCGCATCGCGTGCATCGCGCTGATCCTGGCGGGCGTCATCGGGTTGCGAACACTGGCTTGACGTCTTTGATGGTGTCGGGTTGGGTGGCCTGGTGATCGAAATTCATGCCGTCTCCGTCGACGCCGACAACCCGTACGAGATCGCCAGCTGGTGGAGCAGGGCAACCGGGCTGCCGCTGGGCGAGGGCGACCAGCCCGGTGACGACGAGGTCATGCTCCGCACCAAGCAGGACCCGTTCGTGCTCTTCCTGAAGGTTCCCGAGGGCAAGACGGTCAAGAACCGCCTGCACTTCGACGTCAACGGCACGGACGGCAGGACCCGTAACGAGGAGGTCGAGCGGCTGGTCGGCATGGGCGCGACCGTCGCCGACGACCGGCGCCTGCCTGACGGCTCCGGCTGGGTGGTCATGCGCGACCCCGAGGGCAACGAGTTCTGTGTCTGCCGCAGCCAGGAGGAGCGCGACGCTCAGGGCTGAGCCGGGGTCACCGGGCCGAGCGGGCCCTGCCCTGCAGGGTGAGGGTCACGATGGCGGTGATCAGGTAGACCAGCGCGCCGTGCCACAGGGCGTCGACGGCCGAGCCGAACACGCCCTCCCCGTCGAGCACGAGCTGCACCGGATAGTCCAGCACGGCCGTGATGCCGGCGGGCACCAGCGCGAACTTCCACGGGTGGCGCAACGACCACTCGCGAGCCTGCCGGGTCACCCGGTCGCCGTCGTCCGGCTTCGACACCGCGCCGATCGCGGCGACCAGCGCGAACAGGCTGATGCCCAGGCCCAGCGCCCACACCAGGTCGCCGCCGCCCGTGAGCAGGCCGAACCCGTAGCTGGTCGCCGAGACGACGCCACCGCTGATGGCGGCGGCCTTCCAAGGAGCGCCACGCAGCGCGGCGCCGGACAGCGATACCTCGTCGCGTCGACTGATTTCGTTCATGCCCCCATGCTGCCTTTCCGGCCACCCCGGGGGCATCGGGGGCGGACCCTGACCTGTCCCTGACATCATGCGGACATGCAGAAAGTCGTGATAACGCATCTTGGCCCCGGCGAAGCGGATCGGCTGCGGTCGATCAGGCTGCGCGCGCTCCAGGAAGCCCCGGACGCTTTCGGGTCGTCGTACGGGCGCGAGGTCGCCTTTCCACCGGGGAAATGGGCCGAACGCCTGAGTGGGTCAGGCTCGCGGTGGTGGGTGGCCGAGAGCGGCGGTGTCGACGTGGGCCTGGTGTGCGTGCTGCTGGAGGACAGTGGGGCGCACCTGCTGTCCATGTGGGTCGCCCCCGAGGCCAGAGGAGGGGGCGTGGGCTCCCGGCTGGTCGACACGGCCGTGGAGTGGGCCAGGAGCACCGGCGCGGAGGAGATCGGCCTCTGGGCGGTCGACCAGAACCACACCGCCCGCGCCCTCTACGCCCGCAAGGGCTTCACCCCGAGCGGCAGGGTCATGGCGCTGCCGTCCAACCCCGACCTCATGGAGTCCCACTACGTGCTGTCGCTGCTCTTCCGGCAGGCCCGCGGGGACGACGTGCCCGCGATCGTCGCCATGCTGGCCGACGACCCGCTCGGGGCCCAGCGCGAGGGAGACCCGGGCGACGAACGTTACCTGGCGGCGTTCGAGCGGATCGACGCCGACCCGTACGACGAGCTGATCGTTGCCGAGCGCGACGGCAAGGTGGTGGGCACCATGCAGCTGACCTACCTGGCCGGGCTGTCGCGGCTGGGCGCGGAGCGGTGCCAGATCGAGGCCGTCAGGGTCGCCGCCTCCGAGCGGGGCAGGGGGCTCGGCCGCAAGATGATCAAGTGGGCCGTCGACCGGGCGCGGGCGCGCGGCTGCGCCATGGTGCAGCTCACCTCCGACAAGTCACGTACGGACGCGCACCGCTTCTACGACTCCCTCGGCTTCACGGCCTCCCACGTCGGCTACAAGCTCAGACTGGACTGATCTCGACCAGGTTGTCGTGGAAGGCGGGACCCCGGCCCATGTCGCCGTCCCGCTCCGCCACGACCGCGTTCGGGTTGGCGCCGCCGGGGGTGAGCTTCGGCCAGCGCCCCTTCGGCGAGGCCACCACCCCGGCCGCCACCCGGTCGCTGATCTCCACGTCGGCCAGGAACTCGCCGTCCTCGTTGTGCACCCGCACCCGCTGACCGCCGGCCAGCCCGCGCGCCGCCGCGTCGGCCGGGTTGACCAGCACCACCGGGTCCTTGGCCCGCCGCCGCAGCTCCGCGTTGTTGCCGAACGTCGTGTTGAGGAACAGGTGCGACGCCGGCGTGATCAGCGTCAGCGGGTACGGCGACGACCCCGCCGCGCGCACCGTGTGGGGTGGCACGTACGCCTCCCCGGCGGGCGGGAAGCGCAGCCGGCCGGAGGGCGTCGGGAAGCCGTCGGCGAACGGCGCGAAGGGCTTGGGGTAGTTCATCCGCACCCAGCCCTCCTTGCGGATCCGGTCCAGGGTGATGCCCTCGAGGGAGGGATGCCCGCTCGACAACAACTGCTCGGCCAGCTCCAGGTCCGAGTCGTACAACGACGGCTCGGTCATCCCCATGTGCCTGGCCAGCCGCCTGAACGTCTCCGTCGTCGACAGGCATTCGCCGGGCGGTGGCACGGCGGGCTCGTTCCACAGCAGGTAGAGGTGCCCGTAGCCGGCGTGCAGGTCCATGTGCTCGGTCTGCATGGTCGCGGGCAGCACGATGTCGGCGTAGTCGACGGTGTCGGTGGGGAACTGCTCCATGACCACGGTGAACAGGTCGTCGCGGGCGAGCTGCCGCCTGATGGCGTTCGCGTCGGGGGAGGAGCCCGCCGGGTTGGCCGCGTACACCCAGAGGCATTTCACGTCGTGGAGTTGCGAGGCGAGCTTGGTCATGACCAGCGTGCGCACCGGCCGGGCCAGCAGGTCGTCGCGCCGGTCGACGGCGACGTGGACGTGGTCGCTGGTGGAGAAGGCGACGCCGCCGCCCGGATGGCGCCAGTCGCCGGTGACGCCGGGGATCGCGGCGATCGTGCGCAGCGCGGTGCCGCCGCCGGCGTGCCGCTGCAGGCCGTGCGTGGCGCGCAGCGCGGTCGGCCGGGTGTGCGCGAGCCGGGTCCCCAGCGCGCGGACGGACTCGGCGGGGATGCCGGTGATCTCGGCCACCCGCTCGACCGGGTGGCGCAGGATCTCCTCGCGGAAGTCGTCCCAGCCCTCGGTGTGCGCGGCGAGGAACTCCTCGTCCTGCGCGTTCTCCGCCAGCACCACGTTGAGCAGCCCGAGCGCCAGGGCCGCGTCCGTGCCCGGCCTGATCGCCAGGTGCTCGTCGGCCTGGTCTGCGGTCCTGGTGCGGATGGGGTCGATGGCGACGACGTACGCGCCGTCCGCCCGCGCGTCCTGGATGAACTTCCACAGGTGGTGCCCGCTGGTCAGCGTGTTCGTGCCCCACAACACGATCAGCTTGGCCAGCGCGAAGTTCTCCGGGTCCATGCCGGCCGCGGTGCCCGTCGTCCGCCGCAGGCCGCTGTTGCCGGCGCCCGAGCAGATGTTGAGATAGTGCTTGGAGGCGCCCAGCATGTTCCAGAACCGCCGCCCTGCCACGCCCTCGCAGCCCTGGAGGTAGCCGAGCGAGCCGGTGCCCAGATAGGGCCAGATGGCCTCGCCGCCGTGCTCGTCGACGATGCCGCGCAGCCGTACGGAGATCTCGTCGAGGGCCTCGTCCCAGGTGATGCGCTCGAACTGGCCGGAGCCCTTCGGCCCGGTGCGGCGCAGCGGGTGGAGGATGCGGTCGTCCGCCCGGGTGTGCTCCAGGTAGCGGTTGACCTTCACGCAGAGAGCGCCCCGGGTGTAGGGCTGGTCGGGGTTGCCGCGGAGGCTGACGGACCGGCCGTCTTCCACCGTGACCACCCAGGAGCAGGTATCCGGGCAGTCCAGCGGACACGCCCCCAGAACTTTCACATCACCCGGCATGGGACACAGCCTACGTCGCGCGAAATCGGAGGTGAACGGTGGGATCTCCAGCGTGTAGCCTGCCCGGTGCGAGGACTAGGGGGCTGATTTGAGGACACTGAACACCTGAAGATCTCACGGTCCGGCCGGGAAGGTGCAGAATCACTGTCGGTGGCCGAAATCAGGGAACGAGATGACACGGAGGACCTCGCGGAGGGGGATCCAGCCGTGGCCGAGTCACGCGCGGACACCGACGTCTACGTCGTAGAGCCGCTCCTGCCGCAGCGCCTTCGTCGCCCGTCCGACCTGCTGCGGTTCTTCGCCACGCTCGCGGTGCTCGGCGCGGTGATCCTGCTCGCCCTGGTGGCCAAGCAGACGCTCATCGGCCTCGAGGCCGACGTCAAGGAGGGCGCCGAACTCGTTCCCCTGCTCAGCAGGATCGCCGCGTTCCTCGGCGGCGCGGCCGTGCTCATCGTCCCCACGGCCTTCGCCGTCGAGCGGGTCTTCCACCGCGACGGGCTGCGCGTCGCCGAAGGGCTGATCGCCGCGATCATCGGCATCGCCGGATCGTTCCTGCTGGGGCAGTGGCTCGTCGCGGGCAACGTCGACGACCTGCGCGTGCTCCTCACCGGCGACAGGAAGATCGAGCCGCTCAACACGCTGCTCACCTCGGTGATCGCGTACGCCACCGCCGTGCGCATCTCGCGCCGCCCCACGTGGCGGATGCTGATGTGGACCACGATCGCCCTCTACATCCTGGCCTTCTTCTCCGGCAGGCAGATCACGCTGCCGAGCGCCATCGTGACCGTGCTGGTCGGCATGGCCATCGGCTACGCCACCCTCTACGGCGTCGGCAGCCCCAACACCAGGCCGCCGGGCAGCGCCGTGGTGGCCGCGCTGCGCAAGCTGTCGTTCACGCCGATCTCGGCCCGCCGCATCGAGGACGACCACCAGGGCAGCCGCCGCTACGCCATCGGGCTGCAGGACGGCAGCAGCCTCGACGTCACCGTGCTCGACCGCGACCGGCAGGTGGCCGGGCTGCCCTACCGCCTGTGGCGGCGCATCAGGCTCCACTCCGAGACCAGGCGCAGAGCCATCAGGTCGCTGCGGGCCGAGCTCGAACGCGAGGCGCTCATGGCGTACGCGGCGCAGGCGGCCGGCGCCAGCACGCCCCGGCTGCTCGGCACCAGCGAGATCGGCACCGAGGCCGCGCTGCTCGCCTACGAGCACATCGAGACGCGCCCGCTCGACGGGGTGCCGGACGAAGAGATCGACGACGACCTGCTCGCCCAGATCTGGGAGCAGGTCGGGCTGCTGCAGATCCAGCGCCTGGCGCACCGCCGGCTCACCGGCGACAGCATCCACCTCGACGGCGCCGGCCGGGTCGTGCTCACCGACGCGCGCAGCGGCGAGATCGCCGCCGGAGACCTGCTGCTCAGGCTCGACGTCGCCCAGCTCCTCACCTACCTGGCGCTGCGCGTCGGCCCCGAGCGCTCGGTCAGGGCCGCGGCGGCCGTCATGGGGGCCGACACGCTGGCCGCCGCCCTGCCGCTGCTCCAGCGCATCGCCCTGACCAGGGAGACCCGCGCGGCCCTGGCCAAGGCCAAGCAGGTCCTGCCCGGCATCCGCGAGCACATCGTCGCCCTCAAGCCGCAGGGCAAGGTCGAAGAGGTGCGGCTGGAGCGGTTCAGGCCGCGCACCCTGATCACCATCATCGCCAGCACGCTGGCCGCGTACTTCCTGCTGTCCCAGCTCAGCCAGGTCAACGTCTACCAGGTGGTGACCACGGCCAACTGGGCCTGGTCGGGGCTTGCGCTGGTCGCCTCGTTCGTGAGCTTCGTGGCCGCCGCGTGCATGCTGCGCGGGTTCGTGCCCGAGAACCTCCCCCTCTGGCGTACGGTGCTCGTGCAGTTCGCGGCCTCGTTCGTCAAGCTCGTCGCGCCCGCGGCGGTGGGCGGCGTCGCGATCAACACCCGCTACCTGCAGAAGCGCGGCATCTCGCCGGCCAGCGCGGTGGCCAGCGTGGGCGCCTCCCAGCTCATCATGATGATCTTCCACATCGCGCTGCTGCTGCTGTTCGCCTACATCACCGGCTCCACCACCAACACCGCGTTCACGCCGTCGCGCGGGCTGGTCGTGGTGCTGCTCGCGGTGGCCCTGCTGGTCGTGGTGGTGCTCGGCGTGCCGCCGCTGCGCCGGATGGTCACCGCGCGGATGAGCAGGCTCTTCTCCAACGTCCTGCCGCGGCTGCTCGACGTGCTGCAGTCGCCGCGCAAGATGATCGAGGCGGGCCTGGGCACGCTCATGATCACCATCGCGTTCATCGTCTGCCTGGACGCGTGCGTGGCGGCGTTCGGCGGGGAGCTCAGCTTCACCGCCGTCGCCGTCGTCTACCTCACGGCCAACGCGATCGGCTCGGCCGCACCCACACCCGGCGGGCTGGGCGCGGTCGAGGGCGCGCTCACGCTGGGCCTCACCGTGGCGGGGCTGCCCGCCGAGCTGGCCACGTCGGCCGTGCTGCTGCACCGGCTGCTCACGTTCTGGCTGCCGGTGCTGCCCGGCTGGGCCTCCTTCACCTACCTCCAGCGGCACGAGGCCCTGTGATCTTGTCGATGGCCTCGAGCTCGTCCTCGGTGAAGGCGGGGCCGTCCACACAGGCCACGTTGTCCTCGAGCTGGCGCACGCTGCTCGCGCCGATCAGCACGCTCGTCACCCGCGGATCCCTGAGCGCCCACGACAACGCCATCTGAGCCAGCGTCTGCCCGCGACCCGTCGCGATCTCGTTCAGGTCACGCGCCAGCTCGCGGTCGATCCGTTCCTGCGGCAGGAAACGGCTGGTGGCCGCGCGCGAGTCGGCCGGCACCCCGTCGAGGTAGCGGTCGGTCAGCACGCCCTGCGCCAGCGGCGAGAACACGATGCAGCCCATCCCCGCCTCCTCCAGCGCGTCGAGCAGCCCGTCCTCGATCCACCGGTTGATCATGGAGTAGGACGGCTGGTGGATGAGCAGCGGCGTGCCCAGCTCGCGCATGATCCGCGCCGCCTGGGTGGTCTGTTCGGCCGAGTAGTTGGAGATGCCCGCGTAGAGCGCCTTGCCCGAGCGCACGGCCCGGTCGAGCGCCCCCATGGTCTCCTCCAGCGGCGTGTCCGGATCGGGACGGTGGCTGTAGAAGATGTCGACGTAGTCGAGGCCCATGCGCTCCAGCGACTGGTCGAGGCTGGCCAGCAGATATTTGCGCGAACCCCACTCTCCGTACGGGCCGGGCCACATGTCGAAGCCGGCCTTGGTGGAGATGATCAGCTCGTCGCGGTGGCGCGCGAAGTCCTCGCCCAGGATCCGGCCGAAGTTCCGCTCCGCCGACCCGTACGGGACGCCGTAGTTGTTGGCCAGGTCGAAGTGCGTCACCCCGAGGTCGAACGCCCGCCGCAGGATCGCCCGTGACGTCTCGATCGGCCGGTTGTCGCCGAAGTTGTGCCACAGGCCCAGCGACACCGCCGGCAGCTTCACCCCGCTGCGGCCGCTGCGGTTGTACGGCTGGCGCTCGTAACGCCGATCGTCGGCCTGATACGTCATGACGTGCCCCTCTCGATGATCCAGGCCAGCGCGAACGCCTCTTCACGCCAGGCGTCGTAACGTCCGCTGCGGCCGCCGTGCCCCGCGCCCATCTCGGTCTTGAGCAGGAACGGCCCGCCGCCCGCCGTCGCCCGCAACCGCGCGATCCACTTCGCCGGCTCGTGGTAGAGGACGCGCGTGTCGTTCAGGCTCGTGATCGCCAGAATCGGCGGGTACGCCCTGCCGTCCACGTTCTCGTACGGCGAGTAGCTCTTCATGTAGGCGTAGACCTGGGGATCGTGCAGCGGGTCACCCCACTCGTCCCACTCGATCACGGTCAGCGGCAGCGACGGATCGAGGATGGTGTTCAGGGCGTCGACGAACGGCACCTCTGCCACCACGCCCGCGAACAGCTCGGGCGCCAGGTTCGTGGCCGCGCCCATGAGCAGCCCGCCGGCCGAGCCGCCCCGCGCGATGACCCGCTCGCTCCAGCCGCTCTCCTTCATGTGCCCGGCCGCCGCCACGAAGTCGGTGAACGTGTTGCGCTTCCTGGTCAGCTTGCCCTCTTCGTACCAGCGGCGGCCCAGCTCGCCGCCGCCCCTGACGTGCGCGACGGCGAAGATGAACCCGCGGTCGAGCAGCGACAACCTCGGGATCGAGAAGCCGGGGTCGATGGAGGTCTCGTAGCTGCCGTACCCGTACAGCACGGTGGGAGCCGGTCTGGCGGTGTCCTTCCGTTTCACGATGGACACAGGGATCTTCGTGCCGTCCTCGGCCGTGGCCCAGTCGCGGAACTGCTCGTAGTCGGCAGGGTCGTAGCCGCCGAGCACCGGGCGCTGCTTGAGCAGGATCAGCTCGTGCGAGTCGAGCTCGTAGTCGTACACGCTGGGCGGGGTGACCATGCTCGTGTACGCCAGCCGGAGTCGCGTGGTCGTGAACTCGGGGTTGCCCGCCGGCCCGACGTCGTACAGCGGCTCGGGGAAGTCGATCTCGTACGCGTTCCGCTCGGAGGCCTCGACCCGCTCCCTCCAGGTGCCGCCGGCGGAGCCGTAGGGCAGCACCCGCAGGCCGGTCAGCCCTTCGCGCCGGAAGTGCACCACGGCGTGGTCGGAGAACGCGTCGATCTCCAGGAGCCTCGTGTCGTCCCTGTGCGCGGTCAGCGACGTCCAGGACCCGGGGTCGTCGAGCGGGGCGGTGGCCAGCTCGAAGTTCTCGGCGTTCTCGTTGTGGAGCACGTAGAAGAAGTCGCCGGCGTGTTCGACGCCGTATTCGACGCCGGTCTTCCTGGGGCGGACGACCTGGAACTCGCCCGACGGATCCATGGCGTCGAGGACGCGCACCTCGCTGGTGATCTTGCTGCCCGCGCTGAGCACCAGGTAGCGCTCGCTCCTGGTCAGCCCGATGCCCACCCAGTAACGCTCGTCGCTCTCCTCGTAGACCAGCACGTCCTCCTGCGTTCCCAGGGTGTGCCGGTAGACCTGGAAGGGGCGCCAGGCGTCGTCGACGCGCGTGTAGAAGAACGCGGAGCCGTCCGCCGACCAGGCTCCTCCGTAGAAGATGTCCGTGATCTCGTCAGGCAGCACCTCGCCGGTCTCGAGGTTCTTGAACCTCAGCGTGAAGCGCTCGTCGCCCTTGTAGTCGGTCGAGTAGGCCAGCATCGAGCCGTCAGGGGTGACGGAGCTGGCGCCCACCGAGAAGAACGGGCTGTCGCCCGCCAGCTCGTTGCCGTCCAGGATCACCTGCTCGCGGTCGAGCCGCTCGCCCGGCGTGATCACTGGGGGCGCGTCGCTGTCGGCGGGGACGCGGCAGGAGACCGCGTACTGCTTGCCCTCCTCGGTGCGCGTGAAATACCACCAGGCGCCCTTGCGGCTCGGCACCGACAGATCGGTTTCCTGGGTGCGTGCCTTGATCTCCTGGAACACCTGCTCCTGGCGTTCGGAGAGGTGAGCGGTCTCCTTCTTGAGAAAGTCGTTCTCCGCCTCCAGATAGGCGGTGGTATCGGGATCTTCCTTGTTGCTCAGCCAGGCGTACTCGTCGATGACGGTGTCGCCATGATGGATGCGCTCGGTCTGGACCTTCTTCGCCACTGGTGGCGTGTTGCTGCTCACGTGGGGAGTCTATGTTCGGTCGTGATCGATCTGTGGCCTTAGACCGCGACGAAGGAGTCTCGAGCGGTCGGGAGCGCTGCTAATCTTGGGAAGCCGACGCGGTGCGGCACAACCTCCTCTCACTCCGGTGATATTGGCGTGTTGTGTCGTGGGTCGACGGCGATCCCTTGTGACTGCTGAGTCCGGAGACCGGTTCGCCGAACCGCCTACGGGCTGGTAAGTTAGAGGGGTTGTCTCTGAAAGGGGGCGGCGCTTAATTCCCGCAGGTTGTGCAGGTCCGGTCAATTTGACAGGGACTTGAACGGCTGAAAGAGTTAAGACACAACGAAATGAACGCCTCCGAGCGAGGATCCCGGTCACGGGGTTTTGGTGAGGATGTACGCGTGCGTTTCTTGAGAACTCAACAGTGTGTTAAAAGCCAGTGCATGATGCACAACCCCGTTATATCGGCTTATGCCGGTAGACGGATTCCTTTTGTTAGTTGGGTTCAGACCTTTTTTGGAGAGTTTGATCCTGGCTCAGGACGAACGCTGGCGGCGTGCTTAACACATGCAAGTCGAGCGGAAAGGC